>NZ_JBEXQX010000008.1:0-398365 GCF_040612795.1 Streptomyces sp. NPDC006335
TTGCGTTTCCGACTCTATCAGACCGTTTCCGGTTCCGATTTCCTCGGTGCTTTCCAGGTTCCCGCTTCCGCGTTTCCCTTTCCGGCGGCTCCGACTTTATCAGATGTTCTGAGTCGGAATTCCCGCCCTCTGGAGGCTGGCTCCGGAGCACGAAGCTGCCGGGTTCCCCCTCGGGCGGAGCCGTAAACGTACTGGAGCGGGGCGCCTCGATGCAAATCGAGGCGCCCCGCTCCCAGTTCGCTCGGACGAGTGTCCGACGGTCCGTCAGACCTCCACCACCACAGGGAGGATCATCGGCCTGCGGCGATACGTGTCGGAGACCCACTTGCCGAGGGTCCGCCGCACCAGTTGCTGGAGCTGGTGGGGTTCGACCACGCCGTCCTGGGCCGAGCGCTCGAGCACCTCGGTGATCCTCGGGATCACGTCGGCGAAGGCCGAGTCCTCGATGCCGGAGCCGCGTGCCTGGATGTGCGGACCGCCCGTGATCTTGCCGGTGGACGAGTCGACGACCAGGAAGACCGAGATGATGCCCTCGTCGCCGAGGATCTTGCGGTCCTTGAGGGCCGGCTCGCCGACATCGCCGACCGAGAGGCCGTCGACGTAGACGTACCCCGCCTGGACCTTGCCCGCGATCTTCGCCTTGCCCTCGACGAGGTCGACGACCACGCCGTCCTCGGCGATGACGATGCGGTCGTGCGGGACGCCGGTCAGGGCGCCCAGCTCGGCGTTGGCGCGCAGGTGGCGCCATTCGCCGTGGACCGGCATCAGGTTCTTCGGGCGGCAGATGTTGTAGAAGTACAGGAGCTCGCCCGCCGAGGCGTGGCCCGAGACGTGCACCTTGGCGTTGCCCTTGTGGACGACGTTGGCGCCCCAGCGGGTCAGGCCGTTGATCACGCGGTAGACCGCGTTCTCGTTACCCGGGATCAGCGAGGAGGCGAGGATGACCGTGTCGCCATTGACGATCCGGATCTGGTGGTCGCGGTTGGCCATGCGGGACAGGGCGGCCATCGGTTCGCCCTGCGAGCCCGTGCAGACCAGGACCACCTCGTGGTCCGGGAGGTCGTCGAGCGTCTTGACGTCGACCACCAGGCCCGGGGGGACCTTCAGATAGCCGAGGTCGCGCGCGATGCCCATGTTGCGGACCATCGAGCGGCCGACGAAGGCGACCCGGCGGCCGTACTCGTGGGCCGCGTCCAGGATCTGCTGGATGCGGTGGATGTGGCTGGCGAAGCTCGCCACGATGATCCGCTTGCGGGCGCCCGCGAAGACCTGCCGCAGGACGTTCGAGATGTCCTTCTCCGGCGGGACGAAGCCCGGGACCTCGGCGTTCGTCGAGTCGGAGAGGAGAAGGTCGATACCTTCCTCGCTCAGCCGCGCGAAGGCGTGCAGGTCCGTGAGGCGTCCGTCCAGCGGGAGCTGGTCCATCTTGAAGTCGCCCGTGTGGACCACCATGCCGGCGGGCGTCCGGATGGCGACCGCCAGGGCGTCCGGGATGGAGTGGTTGACCGCGACGAACTCGCAGTCGAAGGGGCCGATCCGCTCGCGGTGCCCTTCGGCCACCTCAAGGGTGTACGGGCGGATGCGGTGCTCCTGGAGCTTGGCCTCGATGAGCGCGAGGGTCAGCTTGGAGCCGATCAGCGGGATGTCCGGCTTCTCGCGAAGGAGGAAGGGGACGCCGCCGATGTGGTCCTCGTGGCCATGGGTGAGGACGATGCCCTCGATGTCGTCGAGGCGGTCCCTGACGGACGAGAAGTCCGGCAGGATCAGGTCGATTCCGGGTTGCTCCTCCTCCGGGAACAGCACTCCGCAGTCGACGATCAGCAGACGGCCGCCGTATTCGAAGACCGTCATGTTTCGGCCGATCTCGCCGAGACCGCCGAGTGGGGTGACTCGCAGGCCGCCTTCGGGAAGCGGCGGGGGCGGGGCCAGTTCAGGATGCGGATGACTCAAAAGACTCTCCTCACCACGCGCGCCACGTACCGGTGGGGCACGTGGCGCGCGTGACGTTCGTGCGTGTAGCAGTTGTATTTGTGGTGCGGGCACCGGTGGCCCGCCTATTCAGTTGTTGAGTCCGGTTGCGCGCCGGGCGCGCGAAGTCTGGTGCTAGAGCTGTACCCCGCCGGCGGCGAGATCGAGCTTGAGCTGCTCGATCTCTTCGGGCGAGAGCTCGACCATGGGGGCGCGCAGGGGCCCGGCGGGGAGTCCCCGGAGGCTGAGCGCCGCCTTGGTCGTCATCACGCCCTGGGTGCGGAACATGCCCGTGTAGACGGGGAGCAGCTTCTGGTGGATCTCGGTGGCCTTCTGTACGTCACCCGAGACGAACGCCTCGACCAGGGCGCGCAGGTCCGGGGTGACCACATGGCCGACGACCGAGACGAAACCGACCGCGCCCACGGAGAGCAGCGGGAGGTTCAGCATGTCGTCGCCGGAGTACCAGGCCAGGCCCGAGCGGGCGATGGCCCAGCTCGCGCGCCCGAGGTCGCCCTTGGCGTCCTTGTTGGCGACGATCCGCGGGTGCTCGGCGAGCCGGACCAGCGTCTCGGTGCTGATCGGGACGCCGCTGCGGCCGGGGATGTCGTAGAGCATGACGGGCAGCTCGGCGGCGTCGGCGACGGCCTTGAAGTGCCGGTACAGGCCCTCCTGCGGGGGCTTGTTGTAGTACGGCGTCACGATCAGCAGGCCGTGCGCGCCGGTCTTCTCGGCGGTCCGGGCCAGCTCGATGCTGTGGTGGGTGTCGTTGGTGCCGACGCCCGCGACGACGTGGGCGCGGTCTCCGACCGCCTCCAGTACGGCTCGTACCAGGTCCGATTTCTCCGCGTCACTGGTGGTGGGGGACTCGCCCGTGGTGCCGTTGATGATCAGGCCGTCGTTGCCTGCGTCCACCAGGTGGGTGGCGAGCCGCTGTGCGCCGTCGAGGTCGAGTGCGCCGTCCGCCGTGAAGGGCGTGACCATGGCGGTGAGGACCCGCCCGAAGGGGGTCTGCGGAGTGGAGGTCGGAGCCATGGGTAACACGCTACTCGTTGCGCAGGGCGGGGTCTGCCCTAGGGGGACGGCAAAAGTCCGGACAAATGCGGAGCCCGGCACTGCCTGCTCGGGGGTTCAAGCAGTGCCGGGTCCGTTTGATCAGGCTAGATGAACTTCTCTAAATGCCGCAATACGGACACTTCGCGAGGTGGACCCGCACATCTGTGCCCTGCGGGTAAACAGGCGTCCGTTACGGCGCCACACGGCCGTTCGCGTTGAAGGCGGCGTAGGTGAGCGGCATGAGCTTCGCCCACTCCGCCTCCATCTTCTCGCCGACCATCTCGATCTCCCGCTGCGGGAAGGACGGCACCTTCGCCTGCTCGTGCTGGGTGCGCAGACCGAGGAAGTGCATGAGCGAACGGGCGTTGCAGGTGGCGTACATCGACGAGAACAGGCCGACGGGCAGGACCGAACGGGCGACCTCGCGGGCGACGCCCTGCGCGAGCATCTCCTGGTAGGACCGGTACGCCTGGCGGTACGACTCCTCCATGGCGTGCGCGACGGACTCGTGCTGCTCCGGGGTGCCCTCGACGAAGACGTACTTGCCCGGGCGGCCCTGCTGGACGAGCTTGCGGTCGGCGCCGGGGACGTAGAAGACGGGCTGGAGCTCCCGGTAGCGGCCGGACTCCTCGTTGTACGACCAGCCCACGCGGTGCCGCATGAACTCGCGGAAGACGAGGATCGGGGCGCTGATGAAGAAGGTCATCGAGTTGTGCTCGAAGGGGCTGCCGTGCCGGTCCCGCATGAGGTAATTGATCAGGCCCTTGGAGCGCTCCGGGTCCTTGTTCAGCTCGTCCAGGGACTGCTCTCCGACGGTCGACACCCGGGCGGCGAACAGCACGTCGGAGTCGGCCGCGCTGTGCTTGACCAGTTCGACGGTGACGTCGTCGCGCAGCTCGATCTTGAAATCGTCGTCGGGGGTGGGGGTCACGGTTCGGGGGGTCCTTCCCAGCTCGTTCGGTGGCGACGCCACTCTACGTGCCGCCAAACGGGACTTTCAGTGGCGTGACCGAGTTAAGTCGGCGAAACCGGGCACCTTTTGCGGGAACCGCTCGTCTGTACAGACAGCAGCGATCGTTCGATCCCTGAGGTTCCGTCCCTGAAGTTCCATCCCTGAAGGGAGAAGTACCCCCATGCTGTTGCGTCGGCGCGAACCCGTACCGTTCGCCTTTGTCGCCGAAGCCGACAGGTTCCGCAGCAATGTCACTCCTCCGCCCCGTGAGCGGGCGTCCGCCGGTGAGATGGCCGGGCGCTGGCTGACGGGACTCACCATCGTCGCCGGGCTGGTGGGGTCCCTCGTCCTCGGGATGCCGGCGCTGTCACAGGATCAGGCGCCCTCGCAGACACAGCAGTCGCAGGCGTCCCAAGGACACTGACTCAACCGGGCCCCCAGGAGTGGCTCGCGGGGACAACGGCGGATAGCCTCACCGGGCACAGCCCACCGCATGGATCGAGTGAGGACCCGCCGTGCCCCTGCCCTTCCTGACGGCCGACCGCGTGTTCGAGGCTACGGACGACGACGCCCCGTTGCCGTTCGAGAACCGTGACCGCTGGCGGCGCCCCTACCGCCCCGGTCCGTGGCGGGTGGGTGTGGCGGCGATTCTCCTGTTGCTCGCCTCGTACGTGCTGTTCGCCGCGGTGATCATCGCGCTGACCGACTCGCCGACCGAGGCCGCCGTGGTGCTGGGGATCGCGTTGCTCGTCATCGTCGGTGCGCTGCGGCTGTTGCGCATGGGGGTGTGGGTGAGCGCCCGCGGGGTGCGTCGGGTGGGCTTCCTGTTCACTCGTACGGTGTCCTGGGAACAGGTCGTCGCCGTGCGGACGGCACAGCAGCCGGTGCGCTGGCTCGGACTGCCGCGCACGGTCCAGGGCCAGGCCCTGACCCTCGTACGGCAGGGTCGCGGGCCCGAGGACCTGCCGCCGCTGCTCACCACGCACAACGCGGACTTCCTCGCGCGCGGCCAGGCGTTCGACCGGGCCGCGGACGCGGTGGAGGCCTGGGCGGCGGAGCACGCGCGGGGCTGACCCCGGCAGAAACAGACGAAGAAGGGGGCCGGTCCGCATCAGGACCGGCCCCCTTCGACGTGTCGGGACCTCAGAGCTGCTGGACGGCCTTGCCGTCGTGCAGTGCTATCGCGCGCTGCATGGCCTTGCGGGCACGCGGGGTGTCGCGGGCGTCGTGGTAGGCCACGGCGAGCCGGAACCAACTGCGCCAGTCGTCGGGGGCCGCCTCCGTCTCGGCCTTGCGCCGGGCGAAGACCTCGTCCGCCGAGTCACGGTCGATCCGTCCCCCGGGCGTGCGCTTGAGCTCGTCGACGGGCAGGCCGCCCTCGGCGTCGAGCTCGGCTGCCAGGGCGTTGGCCCTGCGGACGAACTGGGTGTTCTTCCACAGGAACCACACGCCGATCACCGGCAGGATCAGCACCGCGACGCCGAACGT
The DNA here is from genome assembly GCF_040612795.1 of Streptomyces sp. NPDC006335. Taxonomy (NCBI): domain Bacteria; kingdom Bacillati; phylum Actinomycetota; class Actinomycetes; order Kitasatosporales; family Streptomycetaceae; genus Streptomyces; species Streptomyces sp. NPDC006335. Next base: position 5,465 of record NZ_JBEXQX010000008.1, read on the forward strand.
GACGGTGACGAGGGTGCCGGACTGGATCAGCATGACGCCGCGGCTGCCGACCAGGACGAAGTAGAAGACCAGGACGGCGGCCGTGAGGACGTAGGACAGCTTGGCGCGCATCAGCCCAGGTCCAGGAAGTTCTCCAGGCCGAAGGTCAGGCCCGGGGTCGTGACCACTCGGCGGGCGCCGAGCAGGATGCCCGGCATGAAGCTGCTGTGGTGGAGGGAGTCGTGGCGGATGGTCAGCGTCTCGCCCTCGCCGCCGAGCAGGACCTCCTGGTGGGCGAGGAGACCGCGCAGGCGGACGGCGTGGACGGGGATCCCGTCGACGTTCGCGCCGCGCGCCCCGTCCAGGGCCGTCTCCGTGGCGTCCGGCGCCGGGGCCGTGCCCGCCGCGCGCCGGGCCTCGGCGATGAGCTGGGCCGTGCGGGTGGCGGTGCCGGACGGGGCGTCGACCTTCTTGGGGTGGTGCAGCTCGACGACCTCGACGGACTCGAAATAGGGCGCGGCGATCTGGGCGAACTTCATGGTCAGGACGGCCCCGATGGAGAAGTTGGGCGCGATGAGCACGCCCGTCTCCGGGGACTGGGCGAGCCAGCCGTTCAGCTGCGCGAGGCGCTCGTCGGTCCAGCCGGTGGTGCCTACGACCGCGTGGATGCCGTGGCCGACGCAGTACTCCAGGTTCTCCATCACCGAGGCGGGTGTGGTCAGTTCGACGGCGACCTGGGCGCCCGTCCCGGCGAGACTCTCCAGCTTGTCGCCCCGGCCGAGAGCGGCGACCAGTTCCATGTCCTCGGCGGCCTCGACGGCCTTGACCGCCTCGGAACCGATCCGGCCCTTGGCACCGAGGACCGCCACGCGCAGCTTGCTCATCTTCTTGCTTCCTTCGGGGGGAGGGCTTACGCGACCGCTTCGTGCAGTCGGGCCGCCTGCTTGTCCTTCAGCGGGCCGATGACCGACAGCGACGGGCGCCGTCCCAGGATCTCGCGGGCGACCTCGCGGACGTCGTCCGGGGTGACCGACGCTATGCGGGTGAGCATGTCGTCGACGGACATCTGCTCGCCCCAGCACAGCTCGCTCTTGCCGATGCGGTTCATCAGCGCGCCGGTGTCCTCCAGGCCCAGGACCGTGGAGCCCTTCAGCTGACCGATGGCGCGGCCGATCTCGTCGTCCGTCAGACCGTGCTCGGCGACCTGGTCGAGTTCGTCGCGGCAGATCTTCAGTACGTCGTGGACCTGCGAGGGCCGGCAGCCGGCGTACACGCCGAACAGGCCGCAGTCGGCGAAGCCGGAGGTGTACGAGTAGACGCTGTACGCCAGCCCGCGCTTCTCCCTGACCTCCTGGAAGAGACGGGACGACATGCCGCCGCCGAGCGCGGTGTTGAGCACGCCGAGGGCCCAGCGGCGCTCGTCCGTGCGGGCGAGGCCGGGCATGCCGAGGACGACGTGGGCCTGCTCGGTTTTGCGGCCGAGCAGCTCGACGCGGCCCGCGGTGCGCAGGGCGCGCCTGCCGTCGCGCGGGGCGATGGGCGTGGCGTCGAGGTTCTTGAGGGCGCCGGCCTTCTCGAAGGCGGTGCGGACCTGCCGTACGACCTTGTCGTGGTCGACGTTGCCCGCGGCCGCGACGACGAGATGCGTCGGGTCGTAGTGCTTCTTGTAGAAGCGGCGGATGCGGTCGGCGGTCAGGGCGTTGACGGTGTCGACCGTGCCGAGGACAGGGCGGCCGAGGGGGTTGTCGCCGAACATGGTCTGCGCGAACAGGTCGTGCACGCAGTCGCCCGGGTCGTCCTCGGTCATCGCGATCTCCTCGAGGATCGCGCCGCGTTCGACGTTGACGTCCTCTTCGCGGATGAGGGAGCCCGTGAGCATGTCGCAGACCACGTCGATGGCGAGCGGCAGGTCGGCGTCGAGCACGCGCGCGTAGTAGCACGTGTACTCCTTCGCCGTGAACGCGTTCATCTCGCCGCCGACCGCGTCGAGGGCGGAGGAGATGTCCAGCGCGCTGCGCTTGGCGGTGCCCTTGAAGAGGAGGTGCTCCAGGTAGTGCGTGGCGCCGTTCAGCGAGGGGGTCTCGTCGCGGGAGCCGACGTGCGCCCAGATGCCGAAGGTCGCGGAGCGGACCGAGGGGAGGGTCTCGGTGACGATGCGCAGGCCGCCCGGGAGGGTGGTCTTGCGGACGGTGCCGATGCCGTTCTCGCCCTTGATGAGGGTTTGGGTACGGGCGACGGCCCGCGCCTCCGAAGAGGTGCGGGCCGTCGCCTTGGAGCTACGGGACGTCACTGGTCGGCGTCGTCCTTCTTCTCGTCCGAGGAGCCTTCTTCGCCCTCGATCACGGGGATCAGGGAGAGCTTGCCGCGGGAGTCGATCTCGGCGATCTCGACCTGGACCTTGGCGCCCACGCCGAGCACGTCCTCGACGTTCTCTACGCGCTTGCCACCGGCCAGCTTGCGGATCTGCGAGATGTGCAGCAGACCGTCCTTGCCCGGGAGCAGCGACACGAACGCGCCGAAGGTGGTGGTCTTGACGACCGTACCCAGGTAGCGCTCGCCGACCTCCGGCATGGTCGGGTTGGCGATCGAGTTGATCGTGGTGCGGGCCGCCTCGGCGGAGGGGCCGTCGACCGCACCGATGTAGATGGTGCCGTCGTCCTCGATCGTGATGTCGGCGCCGGTGTCCTCCTGGATCTGGTTGATCATCTTGCCCTTGGGGCCGATGACCTCGCCGATCTTGTCCACGGGGATCTTGACGGTGATGATCCGCGGGGCGTTCGGGGACATCTCGTCCGGCGTGTCGATCGCTTCCATCATCACGTCGAGGATGTGGAGGCGGGCGTCACGGGCCTGCTTGAGGGCGGCGGCCAGGACGGAGGCGGGGATGCCGTCCAGCTTGGTGTCGAGCTGGAGGGCGGTGACGAACTCCTTGGTGCCGGCGACCTTGAAGTCCATGTCGCCGAAGGCGTCCTCCGCACCGAGGATGTCGGTGAGGGTGACGTAGTGCGTCTCGCCGTCGATGTCCTGGGAGATCAGGCCCATGGCGATACCGGCGACGGGGGCCTTCAGCGGCACACCGGCGTTCAGCAGCGACATGGTGGAGGCGCAGACCGAGCCCATGGACGTCGAGCCGTTGGAGCTCAGCGCCTCGGAGACCTGGCGGATCGCGTAGGGGAACTCCTCGCGGGTCGGCAGGACCGGGACGAGGGCGCGCTCGGCGAGGGCGCCGTGGCCGATCTCGCGGCGCTTCGGGGAGCCGACGCGGCCGGTCTCGCCGGTGGAGTACGGCGGGAAGTTGTAGTTGTGCATGTAGCGCTTGCGGGTCACCGGGGAGAGGGTGTCCAGCTGCTGCTCCATGCGGAGCATGTTGAGGGTGGTGACGCCCAGGATCTGGGTCTCGCCACGCTCGAACACCGCGGAGCCGTGCACGCGCGGGATGGCCTCGACCTCGGCGGCGAGCGTACGGATGTCCGTGACGCCACGGCCGTCGATGCGCTTCTTCTCCTTGATCACGCGCTCGCGGACGAGCTGCTTGGTCAGGGAGCGGTACGCGGCGGAGATCTCCTTCTCGCGGCCCTCGAACTCCGGGAGCAGCTTCTCGGCGGCCAGACCCTTGACGCGGTCGAGCTCGGCCTCGCGCTCCTGCTTGCCCGCGATGGTCAGCGCGGAGGCGAGCTCCGGCTTGACGGCGGCGGTCAGCGCCTCCAGGACGTCGTCCTGGTAGTCGAGGAAGATCGGGAACTCGCCGGTGGGCTTGGCGGCCTTGGAGGCGAGGTCGGCCTGGGCCTTGCAGAGGACCTTGATGAAGGGCTTCGCGGCTTCCAGACCGGCGGCGACGACCTCCTCGGTCGGGGCCTCGGCGCCGCCCTTGACGAGCTGGATGGTCTTCTCGGTGGCCTCGGCCTCGACCATCATGATCGCGACGTCGCCGTCCTCCAGGGTGCGGCCCGCGACGACCATGTCGAAGACGGCGTCCTCGAGCTCGGAGTGCGTCGGGAAGGCGACCCACTGGCCGTTGATCAGCGCGACGCGGACGCCGCCGATCGGGCCGGAGAAGGGCAGGCCGGCCAGCTGGGTGGACGCGGAGGCGGCGTTGATCGCCACGACGTCGTACAGGTGGTCGGGGTTGAGCGCCATGATGGTGGCGACGACCTGGATCTCGTTGCGCAGGCCCTTCTTGAAGGAGGGGCGCAGCGGGCGGTCGATCAGCCGGCAGGTGAGGATGGCGTCCTCGGAGGGGCGGCCCTCGCGGCGGAAGAAGCTGCCGGGGATCTTGCCGGCGGCGTACATCCGCTCCTCGACGTCCACCGTCAGGGGGAAGAAGTCGAGCTGGTCCTTGGGGTTCTTGGAGGCGGTGGTGGCCGACAGCACCATGGTGTCGTCGTCCAGGTACGCCACGGCGGAGCCGGCGGCCTGCTTGGCGAGGCGGCCCGTCTCGAAGCGGATGGTGCGGGTGCCGAAGGAGCCGTTGTCGATGACGGCCTCGGCGTAGTGGGTCTCGTTCTCCACTAGGTGCTCTCCGTTACTTTTCGTCTGCGTTCGTCTTTTGTCCCGATCCGCCCGTGTGGCGGGGGGACGTGCGCGGAGAAGCGCTCCGTCTGGTGCGGGCCGGTCTTCGATCGAAGCACCCGGGTTCGCAAGGCCCGGGGGCCACTACCGAGGACCGGCGGCGGCGAGGTGCACTTCTCCTTGTTTCACTGCGTTGTGCTACCACACTACAAAGCGGGTGTGACACCGCGCACGTTTCCGTACGTACGGTGCGCACGTACGGCAAAGGGAGCGGCCCCCGATCGTTTCGGGAACCGCTCCCCTCACGGCGTCCTACTTGGCGCCCGCCGCACCGCGGCGGATGCCGAGGCGGTCGACCAGCGCACGGAAGCGCTGGATGTCCTTCTTCGCCAGGTACTGGAGAAGGCGACGGCGCTGACCGACCAGGATCAGCAGACCACGACGGGAGTGGTGGTCGTGCTTGTGGGTCTTGAGGTGCTCGGTCAGGTCCGAGATACGGCGCGAGAGCATCGCGACCTGGACCTCGGGGGAGCCGGTGTCGCCCTCCTTGGTACCGAACTCGGTGATGATCTGCTTCTTCGTAGCGGCGTCGAGCGACACGCGTACTCCTCGTAGTCTCTTGGGTAGCCACCGAGTGCCCCTGGTCCACTTCTCAGGGGAGCTTCCGTTACTCGGGAGGCGGGGATCCGCTGGGCGCGGCCTCCAGAGCGGTGAGCTCCGGGGGTGCGTACACAAACGGCCGTCGACCAGCGTATCAGCCCGGCGGTAGTGATCCGGTCCACGCCCACCTCGTCCACATGACGCGGCGGCTGCCACCCGTTCGGGTGACAGCCGCCGTGAGGTGTCCGGACCGGAACGTCAACTGGTCATGCCGCGGGCCGCCGCGTACAGGTCGAGGACCGCGAGGCAGAGCGGGACCAGGGAGAGGAGCACCGCGCCCTCGCTCAGGTCGAGCATCCGGCCCCAGAACGGGGTGACGCCCTTGCGGGGCACGATCAGGGCGATGGCCACGAGGAGCGTGGCACCCAGGGCCACCGCGGCCGACAGCCAGACGGTGCGGATGTCGAGCGGGGCGCTGTTGTGGTCGTAGACGAGGTCCTTGATGATGTCGGCCGGCGGGTTCAGGGCGAGGCCGAGGACCAGCAGGCTGACGGTGATGACGCCCGAGACCATCAGGGTCACGACCTGGGACGTGTACAGGAAGAGCCGGGCGCGCATCAGCATGGCGAGGCCAGCCGCCAGGGAGAGCAGCTGGGCCCAGCCGCTGCTGGAGAAGCCGAGCACCACACCGGCGGAGGCGACGCCGGTGACCGCGCAGCCGCCGACGAGGCCGAGCAGCAGCTCGTGGCCGCGGCGGGCCTGGTCGGTGATGAGCTGGTAGTCGACCGGCTCCTGCTCCTGCTGGTCCTCGGAGCGGCCGCGCTTGGCGATCTGGTCGGGCGAGCGGAAGCCGATGGGCAGCCGGGAGAAGCGGGCGGACCAGCCGGGCAGGAAGCCGATGACGGCGATCATGACGACGGCGGTGACGGCGGCGGCCTCGCGCGGCTCGGCCTCGAAGACGACGGCGGCGAAGGTGGCGAGGACGCCGATGCCGGCGCCGAACGCGGCGGCGATGAAGGGCGCGTCGCTCTGCGGCAGCATCAGGACGAGCAGGACAGCGGCGACGAGGACGGCCGCGAAGCCGACGAGGAGGTTCAGCCGTCCGGGGCCCTCGCCCGCGTCGAGGCCCATGATGCCGGAGCCGCCGACCATCAGGTGCGGCAGCGAGGCGAGTCCGAGGGCGACCGCCGCGTGGTGGTCGTCGTAGACGCGGGCGCGTACCGAGGCGAGCGCGACGAGGACGATTCCGGTGGCGCCGGCGATGACGCCGGGCAGACCGTGCATGTCGTGGCGCAGCGGCTCGGAGAACCACAGCGCCAGCGCCATCATGGTCAGCAGCAGCGCGCCGGCGGTCAGGCCGACGACGCGCATCATGCCGTCGTTCCAGCTGCGCCGGTCGGCCTCGACGGCGGCGGCCACGGCGTCGACGACGTCGTCGAAGACGGCGGGCGGCAGCGAGTCCGCGAACGGCCGCAGCAGCAGCAATTCGCCATCGCGTATCTGCTGTTCGGCGAGCGAGCGGCCGTCGTCGAGAACGGAACCGTCCCTGCGTACGAGGTTGTACCCGGTGGGCGCGGCCTCCTCGGGAGTCTGTCCCGACAGCCGCAGGATCTCCGGGTAGACGTCAGAGAGCGGCACGTCCTCGGGGAGTGCCACATCGATCCGGCTGTTCGGTGCCGCCACCGTGACCCGGCAGAATCCGGTTGCTGAAACCGTACTCACCTGACGGTTCCCCCTAGTCCAGTACTCGGTGATTCGTCGCGGTTTGCCAGGGCGAAACCCGCTCCGCGCTTCGTTTGGAGCGTCACCCTACCGTCCCCTTGCCGCATCTCCTCATCCCCTCCCGGCTCAACGGCACCGCAGAACAGTAGGATCAACGCCCGACTCATGAGTGGGCTGAGCCCCATGAGTCGAGAGACGTACGGGGGCCGTCACGACGGGGGCGGTTCGACATTGCGATTGCGTGAAGGACTGGTGGATCGGTGAGCGTTGTCATCGTCAAGCGCCCGCCGCGGGTTTACCCGCCGGAGGTGCCGAGTGAGGAGGTCAAGCTCGAGTCCCCTCCCGAACTCCCGCGCACCGAGGACGACAGCCTGCTGATGAACCTGCTGCCCATGCTGGGCATGGGTTCGTCGGCGGCGTTCTTCTTCATGCCGAACAGCTCCGGCAGCGGCGGCTTCATGAAGGTCATGGGCGGCCTGATGCTGGCGTCCACGGTCGCCATGGTCGTCGCCCAGATCGTGCGGTCCCGCAAGGGCCCCTCCGGTCAGATGGCCGAGGCCCGCCGCGACTACCTCAAGTACCTGGCGCAGAAGCGTCGCGAGGTGCGGCGCACGGTGCACAAGCAGCGGGACGCCCAGTACTACCTGCACCCGGCGCCCGAGCAGCTCTGGGCGCTGGTCGCCGAGGGCTCGCGGCTGTGGGAACGCCGTTCCACCGACCCGGACTTCGCGCAGGTGCGCATCGGCCTGGGCCCGCAGCAGCTCGCGACTCCGCTGGTCGCGCCCGACACCGCGCCGGTGGACGAGCTGGAGCCGCTGACCGCCCACGCGATGCAGCAGTTCATCGCGAGCTACGGCACCCTGGGCGAACTCCCGCTGGCGATCGGGCTGCGCTCCTTCTACCACGTGACGATCTCCGGCGACGCCGAGACGGTCTACGGCCAGACCCGGTCGATCGTCGGTCAACTGGCCTCGCTGCACTCGCCCGAGGACGTGGTGATCGCGGTCGTGGCCTCGCCGGGCGCGGCGGTGGACTGGGAGTGGACCAAGTGGCTGCCGCACATGCAGCACAAGGAGTCCGACGGCGCCGGCAGCCGGCGCCTGCTCTGCTTCGACCTCGGTGAGCTGGAGGAGATGATCGCCCACCAGCTCGAGGGGCGCCCCCGCTGGAGCCGGGACGGCTCGCCGGTCCTGGACCAGCCGCACGTGGTCGTCGTCCTGGACGGCGGCGGTGTGCCCGCGGACTCGGTGCTCGCCTCGGCGGAGGGCCTCCAGGGCGTGACCATCCTCGAGGTGGTGCCCGGTGAACTCGACGAGGCGCGTGGCTCGCTGTCGGTGCGGGTGTGGCCCGAGGCGATGGAGCTGGAGGCGGGCACGGGTGTCTTCACCGGTGTCCCCGACGTGCTGTCACAGGCGCAGGCCGAGTCGCTGGCCCGTCAGCTCGCGCCGCTCAGGCTCGGTGCCGCCGACGCGGACGAACCGCTGCTGGCGAACCTGGACTTCACCGACCTCATGCAGATCGGTGACGCGGCGAGCGTGGACGTCTCGCGCACCTGGCGGCCGCGCACGCTGCACGAGCGGCTGCGGGTGCCGATCGGTCTCGGCGAGAACGGCGAGCCGGTCATGCTGGACATCAAGGAGGCCTCGCAGGAGGGGATGGGCCCGCACGGCCTGTGCGTCGGCGCCACCGGTTCCGGAAAGTCGGAGCTGCTGCGCACGCTGGTGCTGGGCCTCGCGGTCACGCACTCCTCCGAGACGCTCAACTTCGTCCTCGCGGACTTCAAGGGCGGTGCGACCTTCACCGGCATGGGCTCCATGCCGCACGTCTCCGCGGTCATCACCAACCTGGCCGACGAGCTCACCCTCGTCGACCGCATGCGCGACTCCATCACCGGTGAGCTGACCCGCCGGCAGGAGCTCCTGCGGACGGCCGGCAACTACGCCAACATCACCGACTACGAGAAGGCCCGCGCCGCCGGTGCCGCCCTCGACCCGCTGCCCTCGCTCATCCTGATCATCGACGAGTTCAGCGAACTCCTCGCCGCCAAGCCGGACTTCATCGAGATGTTCATCCAGATCGGCCGCATCGGCCGTTCGCTGGGTGTGCACATGCTGCTCGCCTCCCAGCGACTGGAAGAGGGCAAGCTGCGCGGTCTGGACACCTTCCTGTCGTACCGCATCGGTCTGCGCACCTTCTCGGCGGCCGAGTCCCGTACGGCGATCGGTGTGCCCGACGCGTACCACCTGCCGAACGTCCCCGGCGCGGGCATCCTCAAGTACGACACCGAGACGATGGTGCAGTTCAAGGCCGCGTACGTGTCGGGCACCTACCGGCCGAACGGGCCGATGGTGCAGGGCGGCGGGCGGATCGACCGCTCCCCCGTGCTGTTCACCGCGGCGCCGGTGCCGGTGCGCATCCTCGCCGAGCCGGAGCCGGACACCCGCAGCAACCAGATCGACGACGCGCTCGCCGACACCGTCCTCGACGTCATCGTCAGCCGCCTGGACGGTCAGGGTCCGCCCGCGCACCAGGTGTGGCTGCCGCCGCTGGACGAGCCGTTCAGCCTCGACCAGGTGCTGCCGGCCCTCAACATCAGCCCGGAGCGCGGTCTGCACGCCGAGGGCTACCACGCGCAGAGCAAGCTGATCGTGCCGGTCGGTCTGGTCGACAAGCCCTTCGAGCAGCGCCGTGACGTGATGTACGCGGACCTGTCGGGCTCCGCCGGCCACGCGCTGATCGTGGGTGGTCCGCAGTCCGGCAAGTCGACGCTCGTGCGCACGATGATCACGTCGTTCGCGCTCACGCACACGCCTGCCGAAGTGCAGTTCTACGCCCTCGACTTCGGCGGCGGCGGCATGCTCGCGCTGGAGAACCTCGCCCATGTGGGCGGCGCCGCCTCCCGTCTGGACCAGGAGAAGGTCCGCCGTACGGTCGCGGAGGTGCACGGCATCCTCAACGCCCGTGAGGAGTTCTTCCGCTCCAAGAGCATCGACTCCATGGGCACCTTCCGCAGCCGCCGGGCGCAGGGGCACTACCCCGACCAGCAGTGGGGTGACGTCTTCCTCATCATCGACGGCTGGGCGACGTTCAAGAACGACTACGAGATGCTCGACCCGGTCATCGCGGACATCGCGACCCGTGGTCTCGGCTTCGGTGTCCACCTGATCATCACCGCCACCCGCTACACCGAGATGCGGCCCGCGCTGCGCGACCAGATCCTCAGCCGGCTCGAACTGCGGCTCGGTGACGCGATGGAGTCGGAGTTCGACCGCAAGCGCGCCGAGAACGTGCCGATGGGCAAGCCGGGTCGCGGTCTGTCCCCGGAGAAGCTGGACTACCTGGCCGCGACGCCCCGTATCGACGGCTCGACGCAGGTGGAGGACCTCGCCGACGGCATGGCGCACCTCGTGCAGAGCGTCAACAGCGCCTGGCAGGGCCCGGTGGCCCCGAAGGTGCGGATGCTCCCGACGATGCTGCACGCGTCCGAGCTGCCCGGCGGCGGCGACTTCGGCAGCCGCGGTGTCGCGATCGGCGTCGACGAGCTCACCCTCTCGCCGGTCTTCGTGGACTTCGAGACCGACCCGCTGTTCGTCATCTACGGCGAGAGCGAGTCCGGCAAGTCCTCGCTGCTGCGGTTCATGGCCAAGCAGATCTCGGAGCGGTACGCCCCGAACAAGGCGCTGTTCGTGGTCTCGGACTTCCGGCGCGCGCTGCTCGGACAGGTGCCCGAGAGCCACATGTACAAGTACTGCGCCTCGGGTCCGCAGCTCCAGGAGGTCATGGAGTCGCTGGCCGGCTCGATGAGCCGCCGCATGCCCGGCCCGGACGTGACGCCGGACCAGTTGCGCAACCGCTCCTGGTACAGCGAGCCCGACGCGTTCATCTTCATCGACGACTACGACCTCGTCGCCACGTCGATGGGCAACCCGATGTCGGTGCTCCTGGAGTACCTGCCGTTCGCGCGTGACCTGGGTCTGCGGATCATCCTGGCCCGCTCCACCTCGGGTGCCTCGCGTTCCTCCTTCGAGCCGGTCCTCACCCGGATCAAGGAGCTGGGCGCGCAGGGCATCGTGCTGTCGGGCGACCCGTCGGAGGGCCCGGTGTTCAACAACATCAAGGCCACTCCGCAGCCGCAGGGCCGTGGCCAGTTCATCTCCCGCCGGTCGAGCGGTCAGCTCGTCCAGACGGGATACCTGCCGGAGAGCTGAGCCTGCTCGTGGGGGGGGCGGGCCGTGGCTGCGGTCCGCCCCTCTTTGTCGTTGTGAAGAAACCTGTCGAACGGGGAGAGAAGCTGTGACGGACTACTTCAAGACCGACACCGCCGAACTGGGGCGTTTCAGAAAGACGTTGGAGGACGCGAAGGCGGAACTCGACAACGTCCGCAAGTGGATGCAGGACGTGTCGGCGGAGGGCATCGGCACCAAGGAGCTGGATGACGCCTGCGCCGAGTTCCACGAGCACTGGAAGTACGGCTCCGAGCAGATCGCCGAGCTGACCGGGAAGTTCGCGGACAGCGTGGGTCAGAGCAAGGCCAACTACGACGAGGTCGACCACGCCCTCGAAGAGGGCTTCCGCAAGGCGGCGGCACAGGGAGGCGGCAAGTGAGCTCCTATCCGTCTCTGGGATTCGACCCGGCACCGGGCAGCGTGTCGGTCGTGTCGGAACTGACGTCTCGGCTCCAGAAGTCGGCGCAGACCATCTCCGACGCCCACAAGATGATCGAGAACCTGCGCTCGGGCGGCGACTGGGAGGGAGACGCGGCGGTCGCCTTCCGTGAGCAGCTCGACGGGGCGCTGCCGACGAACCTGAAGAACGCCCACTCCTCCATCACCAGGGCGGCCACCGCGCTGGCCGACTGGCAGAAGGCGCTCGACGGCTACCAGCAGCGGGCGCGGGCTCTCGACGGCGACGCCAAGGACGCGAAGGGGAAGATCGACACCGCGGAGAGCCAGGAGAAGACCGCTTCCGCGAACCCCGATCTCAAGCTGGCGGGCAAGACGTTCACGGACGACGCCGAGCTGAAGAACGCGCAGGCGCGGCTGGACCGGGCGACCGAAGAGCTCACCAAGGCACGCGAGGCGGTGACCAACGCCAGGACCGCCTACAACGACGTCATCAGGAAGGCCCAGGAGCTCCAGGAGGAGCACGGCACCGAGGCCCGCGGCAAGGCGCGGGTGCTGCGGGACTCCACGGACAAGCTGGCCCCCGAGGAGCCGAACTGGTTCGAGAAGGCCATGGACTGGGTCGGCGACAACCTCACCGACATCCTCGGCACGATCGCGGCCATCGCGGGCCTCGCGGCGCTCTTCTTCGCCGTGCCGGTCGGCCCGATCCTGCTGCTGGTCGCGGCTGCGGCGAGCGCGGCGACGCTGATCAGCCGGTTGTCGAACCCGGTGGTGCGGGCGTCGCTCAAGGACGGCTTCACCAAGGGGGAGTTCGACGCGGACTTCTGGAGCAACGCGGTGGGCGTGGTCGGCGACAGCCTCGGCATGGTGCCGGGCGTCGGTGCCGTCGCACGCGGGGTCAACGGGGCCGCGCGCTCGGCGAGCGCCGGAGCGGAGGCGCTCACCCTGGGCGAGCGGCTGAGCAGCGCGGGCGGCAAGACCTGGCTGGCCGCGCAGCGCATCCACGCCGCCGAGAACCCCTTGACCACCTGGCTGGTGAAGGGCGCCGCCGACCCGTCCTCGGCGGCGAAGATCATCGACGTCTCGGTCTCCGGCGCGGGAGCGCTCACCGGGACGTACGGCGTGGCCAAGAACCTGTGGGACGAGATCAAGAACCCCGCCGCGGAGAACGCGGCGACCGGGGCGGACGGTGTCCGGGCCGGCAGCTTCGACGGGGCCGGCCATGGTGCCACCGCCCTGAAGACGCTGAAGATCCTGTTCGGCGCGACGCACTGAAGGAGTGGAACTCATGACCGACGACACGGACGAGTTCGAGTACGCCATCGACGAGTCGGCCATGGAGCGCGGCTGCGACCTGTGGTTCGCGCTCGCACCCGGCTATGTGGAGGTCCCCTTCCGCAACCTGTTCGCCGATCCGGAGTCCCCCGAGGGCGCGAGGGTCGTCGAGGCGGTCGACTCCCTCCTGGAGCTGGTCCCTCAGGAGCAGCGGTCCGGCTTCCTGGAGCAGCTCGCCGAGGCCCGGGCCCTGACCTCGCAGATGCGGCGGGAAGGCGTGGTGAGCTTCGCCATCGGCGCGCACGAGGGGGACGACGGCACCATGCTGGAGTCGGTCGTCGTGCTCGCCCGGCGCGAGATCCCGTGGACCCCGCCGAAGCTGGCGGCGGCCCAGGCGGCGACCGCCCGGGAGAATGCCCTGCCGGTCGCCGTCGCGGACCTGCCCTGCGGGCCGGGCGCGTTCACCGAGGCGTTGGTGGAACTTCCGGCGGAAGCCGATGCCCGGCAGCGGTCCCTGTACGAGGCGACCGCGTACCTGCCCTTCCCGGACGGGCGGAACCTCGCGATCCTCACGCTGACGACGACCGCCGTCGACGCCCGCGAGCACTACCGTGACATCCACCGTGCCATGGCGGAGATGGTGAGCTTCGACAATCCGCTCCCCGAGGAGTTCAAGGCGCAGATTCCCGAGTCCGAGGTCGAGGCGTCCGTGCGCGCGGTCTTCGGCTGATCCCGATGGAGACAGACGCAGTGGACGTTCCCCTGACGAAGACGGCCTACGAGGACCCGGCCACCCGGCGGGCCTGGCGCCGTACGGCCGCGTTCCGGCTCAGTGCCTTCGTGCTGTCGCTCGGGGCCTTCGTGGCCTGGCTGTACGCGGTGCTGCTGACGCCCGTGTGGACGCTCTGGGTCCTCTTCCCGGCCCTGTTCGTGCTGATCTACCTGGCCATGCTCAGCACGGCACGGGTCCTGGGCATCCGGTCGCTGCGCCGGATCCTGAAGGTCTACCCGTGGCAGTCGGTACCCGGAGCCGCGTCGACCGCGAAGAACGGCACCACCCGGTTCTCCTTCACGGACCCCGAACGCCCGGACAACACCGTCTCCCTCGGCTACGGCAGCTTCCTGGGCAGCGGATACACCTTCTGGGTCCGGAAGGTGAAGGCCGGCGAGGTCGACCGGGTCTGGTTCGCGGGCGACCCCCGTTTCCTCGGCGTGGTCGCCGTACCGGGCCCGCGCCGGCTGTTCGGGGTGGCCCAGCGCACGGCGGTGGACGACCGGACGTCGGCCCGCAGACGCGGTGTCAGCCCCGAGGCCCGGGAGCGGGCCAGGGCGGCGGGGGCGCGGGTCGGTTGAGGGGCTGAGCGGTTGTGCGTACGGCGGTGGCGGCGCCCGGGGAGGGTGCCGCCACCGCCGTGTACCTGGCGGCTGTCACAGCCGTGCGTCCAGGAGCTTGCGGAGCGGTGGGGAGAGTTCGTGCACAGGTGCTCCGGCTGCCTGGGCGCTGGTCAACGCGTCGAGGTAACGGAGGGCCTCGCCGGACAGTTCCCTCTGCCGTCTGCCGAGGCGGTGTCCGGCCAGCCAGGTCCAGATGCCGAGGGCGATGAGCAGTACCGACGCGTACGCCGCGGGCATGTCCTTGACCACGGCGTAGCCCACGCCGACGGCTCCCGCGACGACGAGGATCCAGCCCGCCTCGTCGTGCCAGCCGCCGTGGTCGGCGATCCGCTCGTACTCCTCGACCTCGGCCGGCTTGGGCGGCGGGGCCACACGCGTTGCTCCTGCGCCGGTGGACGGGCCCCCGGCCGGTGTGGTGTAGGTCGGCAGCGGGGCCACGTCCAGTGCCGCGCCGCCTCGGCCGGTCAGCCAGGCGGGCACGTAGGTCACGGGGGCGCCGTGCGCCAGCGCCGCCGCGAGGACGTGCCGGTATCCCTCCAGGAAGGGATGGCGGAGCTTGCGCCTGCCCTGGAGGTTGACCTGGACGAAGGCGGCCAGCGCCAGGACCAGGAGAGCCGCCGGGGGTGCTACCGCCACCGCCATGTTGTCCGGCTTGCCGGCCGCGGCCCATATCAGCCAGACGATCCCGACGGCGGTCCCCAGGGAGCCGGCCCAGACGAGTCCTCCGCGCCCGAGCCGTCGTAGGGCGGCCTCGTGTTCGGCGAGGGTCTTTCTGACCGCTCCGTCGTCGAAGTAGTCGTATCCGTAGGTGTTTCCCGCCTGCCGTACGGCGTCGGCGAGTCGCGGGTCCGCGGACAGTGCGTGCGCGCCGATCGGCAGGAGATCACTGGGGTTGTCGTCCATGATGCGGCCGCCTCCTAGGGTCGGCCTCTATCCGAAGGCGGAGTCGACCGGCCCCCGCACGATCCGTGTGCAAGGAGCGATCACCTCCACGACGAGCCGTTGGCGGCCGGCGATCAGCGTGACGTTGACGCGGTGCCCCGACCCACCGTCCGCGGCCAGGGACACGCTCTGGCCCGGTGTTCCCGACACCTTGAGCCAGCCCTGCCCTTGGAAGGTCTCTTCGAGCCGCCCGACGGCGACGGCCAGCTCCACGTCCTCGACACCGTCGATCTGCCAGTGGTGGCGTGCCGTGCACACCGACCTGAGGCCCTTGGACCAGCAGTCGACGCAGGTGACCGCGGACACCGCGTTGCCCTCGTCCATCCGACCCCGTACGCCGAGGGCGTCCAGGATCCGGCTGGAGTGGGCGTAGAGCTCCTGGACCACGGCCGGGTCGGGCGCCACGTCCGGGACCGGCTGGGCCTGGGAGAGGGCGGCGGCCATCTCGGCCTCCTCCTCGGTGGCCCAGTCCAGCGTCCGGACGATCGTCGCGAACAGTTCGGAGTAGAGGTCCCAGTCCTCCATGGAGGGCGTGGAGAGCTCGAACACCAGCATGTCGGCGTCGTTGGGCAGGGGGATGTAGACCTGGATCTGGCCGCGGGGCACTTCCAGCGGTTCGCCGGTCGGGGACGCCTCGGCGGTGATCGTGAACGGCGCGGCGCCGATCCGTACGACGGCCTGGCTGTCCCCCTTGCCCGAGGGCAGGGTGCTGATCTGGACGTCGTCGTCGGGATAGGCCCGGCGCAGCGCGGAGTAGGCCTCCGACAGCGCCTCGCCGGCCGCGATCTTCGTCAGCGACATGCGGTAGACCGCGACGGTGGCGGTGCTCCGGCGCCCGTCCATGTCCATGAGGCAGAAGCCGGCGTACTCGGCCCCCGCTTCCGCCAGTTGGGCGGTGATCTGGAAGTAGAGGGCGAACATCGCGATCTGGTCTTCCTCGCTGCCCTCCGCGAGGATCGTCCTGACCAGTTCGCCGAGGCGTTCGCCGGCCTCGTCGACGTCCTCGGCGTCCACGGGAAGCTCGTGGAAGAACGGGGGCATGACCCAGCCGACGTGGAGGTCGCCGCGCCGGCCCTCGGGATCTGCCGTGACAGTGGTGACTTCGGTCATCGCGCTCAGGCCGCCAGGGTCTGGAGGAACTTGTCACCCGTGGCGGGGTACGGCATCGTCCGGACCGGCGAAGGCTGGCTCGGGTTCGCCGGGGTCGGGTGCGTCGACACCGCGGGCTGGCTGCCACCGTCGTCGCCGCCAAAGATGAGCTTCCCGGTGCCGAAGAGGGCGCTGCCCGCCTTCGTGGGGAGCGAGATCTTCCAGACCTCCGATTCGGGCAGGGCCTTGCCGAGCGGGCCCAGGATCCGCTTGTTGATCTGCGTCGACATGACACCGTTCTTGATGCCCTGCATCAGACCCTTGCCGCCCTGGGTGAGGCCGGCGGCGAGCTTGGCGCCCTTCGCTCCCGCCTTGATGCCGGTGAACAGGCCCTTGGCCGCGCCGATGCCGGGAAGCATGCCGAACGCGTCCATGCCGATCTTGAACGGCGAGGCTCCGCCCATCCAGTGACCGGCCATGGCGGCGCCGGAGAAGGCGATGGCGCCCGCGCCCAGGATCGCGGAGGCGACCTGGCCGCCGACCGGGATGACGTTGACGACGATCGCGGCCGCGGCCAGTGCGCTGGAAATGGTGGAGAACAGGTCGGCGTTGTCGATCAGGAAGTTCTTGAAGCCGTCCCAGGCACCCTTCAGACCGTCCGTGATCTTGTCCCAGACGCTGATGTCCGGCGGCCGGTTGTTCGCGGCCTCGCGGATGGCCTTCTCGGCCTTCGCGGCCTGTTCTTCCCAGTACTTGCGCAGCGCCTCGCCGTTCTCGATGAGGAGCTTGAGGTCGGTCGCGGCGTCCTGGGCCGCGCGCGAGGCGGAGTCGGCCTCCTCGGAGAGGGCCTTGGCCTGCTGCTCGGTGAGCTGCTGGAACATCGCGCCCTCGATCTTGACGTTGACCCGGTCGACGTCGGCGTTCTTCTGGTCGAGCCGCTTGCGGGCCTCGACCGCGCGCTCCTCCAGGTTCTTGGCCTGGCGCTGCATGGTCTCCAGCTCGTCGTGCCAGCCCCTGAGCGCCCGGGAGCAGGCGTTCATCGACTCGTGGCCCTGCTGGAGGTACTTGGGCAGTTCGCCGATCTTCTCCTGGAACTTCTTGGCGGCCTCGCCGTCCCAGATGCCGTCCGTCTTGCCGATGCCGACGAGCATCTCGCGCATCTCGTCGAGCTCGTCGCCGACCGTCTTCACGTCGTACGCCAGCGACTCGATCGTGTGCAGGTCGCCCTTGGCCGGGTTGAACGTCAGTCCGGGCCAGTTGGGATCGTCGAACATCCCCATCGTCTTCTCCCCGTTGTGTGCGTGTGCGAGTTGTCGTACCGGCGGTGGCCGGAACTACTTCTGGCTGAAGCCCTTCTGCAGCTCCCGGTCGGTCGACTCGTACGACTCGAGCGTCTTCTTCAGCCCCTCGTGGAGCTGCTTGGCACCGTCGGCGATCCGCTTGATGCCGTCGCCCCAGTCGTCCTGGAAGTCGTCGCAGGCGTTGTCGAGACCGTCCGTGCCCAGACCCTTGGGACCGACCTTGTTGAGCCGCTCCTGGGCGCCGCGCATGCGGTCGTCCACCTGGTCCAGCCGGTTGATCAGGGTCTTCATGCGATCGACATCGATCTGGAAGTCCGCCATCCCCGTGTCTCCCCGTTGTCGTGATCCAGTCGCCGGCGCACAGATTATCGGAGGGTCAACCTCGGGGACAGCTGAGGATGTTCGCGGTCGCCAACATGTGAGGACCGCGGTTCACACGCCGTCCCACACGTGCAGCACGGACTGCGCGTACGTCAGTCGGGGGTCCAGCCGCGATGGCGCGAAGTGGAAGATGCCGCCGCCCCGGTAGTCGACGACAACCTCGGAATCGCCCGAGGCACGCCACAGCGCGCGGCTCGGAAGGCCGAGGTCCCAGGCCGACTCCTTCTTCGCCTCGTCCTTGTCGCCGAACAACAGCGGCACCAGCCCCTGGAGCGCCCCAAGCGCCCAGATGACGAGGTAGACCGGGGAGAAGAGGGTGAACAGCGCCCACCCGGCCGGGGTTCCGCGCTTCGCGGTGAGAGGCCCGGCGCCGGTCACCGCCTGCACGGTCCAGCGCGGGCGGCGCGGCCAGGGCAGCGCCCGTCCGTCCTGACGCGTGATGCGGCCGATCAACGCGCCGTCCCCGCCGTACACCTCGTACGCACCCGGCCCGCTGGAACGGACCGAGCAGAGGGGCTCGGAGTTCAGGCCGCTCACGGTGAACGGCGGTCGCGCCCGACGCCCACCGTCCGGGCCGTCCTGAGGTACGTGGACGTACGCGAGCGGGGTGCCTTTCGTCTCCTCGCCCGCCGAACGCACGGTGAGCGTCTGTTCCCCCGCCTTGGTCCGGGCGTACGCGCGCAGCCGCTTGCTGTCGATCTCGATCCTGGTCTCGGACGCGGGGCTCGGATACGACGCCGGGGTGGGGGCCTGACCGTACTGTCCCGGTGTCTGCGGTGGCCCCGGCTGCTGCCCCCGCGAGGACCATTCCTGGCTGCTGTGATTCATGGCCGCCCAACTGTCGATGCCGTTGACGATGACGAGCGCCAGAATCTCAAAGCTCGGTCGGCCGTGTCGCGGGGCGGGGCCTGTGTCGGCCGGTTCGCCGACGACTCACCCACCGGACGTTCACAGGACCTCCCCCTGAGAGTTGCTCCGTGGAGGGCTTCGGCATCGACTCCGGGAGGCGGTGGGGCGGTGGCCCGGGCGGGCGGCCAGGCGTCCAGGGTCAACTCCCGGACGCTACGACGGCGTCCGGTCGGCCCTGGCCTGCCACAGGTCCCGCAGCAGCGCGATCTCCGCCATGTGGTGGATGAGTTCCAGGTTGGAGCCCCACAGCACGGAGATGTACGGCTCGTCGGGGGCGGAGCCGTACGGGTACTGGGAGAAGCCGATCGTGTCGAGCTGTTCCTCGGTGACCCCGCCCACCGCTTCGCGCCAGCGGTCGAGCAGGGACCAGAAGCGTTGCTGGGCCAGGGCCGCCGAGGGAGTGAAGTCGACCAACTCATGGGGATCCGTGCGGCGTTCACCGAAGGTCCACTCCCACTCGCCGGCGAAGCAGGAGTGGAGGTGTCCGAGTCGCCATGCGATGGTCGTGACCGGCGTGATGTCGGGTTCCACCGGGCCGGTGTGGGCGAGGACCTCCTCGACCCGTGCGACGCTCACGCTCCAGTCCTCGGCGATCTTGTCGACGCTCATGCCGTCGGCTGCCTGCCGGGCCACCTCGGCGTATTCACCGGCCGGGATGTCCGGGGCGCCCTTGTCGAGCACCCACTCGCCGGGACCGTACGCCCGGGGCGTCACCGCCTCGCTCCGGCGCCGGATCGACCAGCAGCCGGGCACCGGCTCCCAGAGGTACTCCTCGTCGCCGAGCCCCTCCAGCCGTACCTGCGCCCGCTCCCTGACGCAGTCGAACTGGTCCAGCAGTACACCGAGTCGGTCGGTCCGTACGCGCGCAGTCTCCATGCCGGGCTCCCCTCACCTCCCGCGGAGGCTAACGGCTCGCCCGTACGGGAGCGACGGAATTCCGCGCCCACAGGTTCCGTTCGGAAAGGTCTGCGCCAACTGGGCCACAGATCAAGTCATGTGACTCCCGGTCAACTTGTTCCCCCGAGTCGTTCAAAGTTACGTTTTCCCAACTAACTTTCGAGCGGGGGTCCTTGTGGGTGTAGTCCTGCCGAGCGAGCTGGATGCGGCCCTGGACCTGATAGGCATCAGCTGGCCCAACGTCGACGAGGACGACTACCGCGACATGGCCCAGGCCATGCGGGAGTTCGCCGACAGCATCGATGACGGTGCGGCGGACGCGCACCAGGCGATCACGGATCTGATCGGGACGAACGAGGGCCTGGCGATCCAGGCTCTGGAGAAGCACTGGGACCTCGTCAAAGGCACCCATCTGACCAACCTCGCCGAGGCAGGACGAGTGGCGGGGACCGCGCTGGACGCCGTCGCCGTACTGATCGAGGGCGCAAAGATCGCGGCGATCGCCCAACTCGGCATCCTCGCCGCCGAGATAGTGGCCGCCATCGCGGCCGCCCCGGTCACTCTGGGCCTGTCGACACTGGGCGGCATCGCTGGTACGCAGGCCACCCGGATCGCGGTGAAACGCATCTTCCAGGAGGTGTGCGAGGAGATCGCCTCGCGGATCATCGAGGTCGCGACGGGACCGATATTCCAGGCCCTCGGCGCGATGGCCGGTGACCTGGTGGTGCAGTTGGGCGGAAACGCCCTGGGGACGCAGAACGGCGTCGACCTCGGCCAGACCGCGAAGGCGGGCCGGGAAGGCCTGGACGAGGGCGTCGACAGCCTCAAGTCGGGCGGGGGCATGCAGCTGGCCAGCGCCGACGGCGGCGTGGGCGGGTCGATGCAACTGGCCGGTGCGGACGGCGGCACAGGCTCCGGCGGCTCCGGGTCGGGCGCGGGCGCGGGCGGCGGCCAGTTCAGCATGGACCCCGAGGCCTACGAGCGGGCCGGCGGCAAGCTCAAGGGCGCCGGCGACAAGATCCGTGACGGTGCGGGCGGCAAGCTGTCCCGCGCGAAGTCCTCGCACGGCCGCGCCCGCGGCAAGGACCCGCTCACCAGCGCTCTCGACCCCATGCTGGACGAGGTCGTGGAGGGCATCGGCCGGGGCGTCAAGCGCTCCGCCGACCATCTCGGCGAGAGCATGACCGACGGCCTGCGCAAGATGGCCAAGAACCACCGGGACAACGACGACGACGTCGCGACCAAGCTCCAGGGCATCAGCAAGCAACACGTCTACCACGTGGACGACCAGGGGAAGGTCACCCGGCTCACCTCCTCGGGCCACCAGGATCTGACCGACAAGGACCGGGAGCGTCTCACCCCGCTGAATCTCCAGAGCGACGACAACGTGGGGCGGCGGGTCGCGGCCGACTACCGGCTTCCCGACGCGGCGGACCGGAAGAGGAAGTCGTCGGAGCAGGTCGCCTTCGGAAGCACCGATCTGTCGCAGGCCACACGTATGGCACGTGATGCGAACAAGGATTACGGCCAGACACGAAAAGGAAAGTTCTCGAGTCGGAACTACGCTGCGGCGCGGTACGGCGAGCCGGGTGCGGAAAACGAGTTCATACTCGTCGGCCGCAGCAAGTGGCCCTCCTCCCACTCGGAACGTCAGGTCGGTATCCCATTCCTCAACAACGGCACCGAGAAAGGAATGACAGAGCTCTACACGGAGCGTGAGCCATGCACTACAGGCCCTGGCGCCAAGGACTGCAGTGCCTGGATATCGGAGCACCTGCCGGATGGCGTGAAGGTTTCGCACACCGTGGAGTACGGCCACACGGCGGAATCAAAACAAAAAGGCAACGACGAAATGGAGCGATACCTCGCCGGTATCAATCCGAAAAAGAAGTAGAAATTGACCCGGGGTGGCAGCTCCCGATAAAATGCCCTGCCCAGCAGCAGTGATGGTGAAATAACCGACAGGACAGAAAATGCCCCAGCTTGTCGACCGCGCGATGATGGAGTCGGTCTTCCCCCCCGAGCGGCTTGTGACGCTGGAAGCGGGAAAGCTGCCCGCGGAACTTCACGAGTCGGCCCGCTCGGTTCTGACCGGAGTCGGCCTTCCGGACGACCGGAGTTCCTTCTTCGTGATCGACGGAGCCCTCTTCGAGGGGGAGACCCCCAACAGGTTTCGCCGTTGCGCGGAACTCCGCTACTTCTCCGACTACAAGGACATGCCGGAAGGCTGGGAGAACTGGCTCGTCATCGGGGAGATCTTCGAGGACGTCGTGGTCCTGGACCCCGTGTCCGGGACGGTGCACTGCCTGCCGGACGGCGAGCCGGGTACCTACCCGATCAACCAGAGCCTCGACTCATTCGTCTACTTCACCTATCTGCTGGAGCTCGAACGTCCCAACTACGACTTCACCGTGTCGGACGAGATCCCCGATTCGGAGGGCGTCGCGGTGTCGCTGCGGGAGCGGATGATCCGCGCCGATCCACTTCCGTTCGAGGGTGTGGAGCCCGCCTGGTCGGAGGAGTTCGACTGGGAGTCCGAGAACGCCCCGCGCATGCCCGCGTGGGATGTCGTTCTCTCGAACGTGTACGAGTCCATCGGCTAGACCGAGTCCGTCGGCCACCCCGAGGCACGAGACAGGCAGATCACCGGATGACACCCCCCATCGACCGGGAAGCCCTGGAGACCGAGTTCGGTCCGGATGAACTCATCACGTTTCCCGAGGCCGTGGTGGCGAACGTTCAGCACGGGCCGAGTGCACGGTTCCTGCGCGATGTCGGCCTTCCGTCCCGCCCCAATCCCTGGTTCGACCTCGTGGACGGGAGTCCGGAACAGACCAGGACGCTCGGCGCCTGCTACCCCGACCTCCGCGAGCGGTGGACCAATCTGCCCGAGGGCGCCGAGAGTTGGCTCCTGCTCGGCTCGGTCCCCTACGACGACATCGCCCTGGACGGGGTCACCGGGGTCGTCCAGTGCCTGCCGGGTGACACGTCCGACAGCCGTCCGCTGAACAAGGACCTCAACTCCTTCGCGCACTTTCTCCACCTGCTGGAGGAGGAACGCCCGAACTACGACTTCGCGTCGGAACAGGAGACCCTCGACCCCGAGGGAGCGGCCCGCCGGCTGACCGAGCGGATGCGGGAGATCGATCCGGAGGCCCTGGCGGTGACCCGATCGCGCTGGCACGACATCCTGGAGTACGTCGAATTCCCCGAAGCACGATAAGGCGGAGCCCTCCATGACTGTCCCCGACAACGGCGTCCGGCACTTCCGGCAGGAGGCGACCGGTGACGTCCTCGACGCGCCCGCGAGCGTGCGCCGGCTGGCGGAGGTCGTGGTTCCCCTCCAGGTCGGGCCGTACTTCGTCACCGCTCCCGACGATGCCGTACAACTGGGGGAGTACGCCGAGGCAGTGGGTCGGCAGATCATGGCGGAGTCCTGCCGGGACTGGGCGCGGCTCGGCTCGGACAGCGGCTTCGAGATCTGCGCGGACCCCGAGGGTGTCGTACGGGCCGTACTCCTCGACTGGGCAGAAGAGTCGAGGTTCGTCAACTCCAGCCCAGAGGCGTTCGCCGAGTCGCTCGTGCTGCTGGACCGGGCCCTCTCCGAGATCCTCGGAACTCAGGAGCCGCAGGAGGCCGCCGCCGTGTTCGCGCAGCTGGGGCAGCGGCTGCGGACCCGCGATCCGCAGGCCTTCGCGGGACGCGAGAACTGGTGGCCGCTCGTCCTCGACGACATCCGGGACACGGCGAGCGCGGAGTGGTTCACCGCGTTCGAGATCGTCGACGGCCAGGGCGAGAAGCAGATCGTCACGCAGGCCGGCGGAATCGGTGTCCACCCGGAGGAGCGACTCTGGTCCCGGCTGCGGGCCGCGGGTGTCGAGCCCGAGCAAGTGCTGCGGATCCACACCGAGTTGGAGGCGTGCTTCATGCCGGGGCACTACTGCTCGCTGTGGCTCGGACAGGTCTTCCCCGACGCCCAGCTGACACACAACTTCCCCTACGGCGAGACGGCCGAGTCCCGTGCCGAGGGCATCCGGCTGCTGAGCGAGGCCGCCGAGCAACAGCAGTCGTAGAGCAGCAGCCGTCGTGGAGCCGTCGAGCAGCAGCCGTCGTGGAGCAGCCGTCGTGGAGCCGTCGCAGGACGCGGGAGCACAACCGATGAGGGGAAGCAGTACGCCATGACCGCCGGTACGACCACACCGGACATCGCCTCCTGGCCGCCACTGGACGACCAGGAGCGGGCCGCCGGGCGGCAGTTGCTCGACTGGGCGGGCGACGCCGGCGGGGCCGGGCGCCGACTGTGTCTGGTGCGCGGTCCCGCGGGCAGCGGCAAGAGCCGGCTGCTCGCCTGGTTCCTGGCCGGGTCGGCCGGCCACCCCGCGACCACCGTCCACGCCACTGTCCTGGCCGAGGGGCTGACAGCCGAGTCCTTCGCGTGGGCGGCGGGGCGCCAGCTCGGCTACGGCCCGCTCGCCCCGGCACGGCTGCTGGACCGGATGAGCCGGGACGAGCGACCCGTCCTGCTGCTCGTCCCGGATCTGCACCGGGCCGGGGCGGGCCCCGTGGATCTGCCCGCGGCGGCACCGGCGACCCTGGTCGCCGAGCTGCTGGAGCCCCTGCTGTCCCTCCCCCATGTGCGCGCGGTCGTGGAGGTCGGCGAATCCGGTCTGCTGCCCGCGGAAGCCGCCGAGATCATCGACGTGGGCGGCGGCGCCACCGCACGCCCCGACACCGACCGGCAGTCGTTCGCGGACCTCGTCGCGACGGTCCCGCACACCGTCGACGACCGACCGGACTGGGCCCTGGCACCCACCTCGGTCCTCCGGCACATCCTCGACGCCGCGCTGTGTGCCGACGACCAAGGAGCCGCCGTGCGCGGCCTGTTGTGTGATCCGGGATTCCTGGTGCACGGCTCGGTGCCCGCCCTCACCGCCGTCCTCGCCGACGAACGAATCCCCGTACCTGGGCAGTTACGCCGGGTGTGGCAGCGTGCCGCGTCCAAGCTGACGGCCCAGGACGACGACAGCACCGGCCGCGCCGCCGTGCTGCATGCCGCAGCCGTGGACACCGACCCGTCCCTGACCGAGTTCCTGCGTCCCCTCGCCCACCGGCACTGGTGGTCCGCCGTGTGGGCGCGACCCGACCTCCCGGTGACCGCGCTGGCGCTTCTGCCGGGTGCCGGGCGCGGACTCCTGGCGGCCGACGTGAGAGGGCGGCTCAGGACGTACGACGTGGACACGGGCGCCCAGACCGGCGTGCACCCCGCCTCCGGCGCGGCCTTCGTGCGGCCCGCCTCCGTCGCCCCGCGCGACGCCCGCTCGACGCTGCTGCTCGACGACCGGGCCGACGCGCTGCTGCCGTGGGCGCCGGAGGACGACCCGACCACCGCCTTCGCCCTGGAGCGCATCGCCGAGCACCACGGTTCGGCCGCGCTCGCCGGGGAGGACTCACTGGTCACCGCGCTCGGCAGCGGCGGCACCCGGATCCCGTACGTGGTCGTCGGCGACCGGGGCGGCACGGTGCACGTGTGGTCCCTGGGCGAGTACCAGGACGTCCCGCGCTCCTGCCGAGTGCACGAACAGCCGGTCACGGCCGTCACCTGCGTCGACACCGCCGACGGTCTGACGCTCACCTTCAGCGCCGGGGCGGACGGCTCGGTGCGGCTGTGGGAGACCTCGGCCGAGCCGATGCCGGTACCGGTGCAGCAGCGCCGGTACCGGGTCACCGCGCTCGCCGCCGCCGACACCTCCGCCGGTGCGGTGCTCGCCGTGGCCTGGAGCGACGGCGAACTGCATCTGTGGCACGTGTTCTCCGGCAGGGTTCGCGTGCTGCCCTGGCTGCGCGACTGCGACGCCCTCGCGCTGACCCCCGAGGGCCTGCTGGTCATCGGGGACACCGAGGGGCTGTGTGCCGTACGGCTGCGGCTGGACGCGCTCTGGGAGCTTTGAGAGCTCTGGGAATTGCGGGTGAGCTGAGGCCTCAGGGACGCCCTATCCGAAAGGGCTCGCCGCGACGGGGGCGGCCTTCGGGAGCGGGTCCGGCCTCGGGGCCGTGAAGGAGATCCCGGCGGCCACCAGCGTGGCCAGTTCCAGGAACTCCTCCTCCGCCTCGAAGACCTCGGTGGACAGGGAGACCACCACCGCCTGCGGGACCCGTGGGAAGGCGAGGTGGAACGTGGCGGTGCGGACGGCCGAGGTGCTCTCCCCCTCGACGCCGAACAGCGCCCCGGGGACCGTGACGGCCTGGTCCGCCACCACGACCGCGGCGAGTCCGGCCGGCAGCGGGACGACCCCCTTGTGTGTGCCCGGCTGGTCCGGGTGGGCGCGCAACGCGCTGTGCGGGTAGAGGTGGGGGTCCCCGGCGGGGCGGTCGGTCACGGAGATCTGGCAGATCCCCGTGAGGAGCAGGTCGTCGTCCGTGCGCAGCACGAAGGAGCTGAAGTGGACCAGGCCGTCCGCGACCAGTCTGCCCAGTGCGGCCTCGAAACCGAGGGCGCTCGCGACCAGTTGCCCGGTCGTCGCGTCGGGGCAGAGCTCGGCGAGCGCGGTGTAGTGGGCTTCCAGGCGCTCTTCGGGATCGGCGGAGAGCTCGACCGGTCGGAAGCCCTCCGGCAGCGTGTACCAGAGCGGCAGCGGCAGACCGGTGCCTGCGGTCTCCGACGGCCGGGCCGTCACAGGGCCCTGGCCACGGCGAAGATCTTCTGGAGGGGTTCGACGGCGAGTCCGCCCGCCATGACGCCGTCGCCCGCGACGGTCGCGTTCGTTGCGGGTGTCGCCCACCTGTCGGTGTAATCGGGGTCGAGGGTGATGGCGGTGGGCAGGGCGAGGGCTCCGGTCGCCACGGCCTGTGTGACGTCCGCGGCCATCGCGCCGGCGGCGGACGAGGAGCCGAGCTTCGCGGCGGCCCATTCGACGGGCCTGGCGATGAGCGGGTTGGACGGATCCGCGGCCTTCGCCGCCCAGTTGAAGGCCTCGCCGCCGTCTTTCACCGCCCGCGAGACGGTCGCGCCGGTGCGGGCGAGCGTCTCGGCGCCCCGTGCCGCCTCGAAGGCGGTCCTGCCTCCCTCGATCGCCGCCTTCGTACCGTCGATGGCCGGGCCCACACCCGGCACGGCGCCGAGCAGGTCACCGCCGAGAGTGGCCCACTCGCTGAGGTTCTTCGACGTCGGCGGCCACATGTCCTTGCCGCTCCGGACGTACTGGTAGGTGTGCTGGGCCGCCGCGGCCAGGCTGAGGCCGATGGCGATGGGCGCGAGGACGGGGCAGAAGATCGCGGCGATGCCGACCACCGTGGCGGCGACGGTCAGCAGGTCACCGCCGTGCTCGTTCCACCAGTCCTTGAACTTCTCCCAGGCTCCGCCCTCGGGGGCGTACTCGCTCGCGTACGTGCGGATCGCGTCGGCGTGCTCCTGGGCTCGTTCGCCGTGCCGGCTCTCCAGCCTTTTGGCGTCGTCGATCAGGTCCTGGAGGCGGCCGCGAGCGCCGTCCAGGGTCTTGCCCGCGTTCTCCAGCCGACTGTTGGCGTTGTCCAACCGGGCCTGGGCCTCGGCCAGTTGAGCCCTGTCGGTGAACATCTGCCCGGCCAGCCGCAGATCCGGGTCGGAGCGGGCGGTCTCGTAGTCCCGCTCTGCCCGGTCGGCGTTCCCGCGCGCCTCCTCGGCGTCCGCCTCGTAGTGGCCGGCCCTGACCTTCAGGTCGTGCAGGGTGTCGCTCCACTTGGCGATCTCGCCGCCCGCGGCCCTGAGGGAGTCGTGGGCGCGCTTGAGGTAGTCGGGGAGGTCCGTCACCTTCTCGGTGAACGCCTTCGCCGCCTCTCCGGACCACCAGGCGCTCTCCTTGGAGAGGGAGTCCAGCAACTCGTAGGTGGTTTGCAGGGTTTCGGCGGTGTGCAGCAGATTGGTGGAGAGGTTGGTCGCCAGGTGGGGGTGGCCGGGGGTGGGGTTCCAGCCGAGGCCGCTCCAGTCGTCGCTCACTTCGCCACCCCGCCGGCATGGGCGTTGGCATGGGCGCCGGCGGAGGCTCCGGCTTGGGCACCGGTGTGCCGGAACGCCCCCTGGATCTCCTGCTCGGTCTGCTCGTAGGCCCTGATGATGGCGGGAAGCGCGTCGTTGAGGACCTTGATGCGTTCCTGCGTCTTGCCGAGCCCGAACTCCCAGCCGTCCTCGAAGTCCTCGCATGCCTTGTCGAGCACACGCTTGCCGAGGTCCTTCGGCCCGGTGTCCTTCATCCGGCGCATCGCCTCGTCGAGTTGGGCCTGGCTGTCCTCGAGCTTCTTCTTCAGCTTGCGCAGTTCGTCGAGACTGACCCTGAAATCGGCCATGTTCCTTCCCCCGTGTTCCGGTCCTGCGCGTCAGTCGGAGACCCGGCGCAGGAAAAGCCACATTCCCTTGGTGCCGTGGGTCTGCCGGGTGAATCCCTCTTCCCCGGCGATGGTCTCGGCCTCTCCGGCCGAGATCCCGGGATAGCGGGCGGGATTGACCCGGATGTGCCCGCGCACGTTCGGGGCGCCGTCGCGGATCTCCCCACGCAGCTCTTCGCGGAGCTGCCCGGGCGGGACCTGCCTGCGCCGACGCCGGGAGCCGAAGGCCATGAGGAGGTTCACGAGCACCAGTGCGGCCACGCCGACGCCGATCCACCCGAGGGTGACCGGGTTGGCGACGCCGCCGGGCGGGGCCGCGAGCGGAACACCGGCCATGTGCATCGCGGGAGAACCTCCGGGTGACGACGGCAGAGGGCCCGCACCCTAGCGATCCCTGGTAAGGATTCGGCCAGACGGAGGGCCGCCGACTGTCGCGTCCACACGTCTGTTCTGTGACCGTAACGGCGCTGTTGTACCCGCGGAGGCCATGGTTCCCTCACGGTCGTTCACACCATCACCCCAACCGGCCCACAGCTCCCCCGTCGGTCTTTTCCGTATGGATCACCATCTTTTTCCGCCCGGATGAGGCAGACGGCGAGCAGGGGCACCAGTCGGAAACCGACGGCCTTGTAGGGTGTCATGAGCATTTCGGGGGAGCTTTTGATCACTTGAGCGCCATGTTCCATTTCGCTGTGGGCTCCCACGCATCATCGAGACTCACGGGGAGTGGGAGTTCATGTCGTACCCTCCGCCGGCCGGAGGGCCGGGCGGCGCGTATCCGCAGGGACAGGGAGGCTGGGCACCGCCTCCGCAGCCACCGTCTCCGCAACAGCCGCAACAGCCGCCGCAGCAGCCCCAGTCGCAGCCGGGTGGCGTGCCTTATCCGCCCCAGGCCGCGCCGGGTCCCTACGGTTATCCACCGCAGGCCGCGCCGGGTCCCCACGGCTATCCGCCCCAGGCCGCGCCGGGTCCCTACGGCTATCCCCCGCAACCGCCCGCCACGGCGCCGGGTTGGCCCACGGCACCCCACGCGCCGTATCCGCAACAGCAGCCTCCCGGCGGAGGCGGAGCCGGGGGTGGTGGCAGGGGCGGCGATGGCAAGGGCGGCGATGGTGCCGGGAGCGGCCTGAAGAAGGCCGTCATCGGTGTCGTCGTCCTGGCCGTGCTCGCCGTGCTCGGAACAGCCGGTCTCGCCGTCTACCAGGCTCTCGGCGGCGGCGCGTTGCCCACCGCGGGCGGCGATGCGCAGGGCGAGCAACTGCTCAGCCCGGACGACATCGAGGAGCTGCTCGACGGCCGTAGCCAGGCGCTGCGGAGCGGTGACGAGGACACGTATCTCGCGCCCTTCGCGGGCGAGGCCAAGGACACGCAGAAGAACCTCTTCGAGAACCTGCGCAAGATCCCCTTCACCCAGGCCGAGTACTCCGTCCTCAAGACGACCGGATCGACCACGGACGAGTACGGCGACGGCGCCACGGTCGCCCTCGACGTCGCCTTCGTCCACAAGATCCAGGACGTGGACGTCCGGCCGGTGTCCGAGTGGTACCGGTGGATCATCAAGCGGGAGTCGAAGGACGCCGAGCCGCGGATCACCAAGGTGGGCCCCTCGCCAGGCGCCTACGGCTCCAAGGGCTATGTGTTCTACCCGGCTCCCTGGGACCTCTACGAGGACATGCACGTCGTCAAGAAGGCCCACACGCTCACGATCTCGGACAAGAAGCACGCCGCCGACACGGACCGCTACGCGCCGTACATCGAGAAGGCGGCGGCCGACGACATCGAGCTGTGGAAGGCGAACGGTCCCGAGGACACCGAGACGCCGACGGGATTCGTCACGGTCCTCGAACCGAACCGCAAGACCTACTCATCCCTGTACGGCTCGCCGTACGTCGACTGGGAGGCCGGCCAGAGCGTGGCGATGCCCACCTTCGACGCCGGTTTCGGCGGGGACCGGAAGGACCTCGAATACGGCGGCGCCCGGGTCAAGATGGACACGTCCGGCAGCCGTTTCACCAACGCGACGTACTGGCCCAAGCTCGTGCAGGAGATCTCCCACCACGAGTTCGCCCACGCCATCGTCCAGCCGCTGGAGGCCACCGGCACCTTCGTCACCGAGACCAACGCCCGCTGGTGGGTGGTGGAGGGCTTCGCCGACTTCGTGGCGTTCCGCTTCGACACCGAGCTCGGCGCGTGGAGCGTCCGCAACGACGTCACCGGCAAGAAGTTCAGCGGCACGCTGCCCACGTCGGCCGGGAGCGGGGGCGAGGTGAGCACGAACTACACGGTCAGTTACCTGGCCATCCGGTTCATCGCCGAGAAGAGCGGAGCCTCCGCGGCGCTCCGGTTCGTCGCCGACCACTACCGCGATCCCAAACAGCTCGACCAGCAGTTGCGCGACGCCACGGGCATGGGAGAGAACCAGTTCCAGGCCGCCTGGGCGAGTTATGTGAGGAGCCACAGCTGATGAGCACAGACGGCACGCAGGGATCCGACGGGGCGCACGGGGGCGCGCAGGGCGGGGCGTACAGGGATTCGTACGGGGGTGCGTACGGGGGTGCTTACGGCGGTGCGCAGGGAGGACAGCCTCCTCCGCCCGTGCCCCCGCCGGGATACGGCCACCCGCAACAGCCTCCGGTGCCACCGCAGGGAGCCCCGCCGCAGGGTCCCCCACCGCAGCAGTACGGCTATGGGTACGGGTACGGGTCTCCGCAGCAGGCCCCTCCGCCGGCCCCGCCCGGGTACGGGCCCCCGCAGGCACCTCCCCCCGGACCCGCGCAGGGCTACGGCTACCCGCAGCAGCAGCCGTTGCAGCCGCAGCAGCAGCCGTACGGGTATCCCGGCCCCGTCGGTCCTGTCGGCGCGCCGCAGCCGGGGAGCACGCGCAAGAAGCCGGTCGGGATGATCGTGCTGCTCGTCATGGCCGTGCTCGTGCTGAGCGGGGCCGGGTTCGGGGCCTGGTACATGTTCATCGGGTCGCCGAGCAACAACGTGCTGTGGAGCGTGGAGGCCACCGACCAGAACGCCGACGAGCCCGGCGCGGCACCCCCGGCGAACACCCGGGGCACCTGGTTCACCGACAAGGCGGTGGTCCAGACCCTGTCCAACGGTGTGAAGGCGTACGACCTCGACACCGGCAAGCAGCTCTGGGCCACGGCGCTGCCCGGCGACAGCAACGAGGCGTGCGTCGCACCCGAGAACTCCTCCGGCGACATCGGGATCGTCGCCTACGGCGAGGGGAAGGCCTGCGATCACGTGGTGGCCTACGACCTCCGCACCGGCGAGCAGCTCTGGGACAAGGACCTCAAGCCCGGTGACACGACGTCGAAGGACCAGGTGTCGGTCGCGCGGGCCGGTGATGTCGTGGTCATCAACGCAGCGAAGGTGACGCTGGCCCTGAAGGCGGCCGACGGTACGAAGGCCTGGGATCCGAAGAAGTTCGCGACGGAGGACTGCCCCAGCGGCGAGTTCACCGGCGGCAAGGCGCTGATCCGGGTCCGCGGCTGCCAGGTCAACGACTTCGACGCCCCCGACTGGGGCCGGAACTGGGACGAGGTCTCACTGATCGACCCGGCCACCGGGCAGGCCCGCTGGACCTACCACCACAAGGTTCCGAAGGACAGTTTCGGCGAGCTCGACGGCGGTGACGTCATCTCGACCTCCCCGGTCGTCCTGATCAGGCACGGTGACGACGGGGACGCCCTGTTCTCCCTCGACGACGAGACGGGGAAGGTCCGCAGCCAGTTCTCCCCCGCGACACCGGCCGAGTACGTCAGGACCGACGACTCGCGGGGCGGCCCCTGGTCGGAGGCGGGTGTCTTCGGCGACACGTTCGTGATCGGTGCGACCGGCGAGAAGAGCAAGGAACTGCTGGCCGCCTACGACCTCGACAGCGGCAAGCAGTTGTGGAAGACGGAGGCGGTCGAGTTCAGGGCCTTCTATCCGCTGCCCGCGGCCGGAAGCGACCGGATCCTGGCCTACAGGGAGAACAACGACAACGACGAGGGGTCCGAGCTGGTGGAGCTGGGCGCGAAGGACGGTGCCGTCAAGACCGTCGTCGAGTACCCGGCCGACGTCCACAAGGGCATGTCCATCTTCGCCAGGCCCTACTGGCACGACAACCGGCTCTACGTCTCCGAGGCGAACCCGTCCGTCATCTACGGGGACACCCCGTACACCCTGGTGGCCCTCCCTACCACCGACTGAGGCGGGGGCTGCCGCCCCGCACGAAGGCTCCCTCCGCCGATTCCTGACGAAGGGAGCCTTCCGTCGGGTCCGTGGACACTGCGGCACCACCAGGGCGCTCTTCACAGTGCCTGCTGTAGCCACACGCGTCACCGGCGACCTTGCAGCTGCTGAGTCTGAGTCGCCGCCTCGGGGCCCATCCTCGCCATCGCCTGCAGAGTGAAGCCGACACCCGGAGCGAGCACGCCTGCCGCGGCGGTCCACCACCTCCAGGCACCGTTGTCCGGGACAAGCAGCAGGGTGGCGAGGCAGCCGAACGCCACCGCGAACCCCGCGACTGCCGGCAAGGACGCGGTCACCAGCCAGCCCGCTCCGGGATCCAGCAACCGGACCCGCCGTTCGGGGTCCGGTCGTGCGGGCTCGGTGAGTTCTTCCGCCACGACCTGCTCGGCCACCCGGACCGGGACCTTGCCCGGCAACTGCCAGCCGTCGTCGCCCACCAACTCGGCGAGGACGTCACGGCCTCGGCGCTGACGGGGATGCCACAGCAGCTGGCCCTGCACGCCGAACAGAACTTCTCCGGCTGCTTCGATTCCCATCTGGGAGTGGAAAGGGATCTTTCTGCCACGGCACTCCAGCACCAGGCACTGCAACCGGCGGGTGTTCTCCTTGCGCTTCTTCTCGTCGGCTGCCTCGGGGCTTCCGGGCAAGGGCGCTTCGGTGTGCTGTTCGGCGCCGGTGACGGTGACTCGTAGAGTGCGCCAGTCAGGGGTGACCGTGCGGGCGGGGCGCCGGATGCTGTCGGTCAGACACCAGCCCATGGTCGCGGCGAGGGTCGCCAGTAGCCAAAAGGAGCCGATGACCAACACGCTCCCGAACTCCACGGCGCGCCCGTCGAGTTGGCGTTCCACCTCGGCGAGCCGATCGTCGCCGACGGCACCGAGTTCGGGCCGCCCCGGTACGGACGCCACGTACAGCTCGCTGCCGATCCCCTGGCGCCGGTTGGTGTCTGCCCGGAAGGTCACGGGCACGCCGGCCCCACCGGCCGACGAGGGAAGGAGGACGGTGTAGTCGGCCGTGGCGGAGGACCGGTGGCTGCTGCCCGCCTCCTGGTTCTCGATCTTCACGATGGGGCGCTGCTCGATCACCGCGCCCTCCCGGGCCAGCACGGCACTCGTGCCTGTTCCTCGCGCGTCCGATGCGGCGAGCGTCACCCAGAGTGCCGTCAGCGTCAAGGAAGTGACCACAGCACCGCCGTAACGAATCGTCAGCCAGCGTGTGCCGCTCGTCCGCAGCGGCACGGTGTCCTCGCCGGATCCTCCCGGCGACACCGAGGCCGTCCGCACCGCCCATCCGTAGGTCTCACCGCGGGACCGATCGCCGTCGCGCAGCACCGCGACCGCCCAGATGACCAGGGATGCGGCGAGCAGAGACAGCGAGCACCACAGGACGGCCGTGCGCACCGGTGCGGCACCCAGGAACAGCCAGGTGGCGGTCATTGCCACGAGGGCGAGCGGGACGGCCGCGGTGACGAACCTCCCGCAGCGCGGATAGGCACGGACGTCGTTCACGGCCTTGTCCAAGGTCCACTTGCTGCTCATCCGAACGCTCCGTACCGCCGCGGGTCGGGCCGGTCCGGCAACGCTCTGGCGTCTCCCAGCGCTCCCCTTCGCGCGTCGTCGGCCGCGCCGGGTCGGTCCGCCTTCGCGTCCGCGTTGGGGTCGCCGTTGACCGCCGCGTCACCGTGCTTGGACAGGTTGCCGCCCGCACCGAGAGCGAAGCCGACGGGAACGTTGGTGGCCACATCACCCGTCAGGTTCCGAGCCGCCGAGAGAGTCCGCCCGTCCGTGGCCCGGTGAACGGCTGTGCTCCCCGCTCCACCGGCGAGTCCTCCGGCAACCGCTCCGAGCGCCGTCTGTGAGCCGTCGAACCGAGCTCCGTTCCACAGGTTGTTGGCGGCGTCACCGGCGACGGAGGAGAACGCGCCCAGCGTCACACCGTCGACGGTGTTGGCGACCGCACCTCCGCCGAGCTGCGCGGCCAACCGACCAGCGACGAACCTGCCACCGACGGCTCCCACAACGCCGTTGACCGCGTTGCCCTTGAAGTCGGCGTCATCGCCGGTGGCCAAGTTCGTCACGACACCGGAGCCGGTACCGGCAGCCCACTGGACACCCAACTCAACGCCCAGCCTCAGCCACTTGCTGTCCCTGACCGACGTACGCATGGTCTGGAACATCCGGGCGGCAGCCGCCAGCAACCGCCCCAACCTCCCGGCCGCCTCCACAGCCTGCGCCCCCAGACGCACCGCGTTCGCCGCCCCGGCCGCCGCCGAGAACCCGACCGTGACAAAGGAAAGAGCGACGGACGCGGCGATCGAGACGCCGATCTCGAGGTAGATCTGATGAATCTCGTCATTGATCTCCTCGATGTTGTCGGCCGCCTCCTCCAGCCCTTTCGCCGCCTGCTCGAACAGCGGCACGGTCTCCTCGACCGCTCGCCCGACCTTCTCCCAGTACTCGCGGAATGCCTCGGCGGACTCCCCCCGCCAATGCGCACCGAGAACGCCCCGCATCCTCCTGTCGAGCCCCCCGTACGCCTCCTCCAGCTCCTCCCCCATCGTGCGCCACCCCTTGGCCGCCGCACGCAGCACATCGGGACGACCACCGGGATTGACCACCTCGATCCCGGCTTCGTAGATCTCCTCGGCGACGCTCTCCCCGCTCACCTCTTCCCGCCCTTGAACAGCCCGGCGAGAGCGTCGTCCGCCGCTTCGGAGTTCTTCGCGTTGTCTCGGAGGGCCTGGCTCACGGCATCGAATTGCCGAGCCAGATTCCCCAATGCCTCACCCATCCCCGCGGCCAGGTCGACATAGGCCGACGTGACCTCTTCGGACTCCGTCAGGAACCCGAACCCGTCATGGATCTGCTCCGCCCCCGTCACCCGCTCGAACGCCCCGACCGCACTCGCCAGGTCATGGGCCCGCGTCTCGAACGCGCCAGCCAGCTTCGCCATTTCCTGCGGATCTAAAGAGAAGTCACCAGGCATGCGCCGCTCCCGTACACCATCACTCGACGACCTTTGACGTGCACTTCCGCAACCGCACACCGTCCGAAGAGTCACGTACCGGCACACGATGGGGGGACAACGTCAACTCGCCGCCAGGAGGCCCTCTGCCCTCCGATCCGGGGTGTGGGCCGTGACACCGCACGGGCTTCGATCGCCAAGTCATCAACGGCGCGTGCCCGCCACGGTGTTCTGCTCCCGTCTGCAGCGTCCCGGTGCCCTGGTCGCCGAGGTCGACGGCGGTCAAGTGACGGTTGTGTGCACGTCGTTGCGGAGGCTGGCGCGGTTCGCGGGGGAAGGCGGCGCTGTCCCGCCGTACGGCATCGTCGGCGGCAAGTCGGTCTACGAAGCAGGCCAGCTGGTCACCTTCAGCCACAACCCGAACTACCGCCCGTCCCGGTGACGCTGGAGTCACCACCTTCCGTGACGCCACGCTCTTGCTCTTCGCTCAGGAAGGCCAGGCGGGCCTCTACACCGTCGTGGACGACGACGGCAACCGGCACCTGCCCGCCTTCACCCACCCCGACACCTGGCGCCAGTGGCCCCACACCCCATGACCCCGGGTGGCTTCAAGCCGCTCCCGCCTACCTCCGGCTCACGAAGGCAGCTTCGCCGGCGCCCCACAGCCGTGGCGGGCGGCGGACTGCTCGGCGAAGTGCGTTAGATCCGCTCGCTCCCGCTGGGTGAGCGGGTCAGAGGTGAACTTGCGGTCACTGCCCTCGACCGGCGAGGCGTGGTAGTAGCCGATGCCCAGGGCGCCCTGGCAGGTGACTGACGTCCAAGCCGTGGAGCTGTCGACCCCAGACGGATCGTCGTGACCGCCGTACTTGCCATTGACGACCGCGTAGGAGGCGTCGCTGAAGGGGCCGTAGGCAGCCGTGAGTTGCAGACCGCCGCTGAGCAGGCACTCTTCCACCGGTGACTTTTCCACGTCGGTCTCGCGCACTGTTGACACGGAGGTCATCCCTGCGCAGGTCCCCGTTGCGCCGCCTGCTGAGACGGTCCTGGCGTCCGCCTCGGGGGCGGTGAGCCCGCTCGCGTCCCCGGGGTCTGTTTCGCAGCCGGTCCTCTCCGCCGCGCGCCGTGCTGTTCCGGTGACCACGCGGGCCAGCTTGAGCCGTACGGCTGCCGTGACCTCGGTGTCGTAGGGCGAGTCGGCCGTCACGAGTATTCCGCTGCCTTTTTCAGGCGTCCAGTTCTTGCAGCTGAGGAGGACGGAGGCGGTGGATGCGTCGTTTTTCGTGACCATCAACCCCTGCCACCCCCCGTCCAGAGGGACGGGGAAGCTGTTCGGATCACGCTGGAAGGTATAGGCACCGTATGCGTTGTGGGCGCCTGTCGCGGTTTCGATGGCGATCTCGGCGCCGCCCACCTTGCAGCGTGTGGCCAGGCCGGCCGGCTCCGTCACATCGTCCGAGACGTCGATTCGCCAACTGGATGTGTGAAATCCGAGACCGGACACCGAAAGTCTCGACTTGCCCACGAGATCCAGCACCGGGCCGACGGGGAGCATCCCGCTGCACGCCCGTCCGGCCCTGGCGGCCGGATACTGGAGCTGAAATCCGTAGTATCCGCAGCCCAGCACGGCAAGTGCCGTCATGGAACCGATCAGTCGATGCCCCCGGTTCCCACGTCGGAGGCCCCGGAAAATCCGGCCGAAGCCCATGTCTCTCAGCCGTCCGAAGCACTCGGGGAGGTCGGCCCAGAAGCCGCTGGTGAAGGGGACGCCGAGCACTTGAAGACATCGTCACCGAGGTAGCTGGTGGCGACGGTCAGGGCGGAGACGAACGCCTTGGTCAGCGAGTCGTCGAGGGTCCGCGCCGGCGGCGGCTCCTTCACCTCGATCTCGAGCAGTGCGTGATCGCGCGTCTTCTCTCCCGGTACGGCACAGGGCAGGGCCAGCCACGCCCGGTTCTGGTGCACGTTCCCTTTGGCCACCCGCACGTCGGTCCTCTCCAGGTAGCCGGTGGTCGAACCGACTCTGAAGGTCTTGACGGTGGCAGGGCCGGGGGACTTGTACCTGTCGAGCTTGTCGATGGTGTCGAAGTGCCAGAGGTAGTCGATCTCCACGGCGTGCTCTGTCCCGTAGAGAGTGCAGGACCCGGCAGCGGTCCACTCCTTGGGAGAGAACTTCCTGAGCTGTTCCTCGGTGACGCCGCTGTCGCCGGCAAGAACTTGGAAGGCGTTTCCGTCGAGCTTGCCGTCGCACACCGGTTTGCTCACGTCGTTCGTCGGCGTGTCCGGGCTGCTGCAACCTGCCGCGGCCGTCAGGGTGACGGCGAGAGCGACCAGGTATCCGGCATTTCGGAAAGAGCGTGACAGCACAGCGATCATCGTCCGTTCACTGAGGAGTTCCAGGCGGTTCCCGCCGTATGCCCGGACTTCGCGGCCTGTTCCACGGAGCCCGCCAACACGTCGAGGTCTTTCTGCGACATCTGCAGTCCCGAATTCGCGATGGCCTCCCGTACCGACGACGCGCTGGATTCGCCCGCCGCGTTCCAACCTTCGGCGTACTTCGTGGCCGCTTCCCGCTTGGCCTCGTCCGTGGTGTCCTGTTGGACCTGCTCCACCACCATCGCCTGGATGTCCTCGACGGCCCAGCCCGCGATCGTTCCCACGATCGGAGCGGCCGTACCCGTCGCCGCGCCGACCGCCATGCCCAGGCCGCGTCCTGCCCATTTGTCACCGGTCGCCAAGGCGTCGTTGAAGTCCTTGTCGGACGCCGAGTGCTCCTCGAAGATGGCCTGGTCACGCGAGTCGCTGAGGATTCCGGCCACGACGCCCCCCGGATAGGTGACGTTCTCCATCGCGGCGTTCAGGTCGGACGGATTGCTCTTCGCCACCTGCTGCATCCAGATCGCGGTGTTGGCCTGCGAGGCCTCCGTGATCGCGACGTACGCGTCGGGGTCCCGACCGACCGTGGCGATGAACGGCTCCAAGGTGCCCATGTCCAGGTTGGCATCCGCCCCGAAGGGCTTGATCGTGCCCTGCTCGCTCGCTATCGCGCCCTGCACGTCCGCCATGTACTCGGCCGTCATGTTCCCCAGGCTGTCGCGCAGCGCGTCCCGGGGCGAGTCGCTGGCCAGGCCCGGATCGCCTCCGATCGTGTCGACAACCTCCTTCATCAGAGCTGCCCGCTCGGGCGTGTGCTTCACGGGAGCACCGTCGTCGTCGAAGGCACGGCCCGAGGTCGCGGATTCCATGGCGTGGCCGAGGTTGTTGTAGCCACTGGGGTTGGCGGGGTCGCCCGTGTAGCCGGGGCCTTCGGGCCAGTGCCGGTCCTTGAGCAGATAGTCCAGGTGGTCGACCTTCTCACCGTCGATGGTGGCGTCGGAGGCGAGGAACTCGGTCGAGGCGTCCGGGTTGTGCCCCAGGGCGTCCATGAATCCCGTCATCGGGTCGAGCGCGCCGATGTTGGTCGACCCCAGCGTCCGCGGGTATCCCCAGTAGGCGTCCGGGTTCTGCCCGGCGTTGGCGCCGTTCTTCTCCGCGGTGATCAGCGCGTCGCCGTAGTCCTGGAGGAAGTCCTTGTCCCACTTGCCCTCGCTCATCAGGCTGCTGGTGAGCTGGTAGCCGCTGAGGCCGTACGCCGACTCGGTGGGGTTGGCGTTGAAGTCGCGCTGGCCGGCCTTGAGGAGGTCGTTCTGGAACTTGGTGATCTCCGGGTCGGGTCCGCCCTTGCGGTGGTCGTCCGACGTGGTCGCCGTACCGATGGTGGTGCCCAAGTTGGCCTTGAGCTCCTTGAGTTGCGCCAACTGCGCCTTGGAGAGCGTGGTGCCGGCGGGCGGACTCATGAGCTCGTTGTACTTGCTCAGCATGTTCTCGCCACCGGTCTTGACCGCGAAGTCGCGTGAGAACTCGGGGTCGTTCTTGTTGGCGGAGAGAAGCAGGTTGAGCTTGGTGATCTCCGCGTCGCTGAGCCGCCCCTTCTTGTTCATCAGCGCGGCGGCCTGGTCGGCTTCGACGGCGTCGAGCGTGGTGTAGCCGCTGGTGTTGAAGGACTGGTTGTCGCCGCCGTTGGCGTCGCGCTCCAGAGCCGAACTGGCCGCCTCGTCAGCGGCGGTGGCCACCTCCAGGACCCGCGTCAGCCGGGAGACGAGCGAGTCCAGCTTCTGCTTGCGTTCCTCGGCGAGACCCGGCG
Organism: Streptomyces sp. NPDC006335; assembly: GCF_040612795.1. Lineage (NCBI taxonomy): Bacteria > Bacillati > Actinomycetota > Actinomycetes > Kitasatosporales > Streptomycetaceae > Streptomyces > Streptomyces sp. NPDC006335. Next base: position 44,836 of record NZ_JBEXQX010000008.1, read on the forward strand.
AGGCGGAGGCGGTGGGGCTGTCCTGCCGCGGGTCGACGTCCTCGACGCGGCCGTCGTCGTAGACCTTGTAGTGGTCGTTGCGGGCCTCGTCGAGCAGCGCGTGCAACTGCTTCTGGGAGGCGGCGAATTCGCCGTGCGCGTCCAGCAGCAGTTTGGCTATGCGCTCCGCCTCGGTGGCGGCGTTCTCGTACTCGGTGCGGGCCTTGCCCATGGTGGTGAAGGCGGCGTCGGCCGCGTCCCCCTCCCAGTGGCCCTTGAGGTGGTTGATGACCCGCTGCTCGAACTCCCGTTGCAACGCCTCGTACTTGGCGGGCAGTGCGTTCCAGGATGCGGCGGCATCGGCCAGCGGGGCGAGGTCGGCCTTGTCGAGGTAGGGGATGGACACCATGTGCGACTGCTCCTTGTGAGGGGGTTCCGGTACGACTCGGTGGCTCGCCCGGACGCGACGCTGCGGCGACGGCCCGGGCGGCCCAACTCACCCGAAGGGCGTGCTGATCGAGTGCTGCCGGGCCTGTTCCTCCTGCTCGGTGCGGGTGTAGTGGCCCGTGGTGGTGTGGAGCTTGTCGCTGATGTCCTGGAGCAGACTCTTGAGGTTGAGGACCTGGGAGCCCCAGCGGACGTCCATCGTCACCAGGGAGCCGGCGGTGGCCCAGGAGCCCGCCTCGGCCATGCCCCCGCCACTGTGCTTGTTCAGCCCCCGGGAAGCGCTCAGGCAGTCCTCGTCGGCGCCGTTGTCGACGTTCTCGGTGTCACCGCGCAGCTCGACGAGCGCGTTGGCCGCCTCGTCGAGGCGCTGGGTGTCGACGTTGGTACCGCCGCCTCCCCCGCCGCCCCCTCCGCCGCCTTCCGCGGGCACGGAGTTCAGCCGCGTCTGAGTGGAGCCGCTGTGCTGCGGCGTGTCGAAGGGAGTACTCATCCCTTGTCCCATCCCCGTTGTGAAAGTGGTGGACATGCCCGGTTCGCCCGCTCGACCACGGATCGCGTTGCGTCCGTACGACGTGAGGAGCCCACTCCGGCCGAGCCTCGCGCTCGGCGACATGGGCGAGAACATGCCAATCAGCAGGCCGAAAGATACCGGATCTTCGTTCGTGTAGCCCACCGTCGGCCGCACTGTGGGACGAGTGTGAAGGCGCACGCGAACGGCTCGGCGGACGCTTGCCCACCGAGCCGTTCACCGCCATCGTCTACTGCTTGCCGCTTGCCGCTTGCCGCTTGCCGCTTGCCGCTTGCCGACGATCAGGCCTTCGGCGCCTCGACGACCGCCCCGGACGGCGCCTTGGCACCCACCGCCCCGCCGAAGTCCGAGTCCGTGAGGTCCTGCATGTCGTCGCGGGTGCTGACCTGCTTGATGAAGTACGGCTTGCCGGTGGTCGCCACGTACCAGGTGACGGACTCGCCCTTGTCCGCCAGTACGACCGGCACCGCCTGCTGGCCTTCCACCGTCGTGACCTTGCCCTTGGTCGCCTTGCTGCCGGCGGTGAGCGTGTCGGGCGCGCTGAACTGCTCCTGGTGACACCAGCTCGCGAGCTTCGCCATCAGCACGTTGCTCGGCGTTCCATGGGTCCACTTCTCGGTGGAGAACGCGTTCTCGCCGAGCGCGGAGTTCATGCCCTTCGCGAACGTCGAGTCGGGCTTGACCCAGATGTCGCTGCCCTTGCGGATGATCTCGAAGGCGCCCTTGTCCGGGAGTTCGACGGTGCCGACGCACTCCGTGGCGGAGAGCCGCAGATCACTCTTGTTTCCGGCGCGCTCCATCTTCTCGCGGAAGGAACCGGATTCGGCATTGGTCTTCATGCCGGTGTTGTAGATCTCCTTGACGGAGAGCTTCTCGACGCCATTCGGCTCGGCTGCGGGACTGGCTTTCGCAGCGCTGGACGGCGTGGAACCGGCTGCGGACTTCGCGGTGTCACTGCCGTTGTTGCAGGCCGTGAGAGACACGAGCGCGACAGCACAGGCGAACGCGGTGGCGGCATGCCGGGCAGACAGGACGTGCGTCTTCATAAAGACCCCCGTGAATATTGGATTTGCGGGCAAACTTGCATGATCATTTAAGCAACGATCGCCCGGAACTCCAACTCGCCTACAAATCGACGGAGTTGCGGCGCCCACCCGGGAACACCACACCTCAACGCCGATGCGACCGACGGAGCCAGCAAAGCTGGAGTGCGGAGTCTAGTAGCCGAAGTAAGCCCACGTGACACAAGAGAAAGCAAAAGAACATCGCAAACTCGAACGCGCACCGGAATCCCAGCACCACTTCCACGGTCTGAGCACGAATGTTTCACGCCCGCTACGGAGAACCTCCCCACCGCACAGGGCTGTTCCGGACCTACTTCCGACCAGTGGTTGTGGTTGCCCGTAGGTTGACCTCGTGGGAATCTTCGACAAGTTGACCGGCACCCAGCGCCCCGCCGACGGTGTCGTACCGGCCTCCGCCAAGACGCTACGGACCGCCCTGCTCGGCCTCAACCGGCCCGACCTCCCCTACGTCATCCGCGACGGCACCCCGGAAGACGCCGATCTGGTCGCCGAGTGGCGGCTGGCGGAACCGACCTGGCAGCACTTCTTCGTCCAGTCGCAGCTGTCCCGCGCCATCCGCATCCGCATGCGCCTGGACCACGAACGCCATGAACTACGCGCCCTCCAGGAGGCGTGGGAGATCGGCCGCGTCGGCAACCCCGCGAGGCTCGAGGTCACGTCGCAGTACACACGCGGACCGAGCAGGACCGTCTCCACGCGCCGGAGCATCCAACGAGCTGACGACGGCGACCTGGAAGCGACAGAGACCTTCCGCTTCGACAGCTCAGACCTGGTCGACCCACTGCGGAACACGGTCCTCAGGTCCGGCTGGGTCTGGCGCGGCGTGGTGTTCGGCAGCTTGTGAGACTGTGCGGCGTCAGCCTCCCGCCCAGACAAGTCGCCGCCGGCTACGCAAAGTGGGCGTGACCCGAAGGCCACGCCCACGCAAGCGCAATGCACTTCTATGGAGAACGATCCCCACACCTACTGCTGAGGCGGCCACTGACCAGACGGCGGGGTGGACTGCTGCTGGTACGGGTTGTGCTGCTGCGGCGAGGTGGGTTGCTGATACGGATTCTGCTGCGGCGGGAAGGGCTGCTGACCGTACGGCGGGTACGCGGCCGGGCCGCCGGGCCCACCATTCCCGTTCCTGTTGCGCCGAGACAGCTTCACGATCAGAAGAACGATGAGGCCAACCACGACAAGGGCGATGACACCAAGGACAACGAAGAAGATCATCTGCTTCTGGTCTGCCTTTTTTTGTGCCGCTGAATCTTCGGTGTCGGACGAACCGGCGGCAGCAGACGAGCTTTCAGGCCCCGCTGCCGGGGCTTTGAGCGGTCCGTACTTCGAACCTGCGGGGATGTCCTCCGTCAGCGCAGCAAGCGGACGGATGCTTCCATAGCCGTACTTCTCATCAGGGAGGGAAAGTCCCTCGGCGGATGCGGGAAGGACTGCGGTCTTCACGAGGCGATTGGCGATCTGCCCTGCCGTGAGATCAGGAAACTTTGATCGCAACAAAGCAGCAGCAGCTGATACGAACGCGGCAGCGTCTGAGGTTCCGTCTCCGATACTGAGCTTATCTCCGGGCCACCCTGCATGCACAATGCGAGTAGCCGGCGCAGTCAAAAGAAGTTCGGGTCCGTAATCAGAACCTTTCCAGATCTCTCCATTGCGGTCCACGCCACCAACTGTCAGGACACCAGGGTACTTCTTCGGGTAATCCACGACATCGCCTCGCCCCGAGTTTCCCGACGCGGTAACGATAAGAACGTTTTTTTGGAGAGCATAGGCGATGGCGTCGCGATCTTCGGACGATTCCTGGGTAGTGGAAACCGACATATTGATGATCGAAGCTCCGTGATCCACGGCATAGCGGATCTCTTCCGCATAGCCGACGCCACCGTCCCGGATGGGAAGAATCTTCGCTTCTGGTGCAAGGCCCATTACGCCGTCCTGGGCCGCCGGGCCATGCCCATGAGCAGCGATTACCGAAGCCATGGCCGTACCGTGTTCAGGACTGCTGTCTGTGGCCTCGGGAGTGGGGTCATCGTCGCCGTCCTGAAAGTCATGCCCCTTGAGGACATTTCCTTTCAGATCCTCGTGTGCGGCATTTACGCCGCTATCGATGACAGCAACGGTTACGCCCTTCCCCTTGGAGATTTTCCAGACGGCCTGGGCCTGCAGAGTGTCCAGCGCCCACTGATCGCGTCTGGTCTGGTCGGCAGAAGCAGCAGGAGCCGCCGCCAGAATCAGCCCACCTGTCAGTGCCGCAGCGCTCAGTGCACGCACTGTTCGCGTGAAGGCCATGCCGTCATCCCTCTCCCGTTACCGAACGTGGGCGTGGCCCGGAAGCCACGCCCACGCATCCTGTCATGTGACGATGAGGTCTGAGCGCCGACGACTACTCAATGACCCGAGGCGCCGCATTGGTCTGCGGGGTCCAGGTCTCCTCGTCTTCGACCAGGTAGTCGGGACGCTCGCCCTCGTGCTGCTCATCTTCCTTACGGCGGCCAGTGCGCGAACCGGGGGCACCCGCGATGCCGCCCTTACGAACAGCGCTGGCTCCCTTTCCTGCCGCGCCGCGGCTGCTGTGCAGGCCCGAGCCACCAGCGGTGCCCCTGCCCGCGCCCGCACCGGACTTGGGCGTGCCACCGACAACGCCACCACGAGCCGTACCGCCGACACGTCCCGCCGCGCCCTTCGAGGCACCCGCGCCACCTACGCCGCCAGTACCGGCGCGGCCTGTCATGCCACCGGCACCGGCACCGGCACCGGCACGACCGACCATGCCGGCGCGAGCGGCACCTGCTCCAGCCGCCGCGCCACCAGCAACGCCACCGATGAAGCCTCCGCCCCCGATCCCCCCGCCGCCAGCGGAGCCACCAGTGACTGTGCCGCCACCACCGACTACCGGCGCACCGGTGCGGCCACCAGAGACACCGTCAATCGCCGTGCCAACCTGCGGCTGCGAGACAGTCGGCTTGTGTGCGCCGCCCGTAATACCCGATGGCGGAGTTACGGCCTTGGACGAGCTGATCGTGTGAGCCTGGCCAGTACGTGCAGTGCCCGTCGCTACGCGCTGCGGGCTTCGCGTCGCGGTCTCTGCGGGCATGATCACCGGAGCGGGAGCGACGCCACCCGGATCACCGGGATAGTCGTCGGTGTTCTCCTTGCTGGTCTTCCACGACCCCATCTCCGCAGCCCGACTGTTATAAGCCGCCCCCAACGCCTCCATCTTCACAGCCATCCGCAGCTGCGCCTCGCGTCCCTCGGACAGGCTGCCCGCGTTGCCGTCGAGGGCTTCCTGGGAGCCGGCGCCGCTCTTGAGGGCGTTGTTCGCGCCCGAGTCGTCGCGGTCGCCCATGTTGCCGACGTAGTCGAGCGCGCTGGAGACCTTGCCCGGCTTCTCCATCGCCAGGACCGCGGGCTTGATCTCGTCGAGCTTCGCGGCGGCGCCCTGGAGGGAGATCGAGGTGTGCGAGGCGTACTTGGAGCTGTCGGTGATCTTCTTGCCGATCACCTGCGCCCGCGCCCTGAACAGATCCGCGCTCTGGCCCTCCCAGTGGGCGAGAACGTGCTCGACGGCGGCGTCGAGGCTCTCCTTGATCCCGCCCGGCCCGACCAGGTCCTTGCTGAGCGCGTCCCAGGCCGTCGCGACCCTCCGCACCGTGGCCGGGTCGGCGTCACGGACCATGTCCTTCATCTGGTCCATGTCGTAGTTGAGCCCGAACGGCGTGGTGTGCTTCGCCGAAATGCACTGATTCGTCTCGACGTACTCGAAGTCGTCGATGTCCTTGTCGCCCATGTCTACAGCCCCCTCATATCCACGTAGCAGGACATCCCGTTACTTCCTGTTGAACGCCGCATAGTTCTCCGCCTCAGCGTCGCTGAACGCGTCATGCGTCCTCTTCGTCTTCTTCCCGAAGTCGTCCAGCACGTCTTCCAGGTGCGCGACGATCTCGTAGAGACGCTCCTTCATCGCTTCGTGGGCGTCGTACAGCGCCTTCGCCTCACCGAAGCCCGTACCCAACGCGCCCTGCGGCAGGTACGTGTTGCCCATGCAGCTCGACTTGGACGTCGACATGTCTCTGATGACGCCGTTGAGCTTGGTGATCGTCCCCTCGATCTCACTCAGATCGACCTTGTACTGCTCAGCCATGATGCTCAGCTCCCCGTTGACTCCACGTTGTTACCCACACCCTGCTTGCGGCGCCAGTCACTCAGGACCCGTCCGCCCCCGAACAGCAGAAGGACAAGGGCGAAGCCGGCCGCCAGGACGTACAGCGCGTAGCGTTCCGACCGTTGCTGTTCGCTCTCGCCCAGGACCAGTGTCGCGGCCTGGACGTTCGCCGAGTGGCCGGCGGGACCGACCGTGTCCGGCTTCGGGCCGTCGGCAGAGGGAGTCGTCGTGTCGTCGTTGACCGCGGCCGCCGGGTCGATGACACCCCAGCCCACGAAGTTGTCGCGGCCCGCCTTGCTCCGGTCTGCCGTCTGCTCTATCTGGGTGATGACCTGCTTGTAGTTCCACTCGGGATGCTTGGCGCGGATCAGGGCCGCGACGCCTGAGACGTACGGGGCCGCGAAACTCGTGCCCTGGTCGACGCAGTTGCCGCCCGTCGGGACCGTCGAGACCATGTCGATGCCCGGTGCCGCGACGCCCACGAACGAGCCCGACTGGGAGAAGGGGGCGCGGGCGTTGTTGCGGTCGGAGGCCGCGACCGCCAGCACGCCCGGATACGAGGCCGGGTACGTGTCCTTGGCCTTGCCGTCCGCGCCGTCGTTGCCGGCCGCCGCGACGATCAGGACGTCATGCTTGTCCTGGGCGTACTTGATGGCTCCCCGGAACGCGGTGTCCACCGTCGGGTTCATCTTCGACGCGGTGTCCTGCGAGATGTTGATGATGCTCGCGCCGTGGTCGGCGGCCCAGATGATCGCCTGGATCATCGTGTTGACGTTGCCGCTGCCCTTGTCGTCGTTCTGGCGGATCGGGATGATCGTCGCTTCCGGAGCGAGGCCGATGAAGCCCGTGCCGTCGAGCTTGCGGGCGGCGATGATCCCGGCCACCTTCGTGCCGTGGCCCACCTCGGAGTCGTTCTTGCCGTTGCCGCCCTTGTGCAGGAAGTCCGTGCCGTTGGCCACGGCGCCCTTGAGCTGGGCGTTGACGGTGTCGACTCCGGTGTCGATGACGGCGACCTTGACGCCCTTGCCCTTGGTGTCCTGCCAGAGCTGGTCGAGGACGACGCGCTGCAACGACCAGGGTGTTCCCTTGATGATGTCCGACGGGAACGAACAACTGGTGTCGTCGATCTGGAAGCGCACGCCGTCGTCGGCCAGGACGGTCCGCACCCGGTCCGCGGCGGCTGCCGGTGCGGCGCCCGCGAAGGGCAGCCCACAGGCGAGGACCGCCAGGGCGGCGGTGCCTGCGGCGCTCCGACGCGCGGCGCGCGATGCCCCGGATCCCACTTGTTACGTCCTCCCGTTTTGTTTCTGTACGACGCGTACGGACCAGGTTCGAGCTGATGACACGGCTACGGGTCGATGACCCCGCTATGGGGCGATGACACAGCTACGGGGCAATGGCCCGGCTGTGGATCGATGACCCGGCTTGGGTCGGCGACCCCGCTATGAGCCGATGACCCGGCTTTGAGCCCAAACGTCCGCACGCCCCGTGAACCGCCGATGGGGGCGAGCGCGCTGTCGCGCACCCGCCCCCATCAGGCGATCACGTCAGCCGCCCCAGATCTGGGCGTTCTTCGACTCGGTCGCCTGGTAGTTCTGGGCGGCGCTGTCGAGGGCCTTGGCGATGGCCTCCAGCGTCTGCTGCATGGAGGCGGCACGCTGGTCCCACTCGGCCTGCTTGGCGCGGTAGGACTCCTGCGCCGAGCCTTCCCAGCTGGCGGAGATGCGCTTGACGCCGCTCTCCAGTTCGTCAAGCTGCGTACGGATCTTGCCCGCGGTGCTGCGGACGTCCTGCGCGGCCTGGGAGATCGTGGCGAAATTTACAAGAATCTGCCCGGACATCTCTTCTATGTCTCCTCAGATGTGTGGATGGTCGGTCACGGACGTGCGCCGCGGCGCACGGGTCCGATCATCCGAAGGGGGACGAGGCCGCGATGTTCTGGATGGACGCGCGCTGCTCCTCTTCCGAAGCCGCGTAGGCCTTGGTGCTCTGGTCGATCGCTTCCTTGATGTCGTTCAAGATCTGGTTGATCTTGTTGGCATCCTGGTTCACCTGCGACTGCAGGTTGTTGTACGCGGTGGCCGCCGAGCCCTTCCAGCCGCCCGTGATCGTGTCGATCACGGTCTGCAGGCGGGAGATTTCGCCCTGGATCGAGGAGTTGACCGAGGAGATCTTGCCGCTGAACGCGACCATCTCCTCCTCGGTCATGGTGAACTGCTGTCCAGCCATGTTGTGTCCCCCATGAGACGTAGGAGTTCTGAGTCGACCCTCACTCGAAACGTCGGCACCGCGTGGTGGCTGACGCATCAGTCCGGTCTGGTTCCACTCTAGTCGCATCCGCTGACAGAGCGAACATCAGTTGGGGCTTGTAGCAAGATCGCGATGAAGTCAACTCACCTCTTTCACAAGTGCGTTCGTGAAGTGAGTGAAGCGACCGGTAAAGCAATCGATGAAGGTGCCGGTGCAGGTGCCGGTGAAGCAGCCACTGAAACAGGCCGTGGACGCGTCCTACGACCCCTGCGCCTGCTCCGCGTTGCCGCTGCTGAGCTCCGGCCCCGCCGCCAGCAGGTCCGCCCACTTCGCCGGAACCGACTCCGCGCGGATCTTGCCGTAGCCGAGCCTGATCTGGGAGGTGTTGGTGTTCTGCTGGGTGTCGGCCTTCTCGCCGCCCGTCACCTCGCTGTCGTTGCGGGCGGGGATCGAGTAGCGCAGGCCGGTGTCGGTGACCAGGAAGGTGCTGCCGCCGCCGGCGTCGGTGCCGGTGATCCTCTTGAAGAGCAGGCCGCTGCCGGGCGAGACGTATGTCCGGGAACCGCTCTGGGAGACGTCCTTCGGGAAGTCCCGGCCGGCCCACACGGTCATCAGCGGCAGGCCGCCGGTCTGCGGGTTCTTCTCGCCGCCGTGCCAGATGCTGCACGAGACCTTGTCGCCGCCCTGCTCCCAGTGCGTGTTGGCCTGGGTCACCGGTTCCTTGGGCCACTTCTTCTCCGACTGCCACTCGCCGTCCGACGGGTGGATGGAGTTGAACTGGACGTTCATCGGCTTCGGGTCCGTGCCGCCGTAGACCCGGCTGATCCACGTGCTGCGCAGCCACAGCTGTGCCGTGAAGTCGGACACGGGCTGGATCTTGTCCTTGAGCACGATGTACTTCTGGCGCCCGGCACCGGATTCGGCTTCGAGGACCATGCCCACCTTGCCGAGGTTGGGACCGAGAGTGTCGACCTGTGCCGCGTCTCCGGCGTCCTCCAGGGTGGGGAACTCGAGATTGCCCACGACGTTCAGCGTCTTGATGAAGTCCGCGCTGACCTTCTGCGGCTCCGCCCCGTCACCGAAAACGGCACGCTCGATGTCCTGTGTCGTGTTGTTGTCGCCCGCGAGCTTCCACAGGTCGCCGCCGATGAGGTAGGCGTTCCCGTCCGCGCTCACCATGTACCTCGGGCCGAAGCCGACGCTCGGGTCCGGCGGCCCCTCGACGTACAGGACCTGCTTCTGGTGCAGTTCCCCGCTGTTGTTCAGCAGGTGGTTGTAGTCGCTCTTGTCCAGCACGTAGGTCGCGCTGACGGGCTGCCCGTCCGTGCCGGGGGCCTGGCACAGCGCCCAGGTCTTCGCCGTCTCCGCGTCCGACGCGGACGGCAGCCGGTCCGGGGCGAAGGGGATGCCGACGGTGGCGCCCATCGGGTACTTGCTGTTGTCGAGCACCGATTCCTTGATCTTGATGACCTGGGGGTTCTCGCCGTTCAGCAGCAGCTTGGCGGACGCCAGGTTGAGGACCGGGTGCAGGCTGAGCTTGTTCTCGCCCTTGGTCTTCACCAGCACGTAGCGCGTCGTCGACTCGCTGCCGACGAGGATGTTCTTGCCCTGTGCGTCCCAGCCCTTCGGCGCGGTCGGGCTGAGCATGCCCCAGGCGCCGAATCCGATGAGCACCAGCGCCGCCACACCGAGACTCGGCAGGACCGTCTTGAGGGGGCGCGGCGCGGCCTCTTCCGAACCGTGCGGAGACGGCTGAAGAAACGCCGCCACCGTGCGCCTGCGCGCGAAGGAGTAAGCGTTCAGCTCATCCCGACGTGTCGCCATCGATGGGTCAACTCCCCGTTTTTTCGCTTTGTTGCCGAATGCGGAACTCCCCAGGGCGGCCCGGTACTCCGTGGCGTTTGCTCCTGCAGGGGCCTCTACTATGCCGTGTGACGATCGCACCGTACGGTACGGGGTACGGTGATCCGCCGCCAGCTCGAGTCGCGGCCAGACAATGCAAAGGGGTTGTACCGGGGGATGAGCACTGCGACCAGGTCCCGGCGCCGTAACGGCAGCCGTCGTACCCAGGAGAACCAGGGGCCGGGGCAGGTGCCGGACGCGGCACAGTCGTCCTCGACCCCCAGGCCCGCGAGTCCGGCCTCGCCGTCGCTCGCCCGGCGTCCCGGCAGCATCGGCCCCATCCGCGTCCAGCAGCTCGTCGGCTTCGAACTGGCCGCCGCGGTCCTGCTGATCGGCTGGCTGCTGCGCCCCATCGGTCTCACCGTCGGCGTCGTGCTGGCCGTGCCCCTGGTCCTCGCCGGACTGCTGCGCCGCCGCGGCCGCCCGCTGCCCGAGTGGTTCAGCACCGCCCGCGCGCTCCGCGACCGCCGCAAGCGCAACGCCGAGCCCGTACCGCCCGGCACCGACCCCGGTTTCGCCCCGGCCGTCGAGTGCGACCCGGCGCTGCGCACCTACGCCTTCCAGGACCGCGAGCAGCGCGAGATCGGCATGCTCGGCGACGGCACCTTCCTCACCGCGCTGGTGCAGGTGCAGGCCGCGGACACCCCCCTGCGCCCCTCCTACGGCACCGGCGACATCCCCCTCGATCTGCTCCAGGGCCTGCTGGAGGTGGACGACATCCGCCTCGCCTCGGTCCAGATCGTCCAGCACACCCAGCCCGCCCCCGCCCCGCACCTGCCCCCGCAGGCCATGGCGGTCCGTTCCTACGGGCCGTTGCAGGCCCAGAGCATGACGCCGGGTCTGCGCATCACCTGGGTCGCGCTCAAGCTCGACCCGGAGCTGTGCCCGGAGGCCGTTGCGGCCCGCGGCGGCGGTATGCAGGGGGCCCGGCGGGCGCTGCTGCGGGTCGCCGACCAGTTGGCCAGCCGCCTCATGGGGGCCGGCATGCAGGCCAAGGTGCTCAGCGAGTCGGACATCTGCGGGGCCATCGCGACGTCGAGCTGTGTCAACCCGATGGCCACCACCGGCGGTGCCGCCCTCGACGGCAGCCGCTCGGGCCGCCGTACCGCCGAGACCACCCGTACCTGGCGCTGCGACGACCGGCTGCACACCACGTACTGGATCTCCAAGTGGCCGCAGTTCGGCGGCGCCGGACCGGCGTTCCCCCGGCTGGTCGGCGCGCTGACCTCCGCGCCCACGCTCGCGAGCACCTTCTCGCTCACCATCAGCAGGCGGCGCGGCAAGGTCCTGGCGCTGTCGGGACACGTCCGCCTGACCGGCCGCGGTGAGAACGAACTGGGCGAGGCCACCCAGCACTTGGAGCGGGCGGCGTCCGCCTTCAAGGTCGGTCTCGTACGGCTCGACCGTGAGCAGTTGCCCGGAGTTCTGGCCACCCTGCCGCTGGGAGGTACCCGCTGATGTCCGCCCCCACCATGCGTCCCTCCGGCCGCTCAGGCTTCGGATCGTCGTCCGCCCCGGGCTTCCCCGGACAGCGTCCCGGGCACCTGCCCCGCTCCCCCGAGCCCGCCCGGATCGGCCCCGAGCGGCGCCTGCGGGAGGCCTTCGGGCTGCTCGGTCCCCGGCGTGAGCGGCACCTCGTCGACGCGGACGTCCTGGCGCAGCTGTCCCTGCCCGTAGGCGACGACGGTCTGATCCTCGGCATCGACCAGGACAACCAGCCCGCGGTGCTGGGCCTGTGCCGACCCACGCGTCTCGACATGGTGCTGGTGGGCGGCACCTGGATGGCCCAGGTCATCGCCCTGCGAGCGGCGGCGATCGGCGCGCGCGTGGCCGTCGAGACGGCACGTCCGCAGCTGTGGGCGCCGATGGCGCAGGCGGCCGGCGGCGGCCAGCAGTGCGTGACGGTGCACCAGGTGGGTCGGATCGCCCCGCAGGGCCCGTCCCCGGCCAGCCCCGTGCTCATCATCCGCGACCTCGGCATCCGCCCGCCGCGCAGCCGTCTCACCACCGCGCCCTGGCAGTCGGTGCTGACCCTGCTCCCCTACCTCGGCCCCACCGCGCCCCGGCTGCTCGCCAACGCGGACGTGGTCGGCGTACAGCGGATCTCCCCGCAGGAGTCCCAAGTGGTCGGCAAGTCCATGCGGTTGCCCCAGGGCGACGCGGCGTCCCTGCCGTCGCTCGCCGACAACGTGGCCCTGTGGTGCACGCAGAAGAGCCGGCAGTACGTGATGACCCAGCCCACCGACGCGGAGACCGGTCTGCTCGGGGCACCCCGCCGGATGGACTGACGGGCGGGCTCAGGGCGCGGCCAAGGTCTCGGCCCCCCACACGAGTTCGTGACCGAACCGTTGCGCCGTGTGAGGGGCCCCAGGCCAAGTAGGGTGCTCCTGCACGAGGTTCGCTCATGAGAAAGGGCCCGCCGACCATGACCGACACGGACGACATCGCCGCAAAGACTCCGGACCCGGACGTAAAGGCGCGAAAAGAGCGGGAACGGGACGAGTTGTACGGCCTGGACATCTCCGGGGTCGAGTGGCACAGCGCGCCCGGCACCGAGGAGCACGAGGAGCGCGTCGAGATCGCCTACCTCCCCGAGGGCGCGGTGGCCATGCGGTCCTCCCTGGACCCGGACACCGTGTTGCGGTACACGGAGGCGGAGTGGCGGGCCTTCGTACTGGGCGCGCGCGACGGCGAGTTCGACCTGGAGCCCGCCCCGCACGACGGCGGACCCGCCGCCGAGCACGCGGAGCAGCCGGAGCAGGCGAAGTAGGCGGAGCAGGCGCGACGGTCCGGCCCCGACGGGACAGAGCCGACCGCACCGGGCTTCAGGAGACAGACAACCGTCACAAGGGCGACATCCAGGCAGGCACCGCTCCGTCGCGTGCGAGCGCACGGCGGACGGGCCTGCCCCGCCGACGCCTGTGGCGTTTACGCTTGATGCGGGTGCGACGTACGAACCCACGGGTGGGTAGTTCGCGTCCAGGGGACTTCAGTCGGATCGGACCACAGGAACGGTCGCCCCCAGCCCGGCACATGAGTGCCCACACGGCACGAGGGTGCTCGACCAACCAGGAGGAATTGTGCAGAGCGATCGGGACGGGCTGCGCGCGGGCTGGACCACGCCCAGCGACGACCAGTCCGACGCGGAGTCCGCCACCGAGATGACGGGCGAGTTCACCATCGACTACGCCGCCCCCGCCTGGTACACGCAGAGCGCGGCGCCCGAGACGGAGGCGGCGCCTCCTGCGCCGGCCCCTGCCCCCACCGCGCCCGCACAGCACCCTGGTTACCCCGATACGTCCGGTTCGGCACCGTCGGCTCCCGCTCCCGCCCCGCAGTTCGACCCGTCCGCGGGTCCGGCCGGCGCGACTCCGCCGCCTCCGCCGCCGTGGGCGGGAAACCCCGCGGCCCCGCAGCCGCCGGCTCCCCCGAACCCCCAGCCCGGCTACGGCTACCCCCAGCCGCCGGCTCCCCCGAACCCGCAGGGCGGTTACGGCTACCCGCAGCCGCCCGCGCCGCCGAACCCCCAGCCCGGTTACGGCTACCCGCAGCCGCCCGCGCCCCCGGCACCCGTGGCTCCCGCACCGGCCGTGGCCTCCGCGCCCCCCGTGGCGTCGACGGCACCCGCTCCCCCGGTCGCGCCCGAGCCGCCCGCCGCTCCCGTGACCCCGGCGCCCCCGGGACCGCCCGCTGTCCAGAGCGGCACCGACGCGGACGCGGAAGGCCGTGGAGAAACCCCGTCCGCGGCCGCCACGACGACGAGCGCCCCGCAGCCCCCCGCGGCCCCGTCCGCGGACGCGCCCACCGCGCCCGAGCCCCCGGCCACCGGTGAGGCTCCGCAGGTGTCCCCGGAGGCGGGTGAGACCGCGCCGGCCGCCCCCGCCCCGAGCGAGGCGGCATCCGCGTCCGGCTCCGACGACGAAGGCGCGGACGCCTCCCAGGCCCCGCCCGCCGCCGAGGCCACGGAACCGGAGCCCCCGGCCGGCACCTCCGCCGACGACACGGACACCGCCACCGACACCGGCGCGGAACCGCAGGCCGCCACCCCGGACGCGCAGACGACCGCACCGGCCCCGCAGACGGCCGCACCGGAGCAGCCCCCGGCCGCCCCGGAGCAGCCCGAGGCCGCGCAGCCCCCCGCGCCGGAGCAGCCCGAAGCCCAGCAGGACGGCTGGCGGCCCCCGCCGGCGCCGCAGGGCGCCGTCCCGCCGCTCCCGCCCCAGTTCGCCTCGGCCGACTCCGGCACGGCCCCGCCTTCGGCCCCCGAGTGGACGACGGGCGGCCAGCCGCAGCCGCCCGCCGCGCAGCCCGGCACCCCGACTCCGCCCGCCCAGCCGGCGGCCGCCGCGGCACCGCCGCAGGCACCGCAGCCCGCGCCCGGCGGCTGGCCGGCCAACCCGCCGCAGCCCGACGGCCCGGCGCCGCAGGGCGGTTACGGCTTCCCGCAGCCGCCCGCGCCCCAGCACCCGCAGAGCGGTTACGGCTTCCCCCAGCCCCCGGCCCCGCAGGCCCCCCAGCCCACACCCGGCGGCTACGGCTACCCCCAGCCGCCCGCTCCCCCGAACCCGCAGGCGGGCTACGGGTTCCCGCAGCCCCCCGCACCCCAGCACCCCCAGAGCGGCTACGGCTTCCCTCAGCCCCCGGCCCCCCAGCCCACGCCGGGCGGCTACGGCTACCCGCAGCCGCCCGCCCCGGCCCAGCCGCAGCAGCAGGCCCCCGGCCAGCCCGGTCAGCCCATGCCCCCGGCGCATCCGGGACAGCAGCCGCCACAGGCTCCCCAGCCCAACCCCTACGGGGGTGCCCCCGGCCAGCCGGGCGTGGACCCGCGCACCGGTGCCGCCTGGCCCGCTGCCGTCCAGCACGACCAGCGGCAGCAGGTCGCGGGCGCGGGCGCGCCGCTCGGCTACAACGCCGCGGTCGAGCTGACCTCGGACCGGCTGGTCAACAGCAAGAAGCAGAAGGCCAAGAGCAGCCGTCCGATCCCGGGCGGGTCGAAGTTCAAGCTCGGCGGCAAGAAGGAGGAGCAGGAGAGGCAGCGCAAGCTGGATCTCATCCGCACCCCGGTGCTGTCGTGCTACCGGATCGCGGTGATCAGCCTCAAGGGCGGCGTGGGCAAGACGACCACGACGACCGCCCTCGGCTCCACCCTCGCCACCGAGCGGCAGGACAAGATCCTCGCCATCGACGCCAACCCGGACGCCGGCACGCTCGGCCGACGGGTGCGGCGCGAGACCGGCGCGACCATCCGTGACCTGGTCCAGGCGATCCCGTACCTCAACTCGTACATGGACATCCGCCGGTTCACGTCCCAGGCGGCCTCGGGCCTCGAGATCATCGCCAACGACGTCGACCCGGCCGTGTCCACGACGTTCAACGACGAGGACTACCGGCGCGCGATCGACGTGCTGGGCCGTCAGTACCCGATCATCCTCACGGACTCGGGCACGGGTCTGCTCTACAGCGCCATGCGCGGGGTCCTGGACCTCGCCGACCAGCTCATCATCATCTCGACGCCGTCGGTGGACGGCGCGAGCAGCGCCAGCACCACGCTCGACTGGCTGTCGGCGCACGGGTACGCGTCCCTGGTGTCGCGGTCCATCACCGTGATCTCGGGGGTGCGCGAGACCGGCAAGATGATCAAGGTCGAGGACATCGTCACCCACTTCGAGCAGCGCTGCCGCGGTGTCATCGTGGTGCCGTTCGACGAGCACCT
This sequence comes from Streptomyces sp. NPDC006335, assembly GCF_040612795.1. Lineage (NCBI taxonomy): Bacteria > Bacillati > Actinomycetota > Actinomycetes > Kitasatosporales > Streptomycetaceae > Streptomyces > Streptomyces sp. NPDC006335. Next base: position 60,903 of record NZ_JBEXQX010000008.1, read on the forward strand.
GGCGGCCGGTGCCGAGGTCGACCTCGACATGATGCGGCCCAAGGTCCGGGAGGCGTACTTCGACCTCGCCGCGATGGTGGCCGAGGACTTCGTGCGGGCCCAGCAGGAGCAGGGTCTGTGGACCGGAAACGGCGGCAACCAGCCGCCGACGATGGCTCCGCCGATGCCGGGCCAGCAGCAGCCGGGCCAGCCCCCGGCCGCACAGCCGCCGTTCCAGGGCTTCCCCGGCGCCCAGCCCGGCCAGCCGTGGCAGACCGGACAGCCCGGTCAGCCGCAGCCCGGGTTCCCGCAGCCGCCGTACGACCCGAACGCGGGTCAGCCGCCGCAGCAGTAGCACCGCGACGAAGAGGGCCGGCACCGTGAAGGTGCCGGCCCTCTTCTCATGTCCCGGTCAGGCCTGCGCGCCCTCGATCAGCTCACGGCACCGCTGCACGTCCCCGGCCATCGCCTTGAGCAGCGCGTCCAGCGAGTCGAACTTCTGCTGCCCGCGCACATAGGCGAGGAAGTCCACGGCCACGTGCAGCCCGTACAGGTCGAGCCCGACGCGGTCGATGGCGTACGCCTCAACCGTGCGCTCGGTGCCGTCGAACTGCGGGTTGGTGCCGACGGAGATCGCGGCCGGCATCGCCTCGCCCTGCGTGTGCAGCCAGCCGGCGTACACGCCGTCGGCCGGGATGGCGGTGTGCGGGAGCGTCTCGACGTTGGCGGTGGGGAAGCCGAGTTCACGGCCGCGCTGGGCGCCGCGGACGACCACGCCCTCGACCCGGTGCGGCCGCCCCAGGATCTCCCCGGCGCCCTCCACGTCGCCCTCGGCGACCAGACGCCGGGTCAGGGTGGAGGAGAAGGGCTCGCCGCCCCCGGCCGAGCCGGTCACGTACAGGTCGACGACCTCGACCTCGAAGTCGTACGTCTTGCCCTGCTCGACGAGGAAGTCGACGTTGCCCGCGGCCTTGTGGCCGAAGCGGAAGTTGGGGCCCTCGACGACCGCCTTGGCGTGCAGCTTGTCGACGAGGACCTTGACGACGAACTCGGCGGGCGAGAGCTTCGAGAACTCCGTGGTGAAGGGGAGGATCAGCAGCGCGTCCACGCCCAGTTCGGCCATGAGCTCGGCGCGGCGGTGGTGCGGGGCGAGCAGCGGCGGGTGGCTGCCGGGGCGGACGACCTCGCTGGGGTGCGGGTCGAAGGTGACGACCACGGAGGGGACGCCCAGCTCGCGCGCCCGGTCCACGGCATGCCGGATGATGAGCTGGTGCCCGCGGTGGACCCCGTCGTAGGAACCGATGGTGACGACGCTGCGCCCCCAGTCCTCGGGGATGTCCTCCAAGCCACGCCAGCGCTGCACTGTGACCGCTCCTCGTCGAACCCGTGTCCGGATGAATCTCAAGACCTGCGCAGGTCTAAGGGTGCCATGCCGCGGGCCCGTCGCCCGCATCGGCATGGGGGCTGTGATCCGACGCACGCGGGCCCGGAGCCTCCGCATCACCGGCTCAGGCCGGAATCCGTGCTCCCGCCAGGTTCTCGATCATCCGCCGGGTGCCGGGGCCGACCACCGCCGCCCACTCCCGCGGGCACTCGGCGAGCCAGCCGGCCACCAGCGCGGCGAACCCGGGGACGTGCCGGCCGAGGTCGACGAGGCCGTGGTCGAAGCGGGTCGCGCCGTCCGGGGTGCGGACGAGGAGGAGACCGATGCGGTGGACGAGGTCGCGGATGTCGGCGTCCGCGCGGGCGGCGGCCGCGGGCAGCAGGGCGACCAGGACCGCGGGCTCCCGCTCGTGCTCCATGAGGAGGTCGAGGAGTTCCTGGCGCAACGGGCGGGAGGCGGTGCTGCCGGGCCCGGCGAGCACGGCCGCCAGCGCGGCCCGCACCCCTTCCGGACCGCCGTCGAGGAGTCCGCTCACCAGGGGGAGCAGTACGGCCCGGGCGGCGGGGCCCTGGTCGAGGCGGCGGTCGACGTACGCGGCCACGTCCCCGGCCGTCTCCGGGCGCCGCTGCACCACCTCCCGCACCAGCGCTGCCACCCGGCGGGCCAGGGCGGGCGTGGTGACGTCGGCGAGCGTGCGCAGGGCCGCCCCGGCGCCCGGCCGCCGCAGCCGCTCCCGGAAGGCGTCCAGGACCGCGTCGGGGTCGGTGGCGAGCGCGGGGACCAGCGCACTCGGCGGGAACTGCGGGTCGCCGGCCGCGAAGTGCCCGAGCGCCTGCGGGAGATGGCGGGCACGCGTGCGGGGATCGCGGACGAGCAGGGCGAGCGCGCCGCCGTGCAGGGTGCAGTCCTCGGGGCGGGCCAGCAGGGTGAGGGCGGCGTAGCGCAGGAGTTCACGGTCGGCCTCGGTGCGCACGTGCGGGGCGGCGCGCAGTCCGTACGTCACGGCCGCCACCCTTCGCGCCGGCCGCTCGTCGTGCGCCCACCGGTCCACGGCCCGGCACACCGCCGACGGCTCGTCCTCGGCCAGCACGGCGAGCAGTTCGTCGGCCCGCCGGTGCGCACAGCCGACGAGCACCTCCGCGAGGTCGTCCAGGGCCCGGGTGCGGTGCGTGTGCAGCAGCGCCTGCGCGGCCTTCGCCACGGTGGCGTGCGGGGTCGCGGGCAGCGGCCGCTCGTCGTCGAACCAGCGGGTGAGCTGCGGCTGTACGGCGGTGGGGTCGGCGGCGAGCAGCTCCGCGACGGCGTCCAGGAACCGCGGCCCGGGTTCGTGCGGCGGCCCGTCGGCGAGGACGAGACGGCGGAGCAGCTCGAAACGGGTGCCCGACGGCAGCCGGAGGGCGGTCCAGAAGGCGGGGCCGAACACGGCCGGGACCGGTTCCCGCAGGCGGCGCCGGGCCACGAGCCGGTCGGCGAGCTGCCGCAGGACATCGGTGTACGGCGTCGCGTCGGGCACCCGCAACAGGGTCTCGGTGAGCAGCCGGGCCGCCCACCAGGAGTGCGGGTCGGCGTCGAGGGCGTGCAGCAACTCCTCCAGCCGGTACGCCAGTTGCGGTGTGCCGTGCTGGCGGGCGACCAGGAGCAGGGCCTGCACGACGGGGCCGATGCGGTGGTGCGGGACGGGCAGGGGGTGTGCGGGGCCGGTGCGGCGGCGGTGGACCAGGGCGCGCAGGGCCTCGTCCAGGTCCAGGTGCATGCCCTGGATCCAGTCGGCGAGCTCCTCGTGGGCGAAGCGGTAGCCGCTGCCGGCGGGCACGAGGAGGCCCTCGGTGAGGACGGCGGAGGCCCAACCGGTGCCGCCGAGCCGCTTCGGGGCCGGGCCCCAGGGGAACACCGCCTCGAACGACTCCCGGTCCAGTTCGCCCTGGCCGGGGCCCAGGCTGCGGCGGGCGGCCTCGTGCACCTGGCCGGAGACCTTCGCGGCGAGCCGGCGGACGGCGGCGCCGCGCAGGCCGCTCGGGCCGGCCAGCCGTACCGCGACGCGCAGGCACATGAGGTCGAGGTAGGCCTCGAAGACCTGGTCGCGGTCGACGGGGGCGTGGGGCGCGTGCGGGAGGGCGGCGCGGACCTCGGCGAGGAGGCGGAGGGTGAGCGGGTGGCGGGCGTCGCAGTCGGCGAGCGTGCCCTCGGGGAGGGCGTGCCGGGCGCGGGCGCGGCGGGCCTCCTCGTCGGTGAGGTCGCCGAGCCGTACGCAGGGCGGCAGGTGCCCCTCCGAGGTGCCGTACAGCAGTGCGTGCGGGAAGGACGCTCCTTCCCAGTACTCCGCCCGGCACGCCACGACCAGCCGCGCCCCTGTCTCCGCGAGCCACGTCGCCGTGCCCTGCGTCCACTCGGCGAGGCGGTGCGCGAGGACCGGTGGCATTTCCTCGGGGCCGTCGAGGAGGAGGAACAGGGGGCGGCCGGCGGCGCGGGCCAGCCGGGCCAGCCGCTCGGGGGTGGTGTCGCCCAGGTCGGCGGGGACGGTGTCCGTGGCGCTCGCCACGATCCGGGCGGCCCTGGTGAGCGCGCGGCGGGCCGCGTCGGCCACCGAGGTGTCGGTGTCCTCCAGGTCGGCGCCGCGCAGCCAGAGCGTGGGGGCCGGGGCGGGGCCGCGGTGGCGGCGCGCGGCGAGGGCCGCGAGTTGTGTCGTACGGCCGCTGCCGGGCGGTCCGACGAGGCCGAGGACCGGGTGCGGGCCCTCGGTGAACGCGGTGAACTCGCCGGTGACCGCCGCCCGTTCAACCGGCTCCGTGGGGTCCTCCCGGCCCACGTGACCGGCGAGCGCGCCCGGCGGGCCGTCCTGGCCCACGGAGGTGGCCGTCAGCTCCAGCACACCGGCGAGGTTGAGGTCCGCGCCGTACGCCGGGACCGTCGCGGCGTTCTCGGCGAGCAGGTCGGCGAGGGGTCCGGTGCGCACGGGGCGGAGCGGGACCGCGTGGGCGCCGTCGCGCCGGCCGTTGTGCAGGGCGGTGCCGAGGACGGCGACCACCGCGCCGGTGGCGGCGTCGAGGACGGGCCCTCCGGCGGCCCCGCCGCCCAGCCGCAGCGCGTCCCGGCCCGCGGTGCCGATGGCCAACTCCAGGGCATCCGCCAGGAGATGGCAGTCGTCGGTGGCGGTGTAGGTCACGGAGGCGGCGCCGAGCACTCGGGCCTCGCGCCAGCAGCCGGCGGGGAGCCGCACGTAGGCGCCGGTGTCGACGGTGTCGCGCACGGAGACGGGCAGCGGGTCCACGCCGAGTCCCTCGGTCCGCACGAGCGCCAGGTCCAGCTCGGGCAGCGGGGTCACGGCGTCGGCGGCCACCACGCGACTGCGGTCACCGGCGTGCAGGACGAGCCGGGGCAGTCCGTCGACGGTCTCGTGACTGGTGACGACGGTGCCGTGGTGATCGCCGACGAAGCCGGTCCCCCGGAGCCGCCCCGCCAGATCGTGGATCCGCACGAGTTCCGGTTCCTGCCGGGGCCCGGCCAGCACCTGCTCCGGGGGTTCGCGTCGGCGCCCGGCTGCGTGCGGGGAACCGTCGTCGCGCCGCCCCCACCGGTGCCTCTCGCACCCCTGCCGCGGCTGCCCGTCCTCCTCGGCGGCCGTCCGGTCGCCCCACCGGACCCGCCGACCGGTCCCGCGCGCCTCCCGGCCCTCTTCCCCCGTCGGCCGGGCCGTCTCGACGGAGTCACCCCCTGCCGCCATGGCCGAACCTCCCCGCCGTACGCACGTTCCTGTTCTCGACGGTAGGCGTGCGGTGATCAGCGGGACAGATCTCGTGGCGAACGCGCCCCCCTCCGCTCCCCCGGTTCACTCCGAGCGCCTGCCCGCGCGGGTGAATGGAAGGGGAACGGCGGATACACCCTAGGGGTGGGGGAACCGAGGGGGGACCGTGGAGCGGCGGCACAACCCCGTGATCGCCGCTCCACGGGCGGACGGCCTCGGTGCCCCCACGGTCCGGCGTCAGCCGAAGACGGCCAGGCTCTTCGCCTTGCCCTTGTGTTCCTCGACCAGCGCCAGGAAGTGGCCCTCGGGGTCGAAGACGGCCACCGTACCGGCGCCCGCGTACTCGTCGGGCATGTCGAGCCGTACGCCGTTGGCCAGGAGCTTGGCCCGGCGGCCGTCGACGTCCCAGCGCCGGAAGGCGGCCGCGGCGGCCTCGGCGATCGGCATCACCGTCAGCTCCTGCTGGAGCTGGTCGAGGGTCCTGGCCGAGTCCAGCTTGTACGGGCCCACGCGCGTGCGCCGCAGAGCCGTCAGGTGGCCGCCCACGCCCAGGCCGGCGCCCAGGTCCCGGGCCAGCGCCCGGATGTAGGTGCCGGACGAGCAGACCACGGAGACCACCAGGTCCAGCACCGGGGTACCGTCCTCGGCGACCGCGTCCCGGACGTCGTGGACCGCGAAGGACGAGACGGTGACGGGGCGGGCGGGGATCTCGAACTCCTCGCCCTCCCGCGCCCGTTTGTAGGAGCGCACCCCGTCGATCTTGATGGCGCTCACCTTGGACGGCACCTGCATGATGTCGCCGGTCAGCTTGGCGATCCCGGCGTCGACGGCGTCGCGGGTGACCTTCGAGGCGTCGACCGACCCCGTGATCTCGCCCTCGGCGTCGTCGGTCAGGGTCGTCTGGCCGAGCCGGATCGTGCCCAGGTACTCCTTCTCGGTCAGCGCGAGGTGCCCGAGGAGCTTGGTCGCCTTCTCGACGCCGAGGACCAGCACGCCCGTCGCCATGGGGTCGAGGGTGCCGGCGTGTCCGACGCGGCGGGTCCTGGCGATCCCGCGCATCTTGGCGACCACGTCGTGCGAAGTGAAGCCCGACGGCTTGTCGACGATGACAAGGCCGTCGGGCGTCCGGTTCTTCTCGGTCATTCGGCGGCGTCGTCCGTCTCGTCCTCGTCGCCCGGCTTCCGGTACGGGTCGGCGTCACCGGCGTACCTGGCGCCGGCCGAGACCTCGCGCACCTTCTCGTCGGACTGGCGTGCCTTGTCGAGGAGGTCGTCGATGGTCTTGGCGGTGTCGGGCAGGGCGTCCGCGACGAAGGTCAGCGTCGGGGTGAACTTCACGCCCGCCGCCGCCCCGACCGCGGAGCGGAGCACGCCCTTGGCGCTCTCCAGTCCGGCGGCCGCGGCCGCCCGCTCCTCCTCGCCGCCGTACACGGTGTAGAAGACGGTCGCCTCCCGCAGGTCACCCGTGACCCGGGTGTCCGTGATGGTGACGTGGGAGCCGAGCCGCGGGTCCTTGATCCCGCGCAGCAGCTTCTGGGCCACCACCTCTCGGATGAGGTCCGCCAGCCTCTTGGCGCGCGCGTTGTCGGCCACTGGTCCGTCTCCTTAAGTACTTACTCGTTGCTTCAGTCTTCGTCGCTGTGGAGCCTGCGTCGAACCGAGAGCAGTTCCACCTCGGGCCGAGCGGCGACCAGCCGCTCGCAGCGGTCCAGTACGTCGGTGAGGTGTCCCGTGTCCCCGGAGACCACCGCCAGCCCGATCTCGGCCCTGCGGTGGAGGTTCTGGTTGCCCGTCTCCGCCGCGCTCACCGCGTACTTGCGCTGGAGCTCGGCCACGATCGGACGGACGAGAGAGCGTTTCTCCTTCAGCGAGTGCACGTCACCGAGGAGCAGGTCGAAGGACAGAGTCCCCACATACATGTGTGTCCGGATGTCCCGCCGGTTCGGGGTACGGGCACCGCTTCGGCGCCGATACGGGAACCGTACACGCAACGGCCGGGGCCGATCGACGGATATTCCCAGAGGGAACGGCTCCGCCGATCGGCCCCGATCGCGTGCTGCGACGATCAGCCGCGCGGCTTCTCGCGCATCTCGTACGTCGCGATGACGTCGTCGACCTTGATGTCGTTGAAGTTGCCGAGGTTGATACCGCCCTCGAACCCTTCGCGGATCTCGGTGACGTCGTCCTTGAAGCGGCGCAGACCGGAGATGGTGAGGCTCTCCGCGACCACCTTGCCGTCGCGGATGAGGCGCGCCTTGGTGTTGCGCTTGACCTCGCCCGACCGGACCAGGACACCGGCGATGTTGCCCAGCTTGGACGACTTGAAGACCTCGCGGATCTCCGCCGTGCCGAGCTCGACCTCTTCGTACTCCGGCTTGAGCATGCCCTTGAGGGCCGCCTCGATCTCCTCGATCGCCTGGTAGATGACCGAGTAGTAGCGGACGTCCACGCCTTCGCGCTCGGCCATCTGCGCGGCACGCCCTGCGGCGCGCACGTTGAAGCCGATCACGATGGCGTCCGAGCCCATGGCCAGGTCCACGTCCGACTCCGTGACCGCACCGACACCGCGGTGCAGGATCCGGATGTCGACCTCTTCGCCGACGTCGAGCTGGAGCAGGGAGGACTCGAGAGCCTCCACCGAACCGGACGCGTCGCCCTTGATGATGAGGTTGAGTTCCTGCACCAGACCGGCCTTGAGGGCCTCGTCCAGGTTCTCCAGGGAGAACCGGACACCCCGGCGGGCGAAGTTGGCGTTCCGCTCACGAGCGGCGCGCTTCTCGGCGATCTGACGGGCCGTGCGGTCCTCGTCGACGACGAGGAAGTTGTCGCCGGCGCCCGGGACGTTGGTGAGACCCAGGACGAGGACCGGAGTCGACGGACCCGCCTCTTCCAGGTTGTCGCCCTTGTCGTCGAGCATCGCGCGGACACGGCCGTACGCGTCGCCGACCACCATGGTGTCGCCGACCCGCAGGGTGCCTCGCTGGACCAGGACGGTCGCGACGGCACCGCGGCCACGGTCGAGACGGGACTCGATCGCGATACCCTGCGCGTCCTGCTCGGGGTTGGCCCGCAGGTCGAGCGAGGCGTCCGCGGTGAGGACCACGGCCTCCAGCAGGCTCTCGATGTTGAGGCCCTGCTTGGCGGAGATGTCGACGAACATGGTGTCGCCGCCGTACTCCTCGGCCACCAGCCCGTACTCGGTGAGCTGACCGCGCACCTTGGTCGGGTCGGCACCCTCGACGTCGATCTTGTTGACCGCGACCACGATCGGCACGTCGGCCGCCTTGGCGTGGTTCAGCGCCTCGATCGTCTGGGGCATCACACCGTCGTTGGCCGCCACCACGAGGATCGCGATGTCGGTCGACTTGGCACCACGGGCACGCATGGCGGTGAACGCCTCGTGACCCGGGGTGTCGATGAAGGTGATCTTGCGCTCTTCGTCGTTGACCTGAGTCGTGACCTGGTACGCACCGATGTGCTGCGTGATACCGCCGGCCTCGCCCGCGACGACGTTCGTCTTGCGGATGGTGTCGAGGAGGCGGGTCTTGCCGTGGTCGACGTGACCCATGACGGTCACGACCGGCGGACGCGGCACGAGGAACTCGTCGCCGCCCTCGTCCTCGCCGAACTCGATGTCGAAGGACTCGAGCAGCTCGCGGTCCTCCTCCTCGGGGCTGACGATCTCGAGGGCGAAGTTCATCTCGTCCGCGAGGAGCTTCAGCGTCTCGTCGGAGACGGACTGCGTGGCAGTGACCATCTCGCCGAGGTTCATCATCACGCCGACGAGCGACGCCGGGTTGGCGCCGATCTTCTCCGCGAAGTCGGTGAGGGAGGCACCGCGCGACAGGCGGACGGACTGTCCGTTGCCGCGAGGCAGCATCACGCCGCCGACCGACGGGGCCTGCATGGCCTCGTACTCCTGGCGCCTCTGCCGCTTCGACTTGCGACCGCGACGCGCGGGACCGCCGGGACGACCGAAGGCGCCCTGTGTGCCACCACGACCGCCCGGACCACCGGGACGACCACCGAAGCCGGGACGACCGCCGCCGCCACCGCCGGGACCACCCGGACGACCGGCGAAGCCGCCGCCACCGCCACCGGGACCGCCGGGACGGCCGGCGAAACCGCCACCGCCACCGGGACCGGCCGGACGACCGGCGAAGCCGCCGCCACCCGGACGACCGCCGCCGCCACCGGGACGACCGCCGCCACCGGGACCGCGGCCACCGGGGCCACCGCCGCCGGGACGCGGGCCGGCAGCCGGACGCTGCGGCATCATGCCGGGGTTGGGACGGGCGCCGCCGGGGCCACCGCCGGGACGGGGACCGCCCTGCGGACGGGGCATGCCGCCCGGGCTGGGACGGGCGCCGCCCGGAGCCTGCGGACGGGGACCGCCCGCCGCGCCCTGGGGACGGGGACCGCCCTGGCCCTGACCCTGCGGACGCGGGGCGCCGCCGGGAGCGCCACCGGGGCCACCAGGACCGCCGGGACGCGGGGCGCCGCCCGGACGGGGCGCCTGGGGGCGCGCCATGCCGGTGGAGCCACCAGAGGTGAACGGGTTGTTGCCCGGACGGGGACCGGCCGGACGGGCACCGGGGCGTGCGCCCTGGCCGCCCGGACGCGGAGCGCCGGGACGGTCGCCGCGGTCACCGCGAGACTGGCCACCACCCTGACCGGGACCGGCGGCCGGACGCGGGGCGCCCGGACGAGGTGCCTGGCCGGCCGGACGCGGAGCGCCGGGACGCGGGGCGGAGCCCTGACCCTGGCTCTGGCCCTGCCCCTGGGAGGCCGGTGCGGCGGGAGCCGACGGCGGTGCCGTGAACTCGGGCGTGGTCGGAGCCGGGGACGCCGGGGCGGGCCGCGGCGCGGGCTTCGGGCCCGGAGTCGGACGGGGGCCGGGAGCGGCCGGGGCGGCGGGAGCCGCGGGCCTCTCGGCGGCGGCCGGCTTGGGGGCCGGCGGGCGCGGGGCGGCCGGACGGGCAGCCTGCGCCGGGGAGGGGGCTGCCGGCCTGGCCGGGGCAGCCTTGCGTGCGGGGGCGGGCTTGCCGCCTCCGTTGCCCTGCTGGAGGGCGTCCGTCAGTTTGCGGACGACGGGCGCTTCGATGGTCGAAGACGCCGAACGGACGAATTCACCGAGTTCTTGGAGCTTGGCCATGACGACCTTGCTCTCCACGCCGAACTCCTTGGCGAGTTCGTATACCCGGACCTTAGCCACTTCGCTCCTTTTAGGTCCGGGTTGCGTCCGGACCGTCGCTACTTCATGGGCGTACTCATCGCGTGCTCATCGAGTGCTCATCGCAATCTCGACCTACTTCCAACTCGCGGGGTACCTGGGCCGCACGGGGGCTCCGCGCGACGCTTCTTACGGTGTTGCCTGCTCAGCAACTGTCTGTCTGCTCGACGTGTTGGCGCAACGCCTTTGTGTCGAGCGCTCCCGGGGCGCGCAACGCCCGCGTGAACGCCCGGCGGCGTACCGCCTGGTCGAGACAGACCAGGGCGGGGTGGATGTACGCACCCCGGCCGGGCAGCGTACCGCGAGGATCAGGGACGCATGCGTCCTCGATCGCCACGATGCGCAGCAGATCGGTCTTGGCCGCTCGCTGCCTGCATCCCACACAGGTTCGTTCAGGGCATGCACGGGCGTGCGTCCGGCCAGACACTCTTAAGTCTACCTCCCCGTACCGACCTCACCCCTTGGGGGCTGGGATCGAACGGTTGTTGTCGTGATCTAAGCCACCGACGGCTTGGATCTATTCCCCGGCCCTGTCGGCGCTCTGCTCGGTGTCCGGCCGGATGTCGATCCTCCAGCCGGTGAGCCGGGCCGCCAGCCGGGCGTTCTGCCCTTCCTTGCCGATGGCGAGGGAAAGCTGGTAGTCGGGGACGGTCACCCGCGCGGAGCGGGCCGCCATGTCCACGACCTCGACCTTGGAGACGCGGGCCGGCGAGAGGGCGTTCGCCACCATCTCGGCCGGGTCGTCCGACCAGTCGACGATGTCGATCTTCTCACCGTTCAGCTCACCCATGACATTGCGCACACGGCCGCCCATCGGACCGATGCAGGCACCCTTGGCGTTCAGGCCCGAACGGGTGGACCGGACGGCGATCTTGGTGCGGTGGCCGGCCTCGCGGGCGATCGCGGCGATCTCGACGGACCCGTCGGCGATCTCCGGCACCTCCAGGGCGAAGAGCTTCTTCACCAGATTGGGGTGCGTACGGGACAGCGTCACGGACGGACCGCGCACGCCCCTCGCCACTCGCACGACGTACGACCGCAGCCGCATGCCGTGCGGATAGGTCTCGCCGGGGACCTGCTCCTGCACCGGCAGGATGGCCTCCAGCTTGCCGATGTCCACGAGCACGTTCTTCGGGTCGCGGCCCTGCTGGACCACGCCCATGACGATGTCGCCCTCACGCCCCGCGTACTCGCCGAGCGTCGCGTCGTCCTCGGCGTCGCGCAGCCGCTGCAGAATGACCTGCTTGGCGGTGGTGGCGGCGATACGGCCGAAGTCGGACGGGGTGTCGTCGAACTCCCGGGGCTCCTGGCCCTCTTCGAGGTCCTCGGGGTCCTCCTTCGCCCACACGACCACGTGCCCGGAGTCCCGGTCGAGCTTCACGCGCGCGTGGCGGTGGCTTCCCTCGGTGCGGTGGTAGGCGATGAGGAGGGCCGACTCGATCGCCTCGACCAACAGGTCGAAGGAGATCTCCTTCTCCCGCACCAAGCCCCGCAGGGCACTCATGTCGATGTCCACGGCTACGCCTCCTCTTCGTTCTTGTCCTTGCGGCTGAACTCGACCTGCACGCGCGCCTTGTCGAAGTCGGAGAAGGCGAGCCTGCGGGCGGTGGCCTTGCGGCCCTTCACACCGGGCACTTCCAGGTCGAGACCCTCGTCGTCGACCTTGAGGATCCTGGCGACCAGTTCCCCGCCCTCGGTGAGCTGGAACTTCACCAGCCGGTCCACGGCGCGCTCGTAGTGCCGGTGCTCCTTGAGGAGGCGTTCCGCGCCCGGGGTGCCGACCTCGAGGGTGTACTCCCCCGCACCCATCGCGTCGGTCTCGTCGAGCTTCGCCGAGAGCGCGCGGCTCACATCGGCGATCTGGTCCAGGTCGGCTCCGGTGTCCGAGTCGACGACGACGCGCAGCACCCGCTTCCGTCCAACGGAGTCCACGGCGATCTCTTCGAGATCCAGGCCCTGGGAGGTGACGAGCGGTTCCAGGAGCTCTCGCAGCCTCTCGCTCTGGGTGGTGCTCATCCGGGTGACTCCTCGGCCGCGTGTGCTGTTGTGGGTAGGTCGCGTGTCTGGTCAAAGGGTATCCGGTCGCGGAGGGTGTTGCCGTCCAGGTGGCGTCGGACGCGGGTACCGTGATCGTCGGCGGGCAGACCTCCCGCCCGTGTGTTCGTACGAGCTTCCTGAGGACGTCTGCCGTGCCGTACCCCTCTCCGCCGCGCGTCCCGCCGGGGCCGCGGAGAAGATCCCTGCTCGCCTCGGTCGCCGGGGGCGCCCTGCTCGTGGGGTGCTCGGACGGGACCGGAAGCGGCGAGGAGGGCACGGCCGGCAGTCCGGCGGTCGTCGAGCGGGTCCGCGTGCAGGCCGCTCGGGACAGCCGGGGGCTCGTCGGGCGGTACGACGCCGTCCTGGCCGCCCATCCGACGCTCGCGGAGCGGGTGGGGCCGTTGCGGGCGGAGGCCGTGCGGCATGTGGAGGCGTTCGGGGAGTCGGTCGCGGCCTCCTCCTCCCCCAGTGCGTCGGGCAGCGCCTCGCCCTCCCCGTCGGCCACCGCGCCCGCGACCGAGAAGGACGCCCTCGCCCAGCTCGCCGCCGCCGAGCGGGCGCTCGCCGACCGGCGGGCCAAGGCCCTGCTGGAGGTGCCGGGCGAGCTGGCCCGGCTGCTGGCCTCGGTGGCGGCGGCCGGCGCGGCGCACGCCTACCTGCTGACGGAGGGTGCCCGATGAGCGGGAAACAGGAGCTGAAGGCCCTCCAGAAGGCGCTGGCCGCCGAGCACGCCGCCGTCTACGGCTACGGCGTCGTCGGCGGCCGGATCGACGAGGGCCGGCGCGCGCAGGCCAGGGCCGCCTACGACGCCCACCGGGCCCGCCGGGACGCCCTGGCGCGTGCGGTGCGGGGCCTGGGCGGGACGCCGGTGGCCGCGGCGGCGGCGTACGCGCTGCCGTTCCCGGTGCCGGACTCGGCCGCGGCGGTACGGCTCGCCGCCGACCTGGAGGACCGGGTGGCCGGGGTGTACGCCGACGTGGTGCGGGCAACCGGGGGCGGGCGGCGGAGCACGGCCGCCGAGGCGCTGCGGGAGGCCGCGGTGCGGGCCGTGCGCTGGCGCGGCGAGAGCGTAGCCTTCCCTGGGCTCGCCGAGCGGGCGACCACCAGGTCGTCCTCGTCCCCGGCCTCGGTCTCCTCCGCGGCCGCCACGGCTTGACGCGGTACTGGAAGGGAACGACTCGCGCATGGCTTTCGAACCACCGCAGCGGCTGGTGCGGGCGCTCGGCGAGAGCGTGCCGGACGCCGACGAGTGGGTGGACCGGCTGCCCGAGACCGCCCGACAGGCCGTCGCGCTGCGCGAGTTGACCGTGGAGCGGGTCCAGGTGCCCGGCGGGCGCAGCAGCCTCGTCGTGCTCGTGCGGCGGCCCGACGGGACGCCGGCCGTGCTCAAGCTGGTGCCGCCCCGGTCCCGGCCGGAGAGCGAGCGGGCGGCTCTGGCGCACTGGGACGGGCGGGGGGCCGTGCAACTGCTGGAGCCCTTCGTCACCGAGGGGGTGCTGCTGCTCGAACGGCTGCACCCCGATGTCTCCGTGCGGTCGCTGCCGGAGGCGAAGGCGTTGCTGGAGGCGGCCGGGACCCTGCGGCGGCTGTGGGTGGAGCCTCCCGGAGACGACGCCCATGTCTTCGAGACGGTGGCCGAGCGGACCGGGCGACAGGCCGCGGTCATGCGGGGTGCGTCCGCCGAGGTGGCGGGGCTGGTGAGCGCGGCTCTCGACGCGCGGGAGTCGTTGCTGGCCGCGCCGCCGGAGAAGCGGTTGCTGCACGGCACCTTCCGGCAGAGCAAGGTGCTGGCGGGTGACCGGTCCCCCTGGCTGGCCGTGGGGCCCGACCCGGTCGTCGGCGAGTGCGCGTTCGATCTCGCGCGGCTGGTGCGGGACCGGGTGGAGGACCTGATCGCCTCGCCGTCGGGGGCGGCGACGACCCGGCGACGGATCAAGCGGCTCGCGGAGTCGCTGGAGGTGGACCAGGACCGGCTGCGGGGCTGGACGCTGTTCCGGGCCGTGGAATCTGGCGTCCGGGCGCTGCGGGTGGGGCGCCCGAAGGACGCCGAGCTGCTGCTGGAGTTCGCCGGGTGGCTGTGAGGCGGCGCTCGCGTACGCCGCCTCACCCTGTGACGGTCTCCCCTAGGCGGACAGCCGGGCGATCGCCTCGTCCACCGTCAGCTCCTCGCGCTCACCGGTGCGGCGGTCCTTGAGCTCCAGGACCCCCTCGGCGGCCCGGCGGCCCGCGACCAGGATCTTCGGAACGCCGATCAGCTCGGAGTCCGTGAACTTCACACCCGGGGAGACACCGGCGCGGTCGTCGACGAGGACCCTGAGGCCCGCCGCGCGCAGCTTCTCGGAGACGTCGAGGGCGAGTTCGATCTGGAGGGCCTTGCCGGCGGCGACGACGTGCACGTCGGCCGGGGCGACCTCGGCGGGCCAGCACAGGCCCTTGTCGTCGGCGGTCTGCTCGGCGAGGGCGGCGACCGCGCGGGAGACGCCGATGCCGTAGGAGCCCATGGTCACGCGGACCGGCTTGCCGTTCTGGCCGAGGACGTCGAGCTTGAGGGCGTCGGCGTACTTGCGGCCGAGCTGGAAGATGTGGCCGATCTCGATGGCGCGGTCCAGCTTGAGGCCGGTGCCGCACTTGGGGCACGGGTCGCCCTCCTGGACGACCACGACGTCGACGTACTCGTCGACCTCGAAGTCACGGCCGGCGACGACGTTCTTCGCGTGCGTGTGCTCCTTGTTGGCGCCGGTGATCCAGGCGGTGCCGGGGGCCACGCGCGGGTCGGCGATGTACTTCAGCTTCTCCTGGCGGCCCTGGGGACCGACGTAGCCGCGGACGAGGTCGGGGCGGCCGGTGAAGTCCTCCGCCGTCACCAGCTCCACGGTGGCGGGCGCGAAGTGCGCCTCGACCTTGCCCAGGTCCACCTCGCGGTCGCCGGGGACGCCGACGGCCACGATCTCGCCGTCGACCTTCACGAGGAGGTTCTTGAGGGTGTCGGAGGCCTCGACACCGAGCTGCGCGGCGAGGGTCTCGATGGTGGGGGTGTCCGGGGTCGGGATCTCCTCGAGGGCCGGGGCGGAGGCACCGTCCACCGGCTTCAACTCGTACGTGATCGCCTCGGTGTTGGCCGCGAAGTCGCAGTTCGGGCAGTCGGCGAAGGTGTCCTCGCCGGCCTCGGCGGGGGCGAGGAACTCCTCCGACTTGGAGCCACCCATCGCACCGGCGGTCGCGGCGCAGATGCGGTAGTCGAGGCCCAGGCGCTCGAAGACCTTCTGGTAGGCCTGGCGGTGCAGGGCGTACGACTGGGCCAGGCCCTCGTCCTCGGTGTCGAAGGAGTACGAGTCCTTCATCAGGAACTCGCGGCCGCGCAGGATGCCGGCCCGCGGACGGGCCTCGTCACGGTACTTGTGCTGGATCTGGTAGAGGATGACCGGCAGGTCCTTGTAGGAGGACGCCTGGTCCTTCACCAGCAGGGTGAAGATCTCCTCGTGGGTCGGGCCGAGGAGGTAGTCGCCGCCCTTGCGGTCCTGGAGCCGGAACAGCTCGGGGCCGTACTCGTCCCAGCGGCCGGTCGCCTCGTACGGCTCCCGCGGCAGGATGGCGGGCAGCAGCACCTCCTGGGCGCCGATCGCGTCCATCTCCTCGCGGACGATCCGCTCGACGTTGGCCAGCACCTTCTTGCCGAGCGGCAGCCAGGACCAGATGCCGGCGGCGGTACGGCGGACGTACCCGGCGCGCACGAGCAGCTTGTGGCTGAGGACCTCGGCGTCCGCCGGGTCGTCGCGCAGCGTCTTCGCCATCAACTGGGACATGCGCTGGACCGGTGCGTTGGCCATGATTCTCGTACTCCTGCCGGAAAAGGGTGATGGCAAGGAGGTTAGCCGGGGGGCGTGTGCCGGTGGAAATCGGTTCAGCGGCGGCGCAGTGGCAGAGGGGCGCCCATCACGGCGTACGGCTTCGGGGCGCTCGGGAAGAGGACCTGGCGGGCGAGGTCCTGGTAGCCGAGGGAGTGGTACAGGCCGCGGGCCGGACTGTCGATGTCGATCGCGGAGAGGATCGAACGGGGCTCGGCGGCACTGTCGGTGATGGTGGTGATCAGGGTGCGGCCGATGCCGCGGTTCTGGTGGTGCGGGTGGACGTGCAGCTCGGTGATCACGAAGGAGTCGTCGAGCCAGATGTCGTTGTGCTGGGCGCGGAGGTAGGGCTCGACGACGGTGGACCACCAGTGGGTGCGGTCGTTGGGCATGCCGTACACGAACCCCACGAGGGCGCCGCCGACCGTCGCGCCGAGGGCTCGCGCGCCCGGGTAGGTCATGTGGCGGAGCACGATCTGACGGCGGACCGCCACCTCGTCGGCGCCGAGGCCGAAGGCGACGGCCTGTACCGCGAGGGCCTCGTCCACGTGAGCGGACAGGTCCAGGGGGCCGATGACGAGGTCCATGCGGGGAGCGTACAGGCAGGTGCGTTCAGAAGAGGACGCTCATGAACGCGCCCACCTCTTGGAAGCCCACCCTCGTGTACGTCCTCCTCGCCGCCGTGTTGAAGTCGTTGACGTACAGGCTGACCACCGGGGCGACGTCCGCGAGGGCGTAGCGCAGCACCGCGGCCATCCCCGGGGCCGCCACTCCCCTGCCCCGGTACTCGGGGGCCACCCAGACGCCCTGGATCTGGCAGGCCCGGTCCGTCGCGGCGCCGATCTCCGCCTTGAAGACGACCTTGCCGTGTTCGTCGAGGCGGGCGAAGGAGCGGCCGGAGCCGACCAGTTCGGCGACCCGCGCCTGGTACAGGAGGCCGCCGTCACCGGCCAGCGGGGAGACGCCGACCTCTTCCGTGAACATCGCCACGCACGCGGGCATGATCGTCTCCATCTCGTCCTTGCGGATGCGGCGGACGTACGGATCCGGGGCGATGTCGGCGGGCATGCGGTCGGTGACCATGAGGGGCTGGTGGGCGCGGACGTCCCTGGCCGGGCCCCAGCTCGGTTCCAGCAGGCGCCAGAGCTGGGCGGTGGGTTCGGCGGGGCCGACGATGGAGGAGCAGCGGCGCCCGGCCCTCCTCGCCCTGTCGGCGAAGGCGCGGACGGCCCGCGGGGTCGCGCAGATCGGGACGAGGTTGGCGCCGGCGTAGCAGAGGGACGTCAGCATGCCGTCCTCGTACCAGCCCCACATCTCGCCACCGAGCCGCCACGGGTCGAGGCCGGCGACCTGGACCCTCGACGTCACGAAGGCGTTCGCGACCGGCTCGCGGTCCAGGACGGCGAGCGCGGCGTCCAGGTCGCTCGGTTCGAGGACCCGGGAGGTCGTCTGGGTCAACACGGGCGGGGCCTCACACTGGGGTCTGCTGATCTCCGCACTGTACCTGCGGAAGCTGGGCCGTGCCGAGCCGTGTTCGGGTGCCGGTCACCTGTGAAGTGGCGTGTGTTTCGGTGGACGTCCCTGGGGGCTGCGCCCCCCAGACCCCCATCGGCCCGAAGGGCCTCGTCCTCAAACGCCGGACGGGCTGGACGTCCCGGACCGGCGTTGAGAAGACCCCACCCCGCGAAGCCTCGTCAGCCCGCGACCGACACGGACGGCTCGCCCGAGGAGATGCCCTCCGCCTCCATCTGCTCGGCCAGCTTCATGGCCTCCTCGATGAGGGTCTCCACGATCTTGGATTCGGGGACGGTCTTGATGACCTCGCCCTTGACGAAGATCTGGCCCTTGCCGTTGCCGGAGGCGACGCCGAGGTCGGCCTCGCGGGCCTCGCCGGGGCCGTTCACCACGCAGCCCATGACGGCGACGCGGAGGGGGACCTCCATGCCGGTCAGGCCCGCGGTGACCTCCTCGGCCAGCTTGTAGACGTCGACCTGGGCGCGGCCGCAGGACGGGCAGGAGACGATCTCCAGGCCGCGCTGCTTGAGGTTCAGGGACTCCAGGATCTGGTTGCCGACCTTGACCTCCTCCACGGGCGGCGCGGAGAGGGAGACACGGATGGTGTCGCCGATGCCCTGGGAGAGGAGGGCTCCGAAGGCGACGGCCGACTTGATGGTGCCCTGGAACGCTGGGCCGGCCTCCGTGACGCCGAGGTGCAGCGGGTAGTCGCACTGGGCGGCGAGCTGCTTGTACGCCTCGATCATGACGACCGGGTCGTTGTGCTTGACCGAGATCTTGATGTCCCGGAAGTCGTGCTCCTCGAAGAGGGAGGCTTCCCAGAGGGCGCTCTCGACCAGGGCCTCGGGGGTCGCCTTGCCGTACTTCTGGAGCAGACGGCGGTCCAGGGAGCCCGCGTTCACGCCGATGCGGATCGGGGTGCCGTGGTCGCGCGCGGCCTTCGCGATCTCCTTGACCTTGTCGTCGAACTGCTTGATGTTGCCGGGGTTGACGCGTACGGCCGCGCAGCCCGCCTCGATCGCCGCGAACACGTACTTGGGCTGGAAGTGGATGTCGGCGATCACCGGGATCTGCGACTTGCGGGCGATCGTCGCGAGGGCGTCGGCGTCGTCCTGGGTCGGGCAGGCCACGCGGACGATCTGGCAGCCCGAGGCCGTCAGCTCGGCGATCTGCTGGAGCGTCGCGCCGATGTCGGAGGTACGGGTCGTCGTCATGGACTGGACCGAGACCGGGGCGTCACCGCCCACGGCCACCGAGCCGACCTGGATCTGCCGGCTCTTCCGGCGCTCGGCAACCCTGGTCGGAACGGACGGCATGCCGAGAGAAATCGCAGTCATCTGCTGTGCAACCCCAAGTCGTGGATCAAGGTCCAGGTCCCGTCAGCGGCGGGCTCCAGGCTTCGAGATTACGGCACCGACGCAGGCACGAGCACATCGCCGAGGCCAAACCCACCCAATGGAAGGCGGCCCGACATGGAACACGCCGGGCCGCCTCGAACGCCGTGTGGCTAGGAGATTCTGACCGGGTTGACCACGCAGGCACCGATCGAGATGCTCGGCTGCGCATCGGTGATGAGCCCCAAGCTGATGGACAGTTCCGGCGCGGTTCCATGACTCAGCACAGGAGTGCCCGCTCCTCCCTCAGCAAGGATCTGCACGATCTCCTCCCACACTCCGTCGGCCAACCAGGTTCGCTGCCGCCACCGAACCTTTGCCGGGTCGCCGAAACGTTCCGGAAGATCACGCCACAGGATCCCCGTGCGCAGACGATGAAGCATTCCCGTGAGGGCAGCTCGCAGGTCGAGCGGCGAACGGAAGTGGTGAGGCCCATACCTGGAGCGCAGCAACGCGTCGATGCGAGCCCACAGGCTGTCTGAGGGATCGGGAGGTACGGGTGCCTCTGTGCGCTCGTGCCACTGGATGGTCAAGCACTTCGTCCCCTCGCGGTACCTGAACGCCGGGTCCGCGATGTCCACTCGCACCTTGAGCTGCTCGATCAGGCGCCGCTGTTCCGAAGGCAGCAGAGCCTGGCTGTCGGGTGCAGCTGCCCCCAGAACCGCTGCGAGCCGGCCATCCCTGCGGACTCGGTCCCGCAGCTCCGTCAGCCACTCCTGCGCATGGGCGAGGACTCGTTCCAACGCCCTCTTGTCTGCTTCGAGCTGCCGCAGTGCAGCAGCAACGACACGACTGTGCTGGTCCTGGCGCCGGAATCCGTCCAGTTCCTCCGCACACTGCGCGACATGCCGCTTCAGGGACCTCACCCGCTCGGCATGCAACATCAGCCGCGTCTGCGTCTCGGATGAGACCGACAGCATCGGCCGGATATGAGGTGGCATGGATGCCAGCAGGGCATTGACATGTCGCATCACCAGTTCTTCTACGTGATCAGCACGCAGAAAGACACAGCCGCAGGAGACAGTTGCCTGCCATCCCGAACAGCGATACGTCCGCACACCGTCGCCGCTGCGGAAGCACCCGACATAAGACCGTCCGCACGGCCCGTGGATGCGCCCGGTGAGCGGATACTCCCCCAGAGGAACCCTGCGGGGCCGGGCGAACTCGGCCAGTGCTAGCTGAACGGCACGGATCTGATCCGCCGAGAGGATCGGAGGCAGCGGGATCGCCACACTGTCGCCGTGCAGGGGCCGCCCGGAGTCATCAAGCCTGGTGCAGTGGCCACCCCATTGCTGATCGGACCGGCGAAAGACAGCCACTCCGAGAAAGGCTGCGCTCTTCAGCCGTCGGTGGAGGTTCGTCGCTGTCCAGCGCTTTCCGCTTCGGGTGAGAATCCCACGCCGGTTCAATTCCCCGGCGATGTCCGTGACAGTGCGGTTGCTCCCGATGATCAGATCGGCCAGAAGCCTCACTACAGCCGCCTCCGCCGGATCGACTTCGAGAGTCGAGCCAAAGACACCCTTCCCACTGATCCTGTATCCGTAGGGAGCCGGACCACCTGGCCAACCGCCGTCGACTGCTTTGAGCTGCCGACCCGCCTGCGTGCGCGCGACAATGCGCTGGTAGTCGGCTTCCACAGTCTGCGCGAGCCGGTCGATGGTGAGCCACCTGTCGAGACCGGGTTCCCCCAGGACCTGGTTGCAGCACTCGATCCCTGCCCCGGCATCTTGGATCTGCCAGATGCAACGCCAGATGGCGGCTTCGGTCCGTCCCAGACGGTCAAGGCTGTGCACGACGACGACGTCTGCCCGAGCGGCGGAGATCTCCATGAGCAGCTCATCGAGCCCAGGCCTGGAATCCGTCGAGCCTGATTCGCCAGGATCCTCCCAGGAACCTACGAGTTGCCACGTCGGCCGCTTCTCCAGATATGCCCCGATGGCGTCAGCCTGGGCCGGAATTCCGTACTTGCCTCTCTGTTCGGCTGTTGAGACCCGCATGTACGCCGCCACGGCGATCGACTTGGAGTCCCTGCCGTTGTCTTCTGCGCAGGGCGCAGTACCTTGCTGCATGTCAGTCCCTTCGAGACTGGCCAGACCCCAGGGTGTTGGCGCACCGCTGGGGTCACCCATGAACAGCAACAAACGTACGAAGCCCGCATCTCGGTCGTACCTACAAGCCGCGCCTTTCACTCGTCCGAGGTAGACGAGTGAAAGGCGCGACATCCATGTGACAGAAAATGACCGAATCTCAGCTGAGTCGGACCGGATTAACGACATCCGCGATCAAGACCAAGATCGTGAAGCAGATGAAGATCCCCGCCACCACATAAGCGACCGGCATCAGCTTCGCCACGTCGAACGGGCCCGGGTCCGGGCGCTTGAGGACCTTTGCCAGGTTGCGGCGCAGGGACTCCCACAGGGCGCCCGCGATGTGGCCGCCGTCCAGGGGGAGCAGCGGGAGCATGTTGAAGAGGAACAGGGAGAGGTTGAAGCCCGCCACCAGCATCAACGCCATGGCCAGCTGCTGGGTCGGCGGGATGTCCAGGGTGAAGATCTCGCCGCCGACGCGCGCCGCGCCGACCACGCCCATCGGGGAGTCCGGTTCGCGCGGGGCGTCGCCGAAGGCCGCGTCCCACAGGGCGGGGATCTTGCCGGGGAGGGCGGCCAGGGAGTCGACGGCCTCGCCGACGCGGTCGCCCATCCACACCACCGAGTCGCCGAAGTCCTGCTTGACGATGCCGGTGGCGGCGCTGAAGCCGAGGAAGCCGGCGGTGACGTACTCGCCCTGGACGTACTGGCCGCTGGAGTCCTTCTTGGCGACCTGGTTGCTGGCGATCTTCGCCGTCAGCGTCACGTCCTTGCCGTCGCGCTCGACGACGATCGGGACGGTCTTGTCGGGGTTGGCGCGGATGAGGTCGGAGAGCTTGTTCCAGTCGTCCGTCTTCACGCCGTTGAACGCGATGATCTTGTCGCCCGCCTTGAGCCCTGCGGCCGCGGCCGGGGAGGCGGGGTCGGAGGCCTTGCAGTTCTCGCGGTTCTGGCTCTGGGCGATCACGCACTTGGAGACCGAGCTGACCGTGTTGGTCTGCTGGGAGATGCCGAAGCCCATGAGCACCGTGAGGAACAGGGCGACCGCGAGGATGAGGTTCGCGAAGGGTCCCGCGAACATCACGATGACGCGTTTCCAGGGCTTACGGGTGTAGAAGAGGCGTTTCTCGTCGCCGGGCTGGAGCTCCTCGAAGGCGGCCGAGCGGGCGTCCTCGATCATGCCGCGCCAGGGGGAGGTGGAGCGTGCGCTTATCCGGCCGTCGTCGCCGGGCGGGAACATGCCGATCATGCGGATGTAGCCGCCGAAGGGGATGGCCTTGATGCCGTACTCCGTCTCGCCCTTCCTGCGTGACCAGACGGTCGGGCCGAAGCCGACCATGTACTGCGGCACGCGGATGCCGAAGAGCTTGGCGAAGGACAGGTGCCCCAGCTCGTGCCACGCGATCGACACCAGGAGGCCGAAGGCGAAGAGCCCTATGCCGAGGAAGAACATCAGGGTCGTCATGCACGGGCCTCCGCCGTCTGTGCCGTCAGTTCCCGGGCCCGGGTCCGCGCCCAGGTCTCCGCTTCGAGGACGTCCGCGACGGTGAGCGAGGTTCCCCCGCGCGGGGTGCCGTGCTCGTCCACCACCCGGGTCACGGTCTCCATGATCCCGTTGAACGGCAGTGCGCCGGCCCGGAAGGCCTCGACGCACTCCTCGTTGGCGGCATTGAACACCGCCGGGGCCGTGCCCGCGAGCTCACCCACGTGTCGCGCGAGGTTCACCGACGGGAACGCCTCGTTGTCGAGCGGGAAGAACTCCCACGTCGACGCCTTGCTCCAGTCGAAGGCGGGCGCCGCGTCGGGGACGCGCTCGGGCCAGCCGAGGCCGATGGCGATCGGCCCCCGCATGTCGGGGGGCGTCGCCTGGGCGATCGTAGATCCGTCCGTGAACTCAACCATCGAGTGGACATACGACTGGGGATGCACGACCACCTCAATGCGGTCGAAGGGAATGTCGTAGAGGAGGTGGGCCTCGATCACCTCCAGTCCCTTGTTGACGAGGGTCGCGGAGTTGATCGTGATGACCGGGCCCATGGCCCAGGTGGGGTGGGCGAGGGCGTCCTCGACGGTGACGTGCGCGAGTTCTTCCTTGGTACGGCCGCGGAAGGGGCCGCCGGAGGCCGTCACGACCAGCTTGCGGACGTCGGACCTGGTCCCTGAGGCCAGCGACTGGAAGAGGGCCGCGTGCTCGGAGTCGACGGGGATGATCTGCCCGGGCTTGGCGAGGGCCTTGACGAGCGGGCCGCCCACGATGAGCGACTCCTTGTTGGCGAGCGCGAGGGTGCGGCCCGCCTCCAGGGCGGCGAGGGTCGGGGCGAGTCCGATGGAGCCGGTGATGCCGTTGAGGACGGTGTGCGCGTCGGAGGCGGCGAGTTGGGTGGCCGCGTCAGGTCCTGCCAGGATCTCGGGGAGCGGCTCGCCGGCGCCGTAGAGGCCGCTGAGCGCTTCGCGGAGCTGCGGTAGGACGTCCTCGCGGGCGACCGCGACGGTCCGCACCCTGAGCCGGTGCGCCTGTTCGGCGAGGAGCGCGACGCGGCCGCCGTTGGCGGAGAGGCCGGTCACCCGGAACCGGTCGGGGTTGCGCAGCACGAGGTCGATGGCCTGGGTGCCGATCGAGCCGGTGGAGCCGAGGATCACCACGTCCTTGGGGCCGTCGCCCGCTACGGGGTCGTAGACCAGGTGCGGGTCGGCGAGAGGGGCTGGACTGTCGCTCATCCCTCCATTGTGGCCGTAAGGACGGTGTAGGAGGACAGCGCGTCCCCCTCTCGGGGGGCGCGCTGTCGTGTTCCGTCAGCGGACGGGGCGGTGGACGTTCTCCTTCTCGGAGGGGCCGGGGGTGGCGTCCGCGATCCAGACGCCTTCGCCGGACGGGTCGACGATGCCGTCCTCCAGCCAGGCGTAGGTGCCGGACAGGACGCCCTTGACGACCTTGCGGTCCTGGTCGTCGGTGTTGTTCCAGAGGCGGCCGAAGAGTTCCTCGACGCGCAGGCGGGACTGGTGGCAGAAGGCGTCGGCGAGCTGGTAGGCCTCGCGGCCGTGGGGCTCGGTGGTGTACAGGAGTTCGGCGCGTACGCAGGCCGCGCTCATCGCGAAGAGTTCGGCGCCGATGTCGACGATCCGGCCGAGGAAGCCCTGCTTGGTCTCCATGCGGCCCTGCCAGCGGGACATGGCGTAGAAGGTGGAGCGGGCGAGTTTGCGGGCCGTGCGTTCGACGTAGCGCAGGTGCGTCGAGAGGTCCACCTCGCGTTTGAACTCGGCGTAGGAGTTCGGGAGTTGTCCTGGTCCGGCGACGAGCTTGGGGAGCCACTTGGCGTAGAAGACGCCCGCGTTCGCGCCGGCCTTCGCCTTGTCGCCGAGGGATTTCTCCGGGTCGATGAGGTCGCCGGCTACGGACAGGTGGGCGTCGACGGCCTCGCGGGCGATCAGCAGGTGCATGATCTCGGTCGAGCCCTCGAAGATGCGGTTGATGCGCAGGTCGCGCAGGACCTGTTCGGCGGGGACCGCCTTCTCGCCGCGGGCCCGTAGGGACTCGGCGGTCTCGAAGCCGCGGCCGCCGCGGATCTGGACGAGTTCGTCGGCGACGAGCCAGGCCTTCTCGGAGGCGTAGAGCTTGGCGAGGGCGCCCTCGATGCGGATGTCGTTGCGGTTCTCGTCGGCCATCTGGGAGGACAGGTCGAGGACGGCCTCCAGGGCGAAGGTGGTCGCCGCGATGAAGGAGATCTTGGAGCCGACGGCCTCGTGGTGGGCGATCGGCTTGCCCCACTGTTCGCGGGCCGCGGACCACTCGCGGGCGATCTTCAGGCACCACTTGCCGGCGGCGACGCAGGAGGCGGGCAGGGAGAGGCGGCCGGTGTTGAGGGTGGTCAGGGCGATCTTGAGCCCCTGGCCCTCCTTGCCGATGAGGTTCGCGGCCGGGACCCGGACCTGGTGGAAGCGGGTGACGCCGTTCTCGATGCCGCGCAGGCCCATGAAGGCGTTGCGGTTCTCGACGGTGACGCCGGGTGAGTCGGTCTCGACGACGAAGGCGGTGATGCCGCCCTTGTGGCCCTCGGACTTCGGTACGCGGGCCATGACGACGAGGAGGTCGGCGACCACGCCGTTGGTGGTCCACAGCTTCACTCCGTCGAGGACGTAGTCGTCCCCGTCGGGTACGGCCGTGGTGGCGAGGCGGGCGGGGTCGGAGCCGACGTCCGGTTCGGTGAGGAGGAAGGCGCTGATGTCGGTGCGGGCGCACCGGGGCAGGAACTTCTCCTTCTGCTCCGGGGTGCCGAACAGTTTCAGCGGCTGGGGTACGCCGATCGACTGATGGGCGGAGAGCAGCACACCGATCGCGGGGCTCGCGGAGCCCACGAGGGCCAGCGCCTTGTTGTAGTACACCTGGGTGAGGCCGAGGCCGCCGTACTTGGTGTCGATCTTCATGCCGAACGCGCCGAGCTCCTTGAGGCCGGCCACGACGTCGTCGGGGATACGGGCCTCGCGTTCGATGAGGGCTCCGTCGACCTTGGTCTCGCAGAAGTCGCGGAGCCTGGCCAGGAACGCCTCGCCGCGCCGGGCGTCCTCCTCGGGGGGCATGGGGTGGGGGTGGATGAGGTCGAGCCGGAACCGGCCGAGGAACAGTTCCTTGGCGAAGCTGGGCTTGCGCCAGTCCTGCTCACGGGCGGCCTCCGCCACCTCGCGGGCCTCGCGCTCGGTGACGACGGGCTTGGTGGACGGTGCGGACATCAGGCTCACCTCGTCGTGAATCGGGATCTTGGGGGCCGTATGGTTACCGACGGGTGCTACCCGATCGTATGTACCTGATCCGGGGCGAGCCCACCACCCCTCGCGCGGCCGTTCGGCCGATGTGGACGGAATGCGGCACGGTGTCCAGGGGCTGCTCCTCACGTCCCCGGGTCGAGCTCCCCCGTCGCTTCGGCGGGCTGGAGTTGCGGCGTGGAGGTCGTTCACGAAGTCAGGCGTGCGGCCCTGCCGAACTCGCGGGCCGCCGACAGGGGCGGGCGGGCGGGTGGCCGGGCTCGCCGTCGGTCGGCCGTGCGCGACACTTGCCCGGGTGTACGGTGCCCACCCGTCGGCGCCCGCTCGCGGGACGCCTCCGGTTCGAGGGTCCCGCGTCCCCGTTCCATGGCCCCCCGCGACCGGTCGTGGTAGGCAGGGGGCCGCTGCCCGTCGAAACTGTGAAGGGGCAGGCCGGAGTGGTTCCCGCGGTGTCGGGGCCGCCCCGTGCGGCGTACACCCAGGAGTCTTTGTCGAAGCGCTTCGACAACCTATGGACACCCACTCCCGGGGGAGCTACTGTCGAACCACCCCCACCCGCACCTGTTCGTACTGCGCACTGTCGAAGCGCTTCACAAAGCTTGGAGAGCTGGATGGTCACCCTCGCCGAGGTCGCCCAGCACGCCGGAGTCTCGGCGAGCACGGTGAGCTATGTCCTCAGTGGCAAGCGGTCCATCTCGACGAGCACCCGACAGCGGGTCGAGGAGAGCATCCGCGAGCTCGGCTACCACCCGAACGCCGGTGCCCGCGCCCTCGCCAGCAGCAGGTCGAACATCATCGCGCTGATGATCCCGCTCCGCACCGACATGTACGTGCCGGTGATGATGGAGATCGCCATCGCGGTGGCCACCACCGCGCGCACCCACGGGTACGACGTCCTGCTGCTCACCGGCGAGGAGGGCCCCGACGCCGTACGGCGCGTCACCGGCAGCGGGCTCGCCGACGCCATGATCCTGATGGACGTCGAACTCGACGACGAGCGGCTGCCGTTGCTGCGCGGCACCGACCAGCCGTCCGTGCTCATCGGCCTCCCCGCCGACACCTCGGGACTGACCTGCGTCGACCTCGACTTCCGGGCCACCGGCGCCCTGTGCGTCGAGCACCTCGCGAAGCTCGGTCACCGCGACATCGCTGTCATCGGCGAGGCCCCCGCGGTCTACGAACGGCACACCGGGTTCGCCGAGCGCACGCTGGACGGACTCCGCACGCGGGCCCAGGAGTTGGGCGTACGGCTGCTGCACCGGCCGTGCGACGGCGGGTACGACGCGATGGCCGTCACCCTCGCCCGCATCCTCGACGAGCGCCCGTCCACCACGGGCTTCGTCGTGCAGAACGAACAGGCCGTCGAGCCGCTGCTCGCACTGCTGCGCCAGCAGGGCCGGGCCATCCCCGAGGACGTCTCGGTGGTCGCGATCTGCCCCGAACAGGTCGCCGTCCAGGCCTCGGTGCGGCTGACGTCGGTCGCCATCCCCGCCCAGGAGATGGGCCGGCACGCCCTGGAGCGGCTGGTCGCCAAGCTGGAGGGCCGCGGTGAGGACGAAGTCGTCCTGATCGAGCCCGAGTTGACGGTCCGGGCGAGCACGGGCCCGGCACCTTCGGCGTCCTGACGCCGCCCGCACCGGACACCACCCACCCGGGCACCCCGAAACACCGGACACCACACACCACGCGTTCCGTGCTGCCCGTGCGGCACGCCCCTGTCTGCATTCCTCCAGGAGCACTCCTCGTGAATCAGCCTGCCGAAATCCAGCCCAAGGTCAGTCTCGCGCAGTCGTCCCCCACCGTCGGCACGTTCCGGGAGCGGGACGGCGCGCTGGAGTGGAGCGGGCGCCAGGAGACCGTACGTGTCGAGCCGTGGGGCCCGGACGCGGTGCGGGTACGGGCCCGGCTCGGCGGGCCGGTCCTGGAGGGACTGCCGGGCGCTCTGCTCGACGAGCCGCCGGCCACCGAGAGCACGGTCAAGATAGGTGACGGGGAAGCCCAGTTGACGGTGGGGAAGCTGACCGTCCACGTCGACGCCGAGGGGCAGCTGCGCTTCCTGCGCTCCGAGGACTCGGCCGAGCTCCTCGCGGAGGCCCGCGCCCACTTCTGGTGGCCCGGCTCGCGCCTGTACACCGCGGTCGGCAACGGCCACCACCGGCTGGAGCAGCGCTTCGCCGCCTACGACGACGAGAAGCTGTACGGTCTGGGCCAGCACCAGCACGGCAGGCTGGACCAGAAGGGGCTGGTCCTCGACCTGGTCCAGCGCAACGCCGAGGTCGCCATCCCGGTCCTCGCCTCCAGCCGCGGCTACACCCTGCTGTGGAACAACCCGGCGATCGGCCGCGTGGAGCTCGCCCGCAACGGCACCCGCTGGGTGGCCGACTCGGCCCGTCAGATCGACTACTGGATCACCGCGGGCACCCCGGCCGACGGGCAGCGCCGCTACAGCGCGGTGACCGGCCGCACCCCGATGCTGCCGGAGTGGGCGGCGGGCTTCTGGCAGTGCAAGCTGCGCTACCGCACCCAGGACGAACTGCTGTCCGTGGCGCGGGAGTACAAGCGGCGCGGGCTGCCCCTGTCGGCGATCGTCTGCGACTTCTTCCACTGGACGCACCTCGGCGAGTGGAAGTTCGACCCGGCCGAGTGGCCCGACCCGGCGGCGATGGTCCGTGAACTGGAGGAGATGGGCGTCAAGTTGGTGGTGAGCGTCTGGCCGTCGGTGTCGCCGCTCAGCGAGAACCACTCCCTGATGGAGCAGCGCGGCTGGTTCATCGGCACCCAGTACGGTCCGATGGCGCACGCCGACTGGCCGGACAAGGGGGTCGCCTCGACCGTCCAGGTCGCCTTCTACGACGCGACGAACCCCGAGGCCCGTGAGTTCATGTGGTCCAAGGTCCGCGACAACTACCTGGCCCCGTACGGCATCACGGCCTTCTGGCTGGACGCGTGCGAGCCCGAGCTCAAGCCCGGCTTCCAGGAGAACCTGCGCTACTGGGCGGGACCGGGGCTGGAGGTCGGCAACATGTACCCGGCCGAGAACTCCCGCACCTTCCAC
Source organism: Streptomyces sp. NPDC006335 (assembly GCF_040612795.1). Taxonomy (NCBI): domain Bacteria; kingdom Bacillati; phylum Actinomycetota; class Actinomycetes; order Kitasatosporales; family Streptomycetaceae; genus Streptomyces; species Streptomyces sp. NPDC006335. The sequence continues at coordinate 89,931 of NZ_JBEXQX010000008.1, forward strand.
GAGGGCCTGAGCGCCGCCGGCGAGGAGGTCATCACCCTCAACCGCTCGGCGTGGGCGGGCAGTCAGCGCTACGGCGCCGCCCTGTGGTCCGGCGACATCGGCACCGACTTCCCGACCCTGCGCGAGCAGATCGCGGCCGGTCTCAACACCGCGATGTCCGGGATCCCCTGGTGGAACACCGACATCGGCGGCTTCCACGGCGGCGACCCGGACGACCCGGCGTACCGCGAGGTGATGGTCCGCTGGTTCCAGTTCGGCGCGCTGTCCCCGCTGATGCGGCTGCACGGCTTCCGCGACCCGGGCATGCCGCTGGGGCCGGACATGACCGGCGGCCCGAACGAGGTGTGGTCGTACGGCGAGGAGGCCGGCGCGATCCTGGAGAAGTACCTGCGGCTGCGCGAGCGGCTGAAGCCGTATGTCCTTCGGGTGATGCGGGAGGCGCATGAGGAGGGGCTGACCCCCATGCGGCCGCTGTTCCTGGAGTTCCCGGAGGACCAGGCGACGTGGACGGTCGACGACGCGTACCTCTTCGGCGCGGATCTGTTGGTCGCGCCTGTTCTCACTGCGGGGGCGACGGCTCGTACGACGTATCTTCCGGCGGGCGCGAGCTGGACGGACGCGTGGACGGGTGAGACGTACGAGGGCGGCACGACGGTAATCGTGGACGCCCCGCTGGACCGGATCCCGTTGTTCCTGCGGGACGGGGCGCGGCTGCCGATCCAGGACGTGCCGCGGTAGGCCGTCCGGCGGGTGCGGCTGGTCGCGCCCCTGGTGGGATGCGGTCCCGTTGCGGGAAGAGGGGCCGCATCTCCACCCCACGGACAGGTGCCGCTGCGTTGTGGCTGATCGCGCAGTTCCCCGCGCCCCTGGTGGGATGCGGCCCCCTTACGGGAAGAGGGGCCGCATCTCCGTTTGACTGTCTGTCAGTTGGTGCAGATCGAGCGCAGGGCGCGTACCAGGGCGCGGGTGTGCAGGGCGTCCAGGTGGTCCTCGTGGTGGACCTGGAGGCCGGCCAGCGCGAGTTCCGGGCGGCAGGCGAACGTGCCCCGGTCGTCGGTGGTGGTGGCGAGGGCCTGGACCAGGGCGCTGGTCACGCGGTTGATCTCCTGCCGGACGACGCTCAGGTCGGGCTTGGTCGTCGGCGCCTGGTCGGGGTGGTCGGTCCAGCGCTGGAACAGGCCGCGCTGCACGATCTTGTTGGCCTCTATCTGGTCGCGGAAGATCACCCGGATCTCGTCCGGGTCGGCGCCGAGCTGCTCGGCCTGGGCGGCGACGTTGTCGAGGACCTGCTGTTCGCGGGCGGGGTCGTCGATGGGGCTGTCGGTGCCCCACTTGGCCGCGGCGACCAGGTCAGCGGTGGCGAGGCGTTCGGCGGCGAGTGCGACGACGGGATGCAGGGCGGAGAGGGAGTGGGCGGCGGAGTGGGGCGCCGCGGAGGTCCCGGAGACCGGAACCGCGACCGCGGTACCCGTCGCGGTGAGGACGACGGCCGCGGTCGCGGTCACGGTGGTCAGGGCCCGTCGGAGGGGGGTGGTGGTACGCATGCCCCCATCAAACCCGACGGTGCCCCACGATCAGGTCAACTGCTGCTTACGGTGAGGTTGTTGGTGGTGAAGTTCAGACCACCGGACGAGCTGGTGATCTCGAATCCGAACTGCACGTCACCGATGGTCTCGTTGCCGAACCAGCCCTTGGTGTCCTTGATCCACTTCAGGATCGGCAGGATGTTGACCGTGCCGGAGCTGGAGTTGGAGGTGCGGACGAAGGAGAAGACCTGGTTGGCGCCGTTGGTGCCCTTGTAGACGGTCCAGGTGTGGCCGCCGAGCGTCACGTTGCCCTGCGAGCTGCCGAGCGGGCCGACGGCTCCGGTCTTGTTGACCCAGAGCATGATCTCGTAGTCGTAGTCGGTGTCCCAGATGTCGTACGACGTGTTGTACGCGCCGGACGAGGGGACCGTGACGTTGTAGTTGCTGGAGAGCGAACCGAGCGAGGTGATCGACTTGTTGATCACCTTCTTGGAGTTGGGGTAGGACTTGATGCCGCCGGTGTTGGGGTGGTTGGCGTTGACGCCCCAGTTGGTGCCGGAGTTGGCCCAGATGCACTGGCTGCCGGCGCCGGAGCCCCAGATGTTGTTGTAGAGGGTGTAGCCGTTCAGGCTGGTGTTGGCCCACTGGTCGCAGGAGCTCCAGACGGCTGCGGACGCGGGGGCGGAGGCGAGGCCGACGACGGCGCCGACGGCCATCGCCGGGGCCAGCACCGCCGTGGTGATCTTGCGGAGAGTGCTCTTTGCCATGGTGTCCCTTTCCATGGGTGGGGGGAAATGCGGGGGGAGTTACCACGCCTCCAGACGGAGGACGTGGTCTTCTCCGGCGACGAGTTCGAGGGGCTCGGCGCCGGAGGAAGTCCTCAGTTCGACGCGGTGGCTGCGGGTGGGGCGCAGCACCGCCGTCGCTTCGGTGGGGCTCCAGGTGAGGTCGAGTTCGGCCCCGAACCTGGTGCGGACGCCCCGTAGTTCACCTCGGGGGCAGGTGGCGGGAACGGCCGGGAGCAGCACCAGCCGGTCCGGTGTCGACTGCACGAGCATCTCGACGAGGACGGCGGGCAGGGTGTGGGCGGCGTCCGCGTTGTAGACGTTCCGGTCCGGGTAGTGCGCGCTCATCAGCGAGTCGTGGAAAAAGTCACCGGTGAGGACCTGACCGAGGGCGTGTGCGACCCGTTCGCCGTCGCGCAGGCGGGCGGCGACGAGGGCGTGGTGCAGGTGTCCGTGGGCCGAGTCGTTCTCGGAGCCGCGGAGTTCGAGGGCGCGGTGGGCCGCCGCGGCGAGCTCGGGGGTGTCGTAGGGGGTGATCTCGTCGAGCGGCCAGACGCCGTAGAGGTGGCTGAGGTGGCGGTGGTCGTAGGTGTCGTCGAGGCCGGGCCAGGCCCATTCGGCGAGGGCTCCGTCGGCGTTGATCCGGTGCGGCGGGAGGCGGTCGGCGAGGGCCCGCCAGGCTTCGGCCCTTTCGGGGTGGTAGGCGGCGGCCGTGAGCAGGGCGTGCCGGGCGGCCGAGAGGTCCATGGCCGCGTTGATCGCGCCCCAACTGGCGTTCGCCGGGCGGTTCTCGGGCGAGTAGGAGGGGACGACGACGAGATGGCCTTCGGCGTCCGTGCGGGTGAGGAAGTCCTCGTAGAACAGGGCGACTTCGGCGAGGGCGCGGGCGGTGCGCGGGTCCTGTTCGCCGCGGGTCTCGTCGTGGTCGACGAGCGGCTTGAGCAGCCAGTCGGCGCCCGCGGTCCACAGGTGCAGCGGGTACTCGCGGTTGAAGTGGTACGTCAGCCCGGACTCGCCGTCGGAGTGCGGCGGGGCCACGACGCCCCGGGTGCCGAAGATTTCGCGGGCGTTGTCCTGCCAGTCCGGTATCTGGCGGTGGACCAGGGCAGCCAGGGCCTCGGTGACTTCGGGGAGGGCCGCGCACGCCGCCGAGGCGGTCTGGAGGTTGACGTTGGCGTCGTTGGTGAACGCCCCCGACCACGCGGTGTCCCAGTCGCCGGTCCACAGGCCGGTGAGCCGGGGTGGGAAGAGGCCGCCGGCGGAGAGCAGGTGGTAGCGGCCGGCGGCGAAGAGGCGTTCCAGGAGCGCCGGGCTGTCGGGCTTGTTCAGCAGTTGCGAACCCGGCAGCGCGCGTTCGGCGGGGTCGGCGCCGAGGTCGAGGGTGACGCGTTCGTAGGCGGTCCGGTGGAGGGAGGTGTGCCGGTCGAGGAGCCGGGCGTACGCGTCGGACGCGGACTCGGGTTCGGGTTCGCATTCCGGGACCAGGGCGCGCAGGGCCTCGACGTGCGGTGCCGTGTCCAGTTCCCCGGTGTGGCGCACGACGCGGGTCAGCAGCAGGACCGACTCGGCGCCGGTGACGTGGGCGCCGGGCGCGATGAGCGCGGTGCGGGCGCCGCCCGTGGGCACGACCAGGGTGATGCCGGTGTAGCGGACGTCGCTGTCGGGGTAGCGGACGCGGAGGGTGAGCAGGGCCCCGTCGGCGGCGCGGACGATGCTCTGGCCGACCTTCAGGGCGCGGGGGGCGCCCGGGAGCCGGTGGTCGAGCGAGACGACCAGGTCCGACGCCTCGACGTGCTGGACGATGACGTCGTCGGCGCGGGAGACGAAGACCTCACCGCGCCACTCCTTGCAGTCCGTGCGCACGACACCGGTGGTGAAGTCGACGGACCTGCGGTAGCCGGGCGTGGCCGCGCGGGGGCGGCGCAGCCGGATCTGGAAGGCGGGGTGGAAGGGCTGCACCCACTGCAGCGGGCGGCCGTCCGTGAAGCTCTCGGCGGCGTCGAGCTCACCGGCGAGCAACCGGTCCTGGAGCGCCGGCAGTTCCGCGGCCAGGCGCGGCGGGCGGGCGTGTTCGGCGCCGTTGGGGCGGACCAGGGTGTGGTGGGTGACCACGACCCGCTCGTCGCCCGGGTCGCCGAACAGGAGAGCGCCGTGGTGGCCGTTGCCGCTGAGGAAGCCGTCCTCCCAGCGCGCGGCCGGCCGGGGCTCCCAGGTGCCGTGGACGGGTCCGTCGGTCATGGCCTGAGCACCGCCACTCCGTAGCGTCCCAGCGTGACCCGGTCCTCGCGGGACTCCCCCGTGAGCAGGTCCTGGTGGGTGCCGGGGACGTCGACCGTCACCGGTTCGCGGCCGTGGTTGAGGAGGAACAGCAGGTCGCCGCGGCGGACGGCCTCGACCTGGTCGGGCACTCCGTCGAGGACCGGTCGCGCGCCCGCACCGGTGGCGATCCGGGCGAGGAGCTCGCGCAGGGCGCCCGGCTCGGGAAGTGTCGAGAGGTACCAGGCGCGGTCCCTGCGCAGCACGGCGGGCAGCCCGTCGAGTTCACCGCCCTTGTACACGGCCTCCGTGGTGGCGTCCTCGGTCCCGTCGATCTCCTCCGACCACAGGGTGCCGCGGAAACCGCCCGGTGAGCCGTCGCATTCCGCGTACTCCCCCGCGTCCAGCGGCCACCACTCGTGCAGGGTGCGGATGCCGAACAGCTCGCGCAGCCGGGCGTCCATGCCGCCGGGGCGTACCCGGTCGTCCTGGTCGGCGACGCCGGTGAGGAAGCCGGAGACGAGGGTGCCGCCCTGGCGGACGTACCCGAGGAGGTTGTCGATCGCCGGGTCGGTGAGGGCGTAGAGCTGGGGCACGACGACCATCTTGTAGGCGGTGAGGTCGTGCTCGGGGTGGGCGAAGTCGGTGGTGAGGTGGGCCTCCCACAGGGCGCGGTGCCAGGCCCGGAGCACGTCCGGGTAGTCGACCTCGCTGGACAGCCGGCCGTCCTGGGCGCCGGCCCACCAGGCGTGCCAGTCGTGCAGGACGGCGATGTCGTTGGCGGTGTGACTGCCCGTCACGTGCGCGGAGAGCGCGGCCAGTTCGGCGCCGAGCTGCTTGACCTCCTGGTAGGTGCGCCCCTCCTCCCCGGCGTGGCTGACCATGCCGGAGTGGAACTTCTCCGCGCCCTGCCGGGACTGGCGCCACTGGAAGTAGCAGACGGCGTCGGCGCCGCGGGCGACGGCCTGGAGGGACCAGAGCCGGTTCAGGCCGCGGGGTTTGGGGTGGTTCACGCCCCGCCAGTTGACCGGCCCCGCGGCCTGCTCCATGAGCATCCAGGGGCCGCGCGCCTGGGAGCGGGTCATGTCCTGGACGAGGGCGCCCTGTTGGGCCCCCAGCGGGTCACGCGGGTCGGGGTAGAGGTCGACGGAGACGACGTCCTCCTCCTCGGCCCAGCGCCAGGCGTCCTGCCCGACCCACAGCGGCATGAAGTTGCTGGTCACCGGGGTGTCCGGGGTCGCCCGGCGCACGATGTCCCGCTCGGCGAGGTAGCACTCCAGGAGCATGTCGGAGGTGAACCGCTTGAAGTCGAGCACCTGGGTGGGGTTCTTCATGTAGTGGGCCTGGCGGGGTGTGTGGATCTCGGCCCAGTCGCCGTAGCCCTGGCTCCAGAAGGCGGTTCCCCAGGCGGAGTTGAGGGCGTCGAGGGTGCCGTAGCGGTCCTGGAGCCAGGTGCGGAAGCGGGCGGCGGCCTCGTCGCTCCAGTCGTAGGTGCAGTACTCGTTGTTGATGTGCCACATGGTGAGGGCCGGGTGGCCGCCGTAGCGGGCGGCGAGGTCCTCGGTGATGGCGGCGGCGTAACGGCGGTAGGTGGCGCTGGAGTGCGAGAAGTGCTGGCGTCCGCCCCAGTACTCGGTGCGGCCGTCCTCGGTGACGGGCAGGGTGTCGGGGTGGAGGTGGCCCATCCACGGCGGCGGCGAGGAGGTCGGGGTGGCGAGGACGACCCCGATGCCGTTGTCGTGCATGAGGTCCATCAGCCGGTCCAGCCAGCCGAAGTCCCGCTCCCCCGGGCGCGGTTCGAGCTTCGCCCAGGAGAAGACGCCGAGGGTGACGGAGTTGACGCCGGCGGCCTTCATCAGGCGCACGTCGTCGTGCCAGGTCTCCTCGGGCCACTGCTCGGGGTTGTAGTCGCCGCCGTAGAGGATGCGGCCGCGGGTGGCGTCCTGGAGTCCCGGTGTCATGCCGGCTCCCCGTACTGGATGCCCCGGCCGTTGGTGGCGATGTAGACCCTGCCGTACACCCGCGGGTCGGCGGCGATGGTCGCGCCGATCCAGCCCCACTGGTGCCGGTCGTCGTTGACGCGCACCCAGCTCTTCGCGCCGTCGTCGGAGCGGTACACGGCGGTGATCGTGTCCGTGGAGCCGACCATGTAGAGGGCCGGGTACTCCGCGCCTGCGGCGGACTTGCCGAAGGCGAGGGTGTGGGAGGCCCAGCAGCTCGTGATCTTGGTGAAGGTCGCACCGCCGTCGGTGGAGCGGTGGAGGCCGTTCGTCTTGGTGCTCAGCCACAGGTCGCCGGAGCGCCCCGGAGCCGCGGTGAGCTGGAACTGGCTGTCCCCGGAGGGCAGTCCGGCCGCGCGCGCCGCGAAGGTGAGACCGCCGTCCGTGCTGGCGAACAGGGTTCCGGTGTCGGTGTCGTACGCGTAGAAGCGCGCCGGGTCGACCGGGTCGGCGAGCGGGGTGGCGCCCTTGGGGCAGGTGACCACCTCGGACCAGGTCGCGCCGTTGTCCGTGGAGCGCTGGGCCGGGTACTTGGTGCCGTCCCAGTGCACGAAGGTCCACAGCAGCACGCTGCCGTCCGCGTTGGTGGCGATCGGCCCCGGCGCGTCCTTGGCCTGGGCGGGCTGGGCCGCGAAGGGCGCCCAGGTCCTGCCGCCGTCGTTCGAGAAGGCGCCGTTGCCGTGGTCGCCGAAGCCCGTGCGGACGACGTACGACGGTCTGGAAGCGGCCTGGGCGAGTCCGGTCGCCGACCCGAACACGGGGTTCGAGGCCATGCCGCGCGAGGGCGAGGCGGTCAGCCGCTCGTGGTACATCACCCCGATGTCCCCGAGGCCGCTGAGCAGGTGCGCCTCCCCGGTCGGGGGCGAGATGAGCTGGCGTACGGAGGTCTCCTCCAGACCGCGGATCTGCGGGGCCCAGTGCTTGAGGTCCCGGGTGCCGTAGAGGGTGGCGCCGGTGCCGTAGACGATGTGCTTCGAGTCGTACGGGTCGACGGCGACGGCCTGGATCCACCAGCCGAACTTGGGCGCGTCGGCACCGAAGGTGAGGAAGGGGGTCTCGGAGACGTCGAGGACCGCGGAGTCCTTCAGGGACGTCCAGGTGCGGCCGCCGTTCGTGGTCCGGTACAGGGTGTCGACGGCCGCCCAGCGGTTGTTGGTGGAGACGACGACGGTGCCGGGGCGGCGGGCGTCGACGGAGACCCCGCCGTAGGCGAAGGTGTCGGCGGAGCCGTCGCTCGTGGTCCCGCCGGGCTTCACGGGCGTGACGTCGGTCCACTTGCCGCTCGTCGTGGCCAGCTTGTGCACGCTGCCGTCGGACTGGCCGTTGGGCCCGGGGGCGTTGGCGTAGGTGACGTACAGCTCGCGGGTGTGGCAGTCGTACGCGGCCCGGATCGGCACCTTGGCGTTCGTGCCGGAAGGCTGCCCGGGGACGGCTTCCCAGGTGGTGCCGTCGGAGGTGCGGTACAGGTTGGCGGTGGTGCCGTCGGAGTCGCCCCAGCCGGCGTACAGCGTGCGTCCGGCGGCGACGAGCAGGGTGACGCCCTGGCCGCCGGCGCTGGGCACGCCCGGGAAGGTGCTCGCGGTGGCCCAGGTGGCGCCCCGGTCGGTGGACTTGAGCAGCCCGTCGTGCCGGGTCCCGAGCCACAGCGTGTCGCTGTCCCGGGGGTCGACCAGCAGCCGCTCCCCGGTTCCCCGCCCGTCCTCGTTCCCGCCGAGCTTCACGGAGAGGTCGGTGCGCTTCCAGGTGGCACCGCGGTTCTCGGAGCGCAGTACGGCGCCGTTTCCGGCCCAGGACTGGGCGTAGGTGCCGAGCGCGAGGTAGACGCGGTCGGGGTGGGCGGGGTCGACGGCCATGGCCTCGACACCGAGGAGGTTCCAGTCGTCCCACCCGAGGTCGTCGTTGAGCGGGGTCCAGCGCGCGCTCCGGTCGTCCCAGCGGTAGGCCCCGCCGATGTCGGTCCGGGCGTAGGCGAGCCCGCGGACGGAGGGGTGGAAGAGGACGCCGGTGACGAAGCCGGTACCGCCGATGGCGACTTGGCGCCAGCGGTAGGAGGGGGTGGGGGTGGCTGCCTCGGCGCGCCCCTGGAAGGGGGCCGGAACAACGGTGAAGGCGGCAGCGGCCGCGGCTCCACCAAGGACGGCACGACGACTGACCCCGGACGCGCGCATGACACATACCTCGCTGATCGAGAAGGGGGGAGATACCTACACCTAGGGGCGCGGGGAACTGCGCGCCCAGCCACAAACAACCCGCGGCCGCCGTCCGTCGGAACCACCCCTCCGGGATGGCGAACGGTCAGCCCTTCACCGCGCCCGTGAGCATGCCCTTCTTGAAGTGCCGCTGCACGAACGGTGAAGCCACCGCGACCGGGATCAACGCCAGGACCATCACGGCCATCTGCAACCCCAGCGCCGACAACTGCCCCGTGCGCACCGCCTGCTGCAACCCCGTGGGGTTCGCCGTGTTCTTCTGCACCAGCTGAATGAGCACGTTCTGCAACGGCATCATGTCCTGGTCGCTCAGATAGATGGACGCGTTGAACCAGGCACTCCAGTAACCCACCGCGTAGAACAGCGAGATCACGGCGAGGACCGCCCGGGACAGCGGCATGATGATGGTCAGCAGGATCCGCATGTCACCGGCCCCGTCGATCCGCGCGGACTCGGTGAGTTCGGGCGAGATCCCCATGAAGAAGGCCCGCAGCACCAGGATGTTGAAGACGCTGACCGCGCTCGGCAGGATCAGGGACAGATAGGTGTCCGTGAGCCCCAGCGACTGCACCAGCAGATAGGTCGGGATGAGGCCGGCGCCGAAGAACATCGTCGCCATCATGATGACCAGGAAGAGCCGGTGCCCCAGACTCCCCGGCCGCGACAGACCGTAGGCCGCCAGCACGGACACCGCCATGGAGAACACCGTGCCGGTGAGCGTGACCCCGACCGAGACCATGATGGCCCGGCTGACCTGGCCGCCGCTGAGCAGTTCCGTGTAGTTGACGAAGGTGATGCCCTGGGGGATCACGACCAGGCCGCCGACCCGGTCGATCACCGGCTTCGGGGACAGGCTGGTGACGATCACGATCCACAGCGGGCCGAGCACCCCGAGGCAGCACAGGAGAAGGAAGCCGCTCTTCGCGGTGAGTCCGACCTTGCTGGGCGGCTCCTCCCAGACGGGCCTGGCGGGGGCCTTGAGGCTGCGGATGAGCTGCGTGTTGAGGCTCACTTCTGGTACACCCCCTGCTCGCCGAGCAGGTGCGCGAACTTGTTCGCACCCAGCACGAGGCAGATTCCTATGACTCCCTTGACGAGGCCGACCGCGGCCGCGTAGCTGAAGTCGCCGTTCTGGATACCCATGTTCCACACATAGGTGTCGAGGACCTCACTGGCCCCAGCGCCGACCGCGTCCCGCTGGAGGAGGAACTGCTCGAAGCCGACGCTGAGCGCGTCGCCGACCCGCAGCACCAGCAGCAGCGCGATCACCGGGCGCAGTGCGGGCAGCGTGACGTGCCACATGCGCCGCCAGCGCCCGGCGCCGTCCATCGCGGCGGCCTCGTACAGGTCGGTGCTGACCGCGGCCAGCGCGGCGAGGAAGACGATGATCCCCCAGCCGGCGTCCTTCCACACTGCCTGAGCGGTGACCAGGTACTTGAACAGGTCCGCGTTGGTCATCAGATCGAAGCCGCTCCAGCCGTGGTCCTCCAGGGTCTGGGCGATGATGCCCGCGCCGCCGAAGATCTGCTGGAAGACGGTGACGACGAGGACCCACGAGAAGAAGTGCGGCAGGTACATGATCGCCTGCGCCACGGCCCGCACCCGGGGCCGGATCACGCTGTTGATGAGCAGCGCGAGGGCGATGGGGATCGGGAAGAACAGCACCAGTTGGAGCACGAAGAGGACGATGGTGTTCTTCGCGGCGCCCCAGAACAGCGGGTCGTCGATCATCCTCGAGAACTGTTCGACGCCGACCCAGGGGCTGTGGAAGATCGCGGTGACGCCGTTGCTGGAGACGTACGGGTCGTATTCCTGGAAGGCGACGATGTTGCCGAGCAGCGGGACGTAGTTGAAGAGCAGGAGCAGGAGGATGACGGGCAGCGTCATCAGGATGAGCGCGCGGTCGCGGCGCAGCCGGACCCGGAAGGGGACCTTGGCGGCCTTGCTCGCCTTGCGCGGCACCCGCACCTTCGCCACCGCTGCGCCGACCGCGGCCGTCGGTTCCTCGACGGCCGCGGGAGGACGAGTCCCGTCGGGCCTGCTCCCGGCCGTGAGAGACATCAGTTGGCGCTGCCGTTCTTGTCGATGAGCTGCCTGTACCAGTCGCGCAGCTTGTCGCCGCCGGAGGACTTCCACGTGGAGATGGCCTGCTGGACGTCGGACAGCTTCTTGTTGCCGCGCACGTAGTCGATCTCGTACTGCTCGAACTGGCTGGAGAGGTTGGCGTAGCGGGTCGGCTCGACGATGTTCATGCCGAAGGTGGACGTCTTCTTCATGAACGCCCCCATCCGCTGCTGCCACTCGACCTGCTTGCGGGCGACCTCGGGGAAGTCGGGGTGGGCGTAGTAGGCGGCCGGTGCGGCCAGCATCACCCAGGCGTTGAGCACCTCGGAGTTGCCCAGGTCGTTCTTGACCGGGACGCCGTTCTTGACGGTGTAGTGGGTGCCCTCGACGCCGTAGTCGACGAGCATCCGCTCCTTGGTGCCGTAGGGCGCGGCCGAGAAGTTGGCGGCGGCCAGCGCGTTCTCGATCGTCGTCTTCGAGGCGCCCTTGCGGATCAGCGACCAGATGGTGGCGGGCGAGGAGGCGTACAGCTTCGGGTCGCCGCCGTCCGCGCCGAAGAGGTCCATGGCGTCGATCACGAGGTCCGGGTTGGACTGGGCCTGTTCGGAGACCTTCCCGTACCAGTCGGCGATGTTGGTGCACCAGACCAGGGTCTGCCCGGCGGTGAACCGCTGACCCGGGTCGCCCGAGCGCGCCTTGTCGTCGGGGTGGACCACACCCGCGTCGTACAGCTTGCGGACCCACTCCAGGGCTTCCAGGTACTCGGGCTGCTCGATGCGGTACGTCAGCTTGCCGTCGTCCCCGATGTCCCAGCCGATCGGCCCTGAGCCACGGACTCCGAAGAAGCTCCACGCCGTCCAGGTCATGTCACCGCAGGCCCACACCTTGGCCTTGGCGCTGGTGGCCTCCTTGGCCCAACTCATGAACTCGTCGGCCGACTTGGGGACCGAGTAGCCCTTCTTGTCGAAGATGTCCTTGCGGTACAGGGGCGCGATCCAGTTCGCGGTGGCGGCGGGCATCGGGATGCCGCGCAGCGCGCCGCCGAAGATGCCCATGCGCCACGCGTCGGAGGGGATCGCGGCCAGGTTCGGGTACTTCTTGACCTTGTCGCCCGCCAGGTAGGGGCCGAGGTCCATGAACTTCGCGGTGACGGCGTTGGAGATCTTGCCGACCAGTTCCCAGCTCGGGACGACCACCATGTCGGGTATGGAGCTGGAGGCGAGGACGGCGCCGAGCTTCTGGCCGTAGGTGTTGCCGTCCTGGTTCTGCCAGGTGATCTTGGTGCCCGCGGCGGCGTCGAGCGCCGTGTAGTAGGCGCAGCCGGCCTTCGGCGGGGAGCCCCAGAACGGCGACATGACCTTGAAGGGGGCACCGGTGCCGAGCTTCTCCGGGACCGAGGTCTTCAGGGCGGCAAAGTCGACCTTGCCGGTGTAGCCGGCGGCCGAACCGTTCTTGGACGGCAGGTCCGGGTTCGCGACCGTGCTGGCGACGAATGCCGGCAGCAGCTTGTCCGCGGCCTTGCCCGACGTGGTCCCTTCGCGCTCCCCGCTGTCCGAGCCGCCACAGGCGGCAAGCAGCGGCATCCCGCCCGCCACCGCTGCGGTGGCGACCGCGGTGGAGGCGAGGAAGCTTCTCCGGCTGGACCCGGAGGAGGGGGAAGCGGCGTTCGGCGTCATTGCGTCAACCCTTCATGGCGCACCAGGACACCCGGCGGTGGAGCCGTCGGCTGCGGTGTCTTGAGTGGAACTGGCTGAGCTGAAGCGATGCCTCGACCGTTGCGACGGAATCCGTAGTCGAAGCGCTTCGATGTTGCTGTGAGGTTAAGTGAACACCCAGGGGTGCACAAGGGTCGATCCCAAGATTCCTCCGCGGTACGGGAGGTGACCTTTTCTTATGCACCGCTTGAAGTGACGGTGTTGATCTCTTGACACCCACCCCGGTGTCGAATGAGCATCGAAGCGCTTCGAAAGCATCGAACCGATCCATCGCAAGGGGATCCCCACGTGACCGCACACCCGCCGCACACTCCGCCTTTTCGCGATCCGCACCTGCCGTTCGCGAAGCGCATCGACGATCTGCTGTCGCGGCTGACCCTCGACGAGAAGATCGGCTTCCTGCACCAGTTCGCGCCCCCCGTCGAACGGCTCGGCGTCGCCGCGTTCCGCACCGGCCAGGAGGCGCTGCACGGCGTCGCGTGGATGGGCCCGGCGACGGTCTTCCCGCAGGCGGTCGGCCTCGGCGCGACCTGGAACACCGAGCTCGTACGACGGATCGGCGAGGCCGTGTCCAAGGAGGCCCGGGCGATGCGCGCCCGCGACGACAGGGTCGGCCTCAACATCTGGGCACCGACGGTCAATCTGCTCCGCCATCCGCTGTGGGGCCGCAACGAGGAGGGCTACTCGGAGGACCCGAAGCTCACCTCGGCCATCGCCACCGCCTACACCCAAGGGCTGCGCGGCGACCATCCCACGTACTGGCGCACGGCCCCGGTGCTCAAGCACTGGCTGGCCCACAACAACGAGACGGACCGGGCCACCTCGTCGAGCTCGGTGCGTCCGCGCGTGCTGCACGAGTACGACCTGCGGGCCTTCCGCGAGGCGGTCGAGGCGGGCGCGGTGGCCGGGGTGATGCCGGCGTACAACCTGGTCAACGGCCGCCCCAACCACGTCTCGCCGTATCTGCGCGAGCACCTGCGCGCCTGGACCGACCAGGAGCTGCTGGTCTGCTCGGACGCGGGCGCGCCCTCCAACCTGGTCGACCAGGAGCACTACTTCGACACCCACGAGGAGGCCACCGCGGCCTCCCTCAGGGCCGGTGTCGACAGCTTCACCGACCACGGCACGGACAGCTCGCAGATGATCGCGCGCATCCAAGGGGCCCTCGACCAGGGCCTGTTGACCGAGGCCGAGATCGACACCGCGGTCCGCCGGCAGCTCTCGGTCCGCTTCCGGCTCGGCGAGTTCGACCCGGAGCACGACCCGTACGCCGACGTCCGGGACTTCGACACCCCGGAGCACCGCGCGCTCGCCCAGGAAGCCGCGGAGCAGGCGATCGTGCTGCTCAGGAACGACGGCGTGCTCCCGCTCGCCGCCGACACCCGGCTCGCGGTGGTCGGTCTGCTCGCCGACGAGTGCAAGCTCGACTGGTACAGCGGCACGCTCATCCACCGCTCCACCCCGCTGGAGGGGCTGTACGAGCGGTTCGGCGCCGAGCGGGTGGAGTTCGCGGAGGGGGTGGACCGGGTCCGGCTCCAGACCTCCGTCGGGACGTTTCTGCACGTCCCTGCATCCGAGGCCGCCGAGGACGAGGTGCGCGGCGCCGAGGGCGCCCTGGACCCGGCGCTCCTCGCGGGCCGCACGGACCTGCCCCCGCTGACGACCGACGCGACCGGCACCGAGTTCGCGCTGATCGACTGGGACGAGGGCGTCCTCACACTGCGCGCCCCCGACGGCCGCTATGTGTCCGTCGCCGAGGACGGCTACCTGCGCGCCTCCGCCGACCAGCCCGGAGGCTGGGTCGTGCAGGAGACCTTCCGCCTGGAGCAGCACGGCAGCGGTCACCTCCTCAGGCACATCGGTACGGGCCGCCACGTCACTGTCGCCGCGGACGGAGTGAAGGTTGCCGACGAGAACACCGAACGCGAGGCGGAGCCGGAGACCTTCACGCTGATCATCGTCGAACGCGGCGAGGACGCAGTGACCAGGGTCACCTCCGAGGCGGACGTCGTCCTGGTCGTCGCGGGCAACGACCCGCACATCAACGGCCGTGAGACCGAGGACCGCGCCTCCCTGCGGCTCCCCGCCCACCAGGAGCGCCTGCTGCGCGCGGCGCGCGCCGCGAACCCCCGGACCGTACTGGCCCTGGTCTCGGCCTACCCCTACGCGGTCGACACGTCCCGCCTGGCAGCGGCCCTGTGGACGGCCCACGGCGGCCAGGCGGCCGGCACCGCCCTGGCCCGCGTCCTGGCCGGTGACGTCTCCCCCGCCGGCCGCCTCCCGCAGACCTGGTACGAGAGCGACGCCGACCTGCCCGGCCTCTTCGACTACGACGTGATCGGCAGCCGCCAGACCTATCTGTACTTCGAGGGCACACCCCTGTTCCCGTTCGGCCACGGGCTGTCGTACACCTCCTTCTCGTACGACGACCTCACCTCCCGTGCGACCGAGGGGACCCTGCACGTCTCGTTCACGATCACGAACACCGGTGACGTCACCGCCGACGAGGTCGCCCAGCTCTACACCCGCGCGATCGACCCGGCGCTCCCCCGCCCGCGCCGCGAACTGCTGGCCCACCGGCGGGTGACGCTCGCGCCGGGGGCCAAGGAGGAGCTGTCGTTCGAAGTACCGCTGCGCGCCTTCGAGTTCTGGGACGTGGCGCGGGGCCGGTGGCGTCTGGAGCCGGGCCCGTACGAGCTCCTGGCCGGCGCCTCCAGCGAGGACGTCCGGCTGCGGACGACCGTACTGCTCGACGGCGAGCCCGGCGCACCGCGTCCCGTGCTCCGACGGGGCCTGGAAGGCGCGGACTTCGACGAGCACAGCGGTGTCGAGATCGTCGACCGGACGAGGACCGCGGGCGACGCCGTGACGGCCGCCGAGGGCCGTACCGGTGAACTGGTCTACCGGGACTGCGACTTCGGCGACGGCGTCACCGAGGTGACGGTGACGGTGTCCGGCGAGGGCGCGGTCGAACTGTCCCTGGACGGCGGCGCGGTGCTCGCCTCCATCGAGGTGGCGGAGTCCGACTCCGGACCGTACGACTACACCACGCTCGGCGCCGGAATCGTCGCCGAGGGCGTGCACGACGTGCACCTCAGGCTGCGCGGCCCGCTGCGGCTCGCGCATGTCGGCTTCTCCGGCTGAGGGGCCGGAGAAGCCGACACACAAGAAGGGGCCCGGCACCGGAAGGCATCGGTGCCGGGCCCCTTCGGGGCGGCGGGTCAGCGTCGCTGCCGCAACACTACATGAAAATGGTTCCCATTTACTAGAGGGCTTCCCCGGAGGGTTTCCCTGGAGGGGCTCTCTTAGAGGGCGAGCCCGGTCAGCACCAGCACGCGCTCGTACGTGTAGTCGTCCATCGCGAACCTCACGCCCTCGCGGCCCACACCGGACTGCTTGACGCCGCCGTACGGCATCTGGTCGGCACGGTAGGAGGGCACGTCACCGACGACCACGCCGCCGACCTCGAGGGCGCGGTGGGCGCGGAAGGCGGCCTGGAGGTCGTGGGTGAACACGCCCGCCTGGAGGCCGTACTTGGAGTCGTTGACGGCGGCGAAGGCCTCGGCCTCGCCGTCGACCTTCTGCACGGTGAGGACCGGTCCGAAGACCTCCTCGCAGGAGATCGTCGTGTCGGCCGGGACGTCGGTGAGGACGGTCGGCGCGTAGGTGGCGCCGTCGCGGTCGCCGCCGGTGAGCAGGGTGGCGCCCGCCTCGACGGCCTCCTTCACCCACGCCTCGACGCGCACGGCCGCGTCCTCGCTGACCAGCGGGCCGACGTCGGTCTTGGCGTCGGCCGGGTCGCCGGTGACCTGGGCCTCGACGGCGGCGACGATCCGCGGGAGCAGCCGGTCGTACACCGACGCGTCGGCGATCACCCGCTGCACCGAGATGCAGGACTGGCCGCCCTGGTAGTTGGAGAAGGTCGCGATGCGGCTCGCGGCCCAGTCGAGGTCCTCGTCGCTCGCGTAGTCGCCGAGCACGACCGCGGCGCCGTTGCCGCCGAGCTCCAGGGTGCAGTGCTTGCGGGGCACCGAGTCCATGATCGCGTAGCCGACCTTCTCCGAGCCGGTGAAGGAGATCACGGGCAGCCGCTCGTCCTGGACGAGGGCGGGCATCCGGTCGTTCGGGACGGGCAGGATGCTCCACGCGCCGGCGGGCAGCTCGGTCTCGGCCAGCAGGTCACCGATGATCAGCCCGGAGAGCGGGGTCGCCGGGGCCGGCTTCAGGATGATCGGGGCGCCGGCCGCGATCGCCGGGGCGATCTTGTGCGCACAGAGGTTGAGCGGGAAGTTGAAGGGCGCGATCCCGAGCACGACCCCCTTGGGGAAGCGCCGGGTCAGCGCGAGACGGCCCTGGCCGCCGAGGTCGGTGTCGAGGCGCTGGGCCTCACCGCCGTTGAACCGGCGGGCCTCCTCCGCGGCGAACCGGAACACGGAGACGGCCCGGCCGACCTCGCCCCGGGCCCACTTGACCGGCTTGCCGTTCTCGGCGGAGATCAGCTGGGCGATCTCCTCGGTGCGCTCGACGAGCCGGCGGCTGACGTGGTCGAGGGCGGCGGCGCGGACGTGGGCGGGGGTGGCGGCGAACTCGTCCCGTACGGCGTACGCGGCGGCCACGGCCTCCTCGATCTGCGTGTCGCTCGGCACACTCACCGTGCCGACCAGCCGGCCGTCCCAGGGGGAGGTGACGTCGAAGGTGTCCTCGCCGGTGACCTGGCGGCCGGCGAGCCAGAAGGCGGTGGTGGAAGTCATGCCCCCACGGTAGGGCCGCGAGCTCGCGAGGGAATTTGTCCTGGGTGTAGCAGTGGGGCGGCCGGGCACTCCAGCCCGGCCAACGACCGCTACTCCGCCGTCGCCTTCCGCTACTCCGCCGTCGCCTTCAGCGCCAGCCACAGCTCCATGCGTACGTCCGGATCGTCCAGGGAGCGGCCCAGGATCTCCTCGACCCTGCGCATCCGGTACCGCAGGGTGTGCCGGTGGACGCCCAGGTCGGCGGCGGCCGCGTCCCACTGGCCGTGCCGGGAGAGCCAGGCCCGCAGCGAGGCGACCAGGTCGCCCCGGCCGGTCGCGTCGTGCTCGCACAACGGCCGCAGCAGGCCGTCCGCGAAGGCCCGCACCGCCTCGTCCGCGAGCAGCGGCAGCACCGATCCGGAGGCCAGCTGCTCGTGCGCCACGTACACCCGGCCCCGCCGCCGGGCCACCGAGAGTGCCTGCTCGGCCTGCTTGTAGGCGACCGCGGCGGCGATCGGTCCCGCGGGAGCCGAGACACCGACGACCAGTTCGTCCGCGTCCCCGGCGCCCGCCTGCTCGCGCGTGCGCGCCGCCTCCAACGCCACCGCGTACTCCGCGCAGGCGGTGACGGCGGCCCCGCCGTCCGCGGCCAGCACCACCAGCCGCTCCCCCTCCGGCACCACGAGCACGCTCTCCCCGGAGCGGGCCGCCGCCGACTCCACGATCTCGGTCAGCGCCCCGAGCGGATCACCTACGGCGCCGGCGGCCGCGGCGAGCGCGGCGGCGGACGGCACCCGGGCGGGGGCGTCGGCGCCGATCCGCACCGACGACACGGCGACCGTCTCCGCCACGACCAGCCGGAAGGGCGCGTCCAGGAGCCCCCCGTACAGGTCGCCCGCGACCGTGCGCGCGTGCTCGGGCTCCCCCGCGAGCAGCATCCGCAGGACGGCCGCCCCGATCCGCTGCTCCGCCGCGTGCAGGGAACGGGAGCGCTCGGTGGTGAGCGTCAGCAGCGCGATCGCCGAGTGCACCGCGTACCGCTCCGCCGTACCGAGCGCGGCAGCCGTCCCCACCGCCAGCGCGGCCCGCGGGCGCCGCCCGGTGCCCAGGGAGTGCAGCTCGACGCGGTCCTCGTCGTCGGGGGTGCCGGTGCCTCCGACCACGGAGGAGGCGGGCGCGGGTCGCTCCCGCAGGCGTTCCACGTCGGCGGTGATGCGCGCGGCCCGGCGGCCGGCCCACTCCGGCGCCGCGGCGACGACGGCGCCCGAGGCGTCGTAGAGGGCCGCCCAGCCCTTCACCTGGGAGGCGAGCGCGGCGAGCAGCCCCTCCGGGCCGTCGGTCAGGGCCTGTCTGGTCAGTTCGCGCTGGGCGGCGAAGCCCGCGGTGACGGACCGGTACTGGTCGGCCGCGATCGCCGCGGACACCGCCTTGCTGATGGCGAGGAAGGGGGTGCGGCGCGGCACTTCGAGCAGCGGGAGCCCCTCGTCGCGGGCGGCGTCGACCAGGGCGCCGGGAATCTCGTCGTAGTTGACCCCGACCGCGAACCCGAGCCCCACCACCCCCGCCCCGGCCAGCCGCTTCACGTACCGCCGCATCGCCTCCGGATCCTCCGCGTCCAGCTTGAGCGCGGTGATCAGCAGCAGTTCCCCGCCCTCCATGTAGGGGACGGGGTCGGCGAGCTCACTGACGTGCGCCCAGCGGACGGGCACGTCCAGCCGGTCCTCGCCCGCGCGCACGGTCAGCTTGAGCGCGGAGTGGTGGACGAGCGAGGCGAGGGTGGGGGGCATGAGGCCTGGGACCTTCGGAGAGGTGTGATCTTTTGGCCGCGGTGTATGAACGACCCGTGACGATTCTGCCTCACCGTACGGTCCTCAGGTCACGTCATGCCCGCAGATCCACCAGCAGCGGCGGCGCGTGCTCACCCGTCACCGTGGTCAGCGACAGCACCGCGTGCCCGGGCGGCACCGCGTGCGCCAGCTCGGACGCGGACCACCGCTCCCGCTCGACCTGCCGTACGGTCACCGCCCGCGCGGTCGGCGCCTTGCCGGTGATGACCCGGCGCACCGCGTGCAGCGCCTTGCCGGCCGGCGTCTCGGCGATGATCTGCCGGTCGGTGACGTCCCGCGCCTCGATCCACTCCTTGCCCCACACCTCGGCGAAGTCCTGCCCGTCCCACGGGGTGAGCCCGGACAGCGCCATCCGGCACCCGATGGCGCCGAGCAGG
Source organism: Streptomyces sp. NPDC006335 (assembly GCF_040612795.1). Taxonomy (NCBI): domain Bacteria; kingdom Bacillati; phylum Actinomycetota; class Actinomycetes; order Kitasatosporales; family Streptomycetaceae; genus Streptomyces; species Streptomyces sp. NPDC006335. The sequence goes on from NZ_JBEXQX010000008.1 coordinate 109,441, forward strand.
GGCCCGCGCAGCGGCCGCGGCACGTCGTCCAGCGTGCGCAGCGTCAGCACGACACCGGCGTTGCCGGACCGCAGCCGCTGCACGCCCCGCACGGCCTCCGGTGTGACGACCCCGGTGGCGTCGTCGACGACCAGACAGGCGAACAGCGACCGGTCCTCGCGCACCGCGACGCTCGCCGTGAACTGCGCGAGCACCAGCCGCGCCAGGATCCGGGAGGCGTCGGCGTGCCCGCGCTGGGGCAGGTCGATCCGGACCCGCACGGGATGGTCGAGGGCCTTCAGCGAGAACGGCCGCGACTGCCCGGACGCGTCGAGGTCCGCGCTCTGGAAGAACGTGGCGAAAGCGGGCCGGTCGAGCAGCGCGACCCGGTCCGCGAGGATGCCCCCCACGTCCCCCGGATGCCCCATCTGCCGCTCCCGCGCGTCGAGTTCACGCAGCAGCGACTCCTGCCCGGAGTCCTCCAGGCCCTTCCGCAGCGCGGCCAGCGGCCCGGACGCGCCGTCGAGCAGCTGCCGCAGCTCCGGTACGGAGGGGAAGCGGCCGTGGACCGCCCGGAACGGCCCGAGGAGCTGGGCGAGCACAGTGGTGGACCGCCGGGTGTCGCCTCCCTGATGCGGCTCGGCGAGGTCCCCGACGAGCGCCTCGGCGAGCACGGCGGCGGCTTCGTCCGGATCGGTCGTCCCCCCGTACAGGTCGAGGTCGTACACCGACTCCGGATTCCCGATCTGTACGACGACGTCGTAGGCGTCGGCCGGTCCGAGCCCCGCGCCCGCGGCACCGACCACCACGACGGCGGCCCGCCCGGCGAGCGCGTGCAGACACAGCGACTCGGCGATCGGCCTGACGACGGTCCCGGTCTTCCCGGACCCGGCCGGACCGACGGCGAGCAGCGAGGTTCCCAGCAGCTCGGGTCCGAGCCCGAGCCCGGTCCCCCGGTAGGCGTACGGGTTGCGGGCGTCGTCGGCGGTGGTCCCGAGCCGTACCTGGCCCGTGAGGAGATCGTGCCGGGCGAGCCGCGCGGGCAGGTCCCGCTCCCCGGAGGGGTGCACACAGGCGGCGGCGCCCTCCTGGAGCACGGCACCGGTGAACGTGGCGAGGCTGAACCGGCCACTGCGCACGCCCTGCCAGGCCCGCGCGATCCGGGCATGGTCCACGTCCCGCATCAACCCGGCCCTGGCCTCGGCAGCAAGCCGCTCCGCGGCGTCCACGGCCCCGGCGGCCCGCAGGTCGGGGTACTCGGCGGGGTCTTCTTCGGGGGCGGGCGGGACCTCGTGGGCGGGAACGGCTCGGCGCCAGGCAGGGGGGCCGAATCGGCGCCAGACCTCGCCCCAGCGACTGATCTTCCCGAAGACCATGAAGATCCCCGCGAAGAAGAGCCCTTCATAGACATACGAAAGGGAGCTGAGCCACCCCGCGCGCCCCATCGTCCATGAGTCCGGAGCCATCACGAACCAGGGCCACAGCCAGAAACCGCCCAGGTAGCCGTTGTACAGCAGGGAGCAGAGCAGCCACCCGCAGAGGAACCCGATCACGGCGCCGCTGAGCAGTTGCCGCGTCGGGATCTGCTCCGGCTCCTTCTCCGGCCGGACCTGATGGCCGAAGCGCCAGACACCGGGCGCGGCCTCGGGGCGTGGCGTCCGCAGCCAGCTCAGGAACGCCGAGCCGGGCGGCTGAGGCGGCACCCCGGGCGCATGGGACGGCATCGGCGGCATCGCCCCCCGTGCCCGCGGCACAGGATTCGCATGCGTACCCCGCGCGTCCTGCGTCCCGTCGCTGTCCATCGCCCCTGCTCCCTGACCAGCCGTTCCGTCCACCGTCAGCGGCCAATCTAACGCGCCCGCAAAGGGAGTTCACCGATTGCGGGGCCGAGCCGTCACACCGTCCCGGAAACCGGCTATGTCCACCACGGACAACCCGTCCCCACGACAACGCCCACATGGAGCATGCCCACCCCTCGTCCCCCGCCCTAGCCTGCGAGAAAAGACTGGACAGAGTCCGCGACATCTCCGCCCGCAACACCCCCAGGAGCCCCTCATGACCGCACTTCCGCAGGAGCGCCGCCTCGTCACCGCCATCCCCGGACCCAAGTCGCAGGAGCTGCAGGCCCGCCGGGTCGCCGCGGTCGCGCAGGGCGTGGGGTCCGTGCTGCCCGTCTTCACGGCGCGCGCGGGCGGCGGGATCATCGAGGACGTCGACGGGAACCGGCTGATCGACTTCGGTTCGGGCATCGCCGTGACCTCCGTCGGCGCCTCCGCCGAGGCCGTCGTACGCCGGGCCTCCGCCCAGCTCGCCGACTTCACCCACACCTGTTTCATGGTCACCCCGTACGAGGGCTACGTGGAGGTCGCCGAGGCCCTCGCCGAGCTCACCCCGGGTGACCACGCGAAGAAGAGCGCCCTGTTCAACTCCGGCGCCGAGGCCGTCGAGAACGCCGTGAAGATCGCGCGGGCGTACACGAAGCGCCAGGCCGTCGTCGTGTTCGACCACGGCTACCACGGCCGCACCAACCTCACCATGGCGCTGACCGCGAAGAACATGCCGTACAAGCACGGCTTCGGACCCTTCGCCCCCGAGGTCTACCGCGTCCCGGTCGCCTACGGCTACCGCTGGCCCACCGGCCCCGAGAACGCCGGTCCCGAGGCCGCCGCCCAGGCCATCGACCAGATCAGCAAGCAGGTCGGCCCGGAGAACGTCGCCGCGATCATCATCGAGCCCGTCCTCGGCGAGGGCGGCTTCATCGAGCCGGCGAAGGGCTTCCTGCCCGCGATCAGCCGGTTCGCCAAGGACAACGGCATCGTCTTCGTCGCCGACGAGATCCAGTCCGGCTTCTGCCGCACCGGCCAGTGGTTCGCGTGCGAGGACGAGGGCATCGTCCCCGACCTGATCACCACCGCCAAGGGCATCGCCGGCGGCCTTCCGCTGGCCGCTGTCACCGGCCGCGCGGAGATCATGGACGCGGCGCACGCGGGCGGCCTCGGCGGCACGTACGGCGGCAACCCGGTCGCCTGCGCGGGCGCGCTCGGCGCCATCGAGACCATGAAGGAGCTCGACCTCAACGCGCGGGCGAAGGCGATCGAGGCCACGATGAAGGCCCGTCTGACGGCCATGCAGGACAAGTTCGACATCATCGGCGACGTCCGGGGCCGCGGCGCCATGATCGCCATCGAGCTCGTCAAGGACCGTACGACCAAGGAGCCGAACCCGGAGGCGACCGCCGCGCTCGCCAAGGCCTGCCACCAGGAGGGCCTGCTGGTCCTGACCTGTGGCACCTACGGCAACGTCCTGCGCTTCCTGCCCCCGCTCGTCATCGGCGAGGAACTGCTCAACGAGGGCCTCGACATCATCGAGCAGGCCTTCACCCGCATCTGACGTGCATCTGACGTCACAGGGACGACGCGGCAGGTCGCAAGCGGATCCACACCTTCCGACTCAGCCGTCACAGCCCTGACGTCCCTTGGGATTCGGGGGCTGCGGTGGCGAGCGGCAGAGGGTGTGAAGAAGGTGTGCGAGGTGCTTGTGAGGATGGGATTCTGCCTGTCGTACGCCGTCGCCCTGCCGTAGGTTCTACCCAGATGAGAGATACACCCCGCCCACAGGGGACTGTGGGCGACATCAGGCCGGGGCCTCCCCAGCTTCGACCTGGTCGTGCCCTCGCGCACACAAATGGAGCCTCTGGCTCCGGATCTCCTCACCGATCGGACAGTCGCCCGCCCCAAACCCCCCGGGGCGGCCGACGAACCGATCTGATCGGCCGCCCCGGAACCACCCCCCCTGTTCCGGGGCGGCCGGCCTTCCTCACCCTCCTTCTCGGCATCCCGGCCTTCCTCTTCGCCCTGATCACCTGGCAGGTCGTCGAGGACGGGCCACTTCTGCGTGTCGACGAACGGATCAGCCGCGCACTGATCCACCCGGACCTCGTCTCGGCGGGCCTCGCCGACCTGGGCAATGTCGAGGCCGCGGTGCCCGTCCTCGTCGTGGCCCTCCTCTACGCGGCCTGGCAGGCCCGCCGCACTGGTACAGACCGATGGTGGCTGCCGTCCACCGCCGCCGCCGTCCTGATGGCCCTCGTCCCCGCCCTGGTCGTGCCCCTCAAGGAACTCACCGACCGCCCGGGCACCCCCGTCTCACCCGGGACCGGCTACTACCCCTCCGGCCACACCGCCACGGCCGCCGTCGCGTACGGCGCCGCCACCCTCCTCGTCCTGCCCTGGCTCCGTTCCACCCGGACGCGCCGCGCGCTCGTCGTCGGCTACACCCTCCTCGTCCTCGGCGTCTCCTTCGGCCTGGTCCGCCGCGGCTGGCACTGGCCCCTGGACGTGGTGGGCAGTTGGTGCCTGTGCACGGTCCTGCTGCTCGCGTTCTGGTCTTTCCTGGCACACCTCACCCGCCACTGACCCCCTGACCACACTGAGCGCCGTCGCTGCCGGCGGGGGACGCCCGCAGTGCCGTGCTCCCCCTGCGTACAGGAACCGTCCAGGTCCGCGTCGGCCGCACGGGCGGCCGACGAGAGCGTGGCGGAACCGTCAGGTCAGCCGTCGTCCTCCGTCGCCAGGCCCGCCGCCGCCTCGTGCATCGCCAGTTCGAGCAGCGCCGGGTCGATGAGGACGCCGGAGCCGTCCGGCGGGATCAGCCAGCGCACCCCTCCCCCGGCCACCCGGCCCGGGTACGGCACGACGATCCAGGTGCCGGCGCCGGCCGTACGGATGCCGGTGCCGAGCCAGCGGGCCGCGGTGCCCGGCGGTACGAAGAAGCCCATCCGCGCGTCGCCGAAGTCGACGAGCACCGGGCCGAGCCGGTCGAGGATGCGGGTGAGCACGTCGAGCGTCGGATAGCCGAGGTCGCCCGGCAGGATCAGTACGTCCCAGGCCTTGCCCGCCGGAAGCAGCGCCACCCCGAGGGGGTTGCGCTCCCACTCCCAGCGGCAGGCCTCGGGATCCGGTGCGACGGATGCCAGCCACTCGACCGCCGTCTTCGCCCCAGTCATGAGAAGACCTCCTTCTCTCTCGTCGACGCTGTTCGCGTCACAAGGGAGAGAAGGTTTCCCGGCGAGCATTACGCGGGTTCTGACCACCCGTTGGAGTGAATCAGATCACCTACGATCGTTCAGCTGTCGAATCCCAGACCGAGCTTGTCCATGGTCCGCAGCCACAGGTTGCGCCGCCCGCCGTGCGAGTCGGCGCGCGCCAGCGACCACTTGGTGAGGGCGATGCCGGTCCAGGCGAAGGGTTCCGGCGGGAAGGGCAGCGGCTTCTTGCGCACCATCTCGAGCCGCGTCCGTTCCGTGTCCTGCCCCGCCAGCAGGTCCAGCATCACGTCCGCGCCGAACCGGGTCGCCCCGACGCCGAGCCCCGTGTAGCCGGCCGCGTACGCCACCTTGCCCTGGTGGGCGGTGCCGTAGAACGCGGAGAACCGCGAGCAGGTGTCGATCGCCCCGCCCCACGCGTGCGTGAAGCGCACCCCCTCCAACTGCGGGAAGCAGGTGAAGAAGTGCCCGGCGAGCTTGGCATACGTCTCCGGCCGGTCGTCGTACTCGGCCCGCACCCGGCCGCCGTACGGGTAGACCGCGTCGTAACCGCCCCACAGGATGCGGTTGTCGGCGGACAGCCGGAAGTAGTGGAACTGGTTCGCCGAGTCCCCGAGCCCCTGGCGGTTCTTCCAGCCGATCGACGCGAGCTGTTCCCCACTCAACGGCTCGGTCATCAGCGCGTAGTCGTAGACCGGCACGGTGTACGCCCGCACCCGCTTGACCAGGTTCGGGAAGATGTTCGTGCCGAGCGCGATCCGCCGGGCGCGGACGGAACCGTACGGCGTGCGTACGGCCATGCCGGCGCCGTACGGCTTGAGGGTGAGCGCGGGGGTGTGCTCGTAGATCCGGACCCCGAGTCCCAGGCACGCCCGCTTCAGGCCCCAGACGAGCTTGGCCGGGTTGAGCATGGCCACGCCCCGGCGGTCCCACAGTCCCGCCTCGAAGGTCGGTGAGGCGACCTGCTCGCGCACCGCGTCGGCGTCCAGGAACTCGACGCCGTCGGCGAGGCCCTTCTCCTGGAGCTCCTCGTACCAGTCGCGCAGCTCCCACGCCTGGTAGGTCTCGGTCGCCACGTCGATCTCGCCCGTGCGCTCGAACTCGCAGTCGAGGTCGTGCCGGGCGACCGCCTTCTCGATCTCGTCGAGGTTGCGGGCGCCCAGCTCCTGGAGCCTCACGATCTCGTCGGGCCAGCGGGTCAGCCCGTTGGGCAGCCCGTGGGTGAGGGAGGCGGCGCAGAAGCCGCCGTTGCGACCGGAGGCGGCCCAGCCCACCTCACGGCCTTCCAGCAGGACGACGTCCCGCTCGGGATCGCGCTCCTTGGCGTTGAGCGCGGTCCACAGCCCGCTGTAGCCGCCGCCGACGACCAGCAGGTCGCAGGTCTCGGCACCGGTGAGGGCGGGCTCGGGGTGCGGCCTGCCGGGATCGTCCAGCCAGTACGGCACCGGCCGGGCTTCGGAAAGTGCCTTCGTCCAACGGCTCATGGCGCTCGGGGCCATGATTTCAACTCCCTACGGGGTTCTGCGAAATGCCTGCCGAAAAGACTTACGCCTTTTGCTTGTTGCGGCGGTTGCTGATGACCATGGAGGCCAGGACCAGAAGTACGGCGACGAGGAACATGGTCGTGCCGATGACATTGATCTGGACGGGAGTTCCGCGCTGTGCCGAACCCCAGACGAACATGGGGAAGGTGACGGTCGAGCCCGCGTTGAAGTTGGTGATGATGAAATCGTCGAAGGAGAGCGCGAAGGCGAGCAGCGCGCCCGCCGCGATTCCGGGGGCGGCGATCGGCAGGGTCACCCGGAGGAAGGTCTGGAACGGCCCGGCGTACAGGTCCTGCGCGGCCTGTTCCAGTCGCGGGTCCATCGACATCACGCGCGCCTTCACCGCCGTCACGACGAAGCTCAGGCAGAACATGATGTGAGCGATGAGGATCGTCCAGAAGCCCAGCTGGGCGCCCATGTTGAGGAACAGGGTGAGCAGCGAGGCCGCCATGACGACCTCGGGCATCGCCATCGGCAGGAAGATCAGCGAGTTCACGGCGCCGCGGGCGCGGAAGCGGTAGCGGACCAGCGCGAAGGCGATCAGCGTGCCGAGGACGGTCGCTCCGATCGTCGCCCAGAACGCGATCTGGAGGCTGATGGAGAGCGAGCCGCACATGTCGGCGACCCCGCAGGGGTCCTTCCAGGCGTCCGTCGAGAACTGCTGCCACTCGTAGTTGAAACGCCCCTTCGGTTTGTTGAAGGAGAACACCGTGACGACGACGTTCGGCAGCAGGAGATATCCGAGCGTGATCAGTCCCGCGATGACGACGAGATGGCGCTTGAGCCAGTTGACGAAGGTCATTTAAACCAGATCCTCCGTGCCGGACCTACGGATGTAGAAGGTGACCATGAAGAGAATCGCGGCCATCAGGATGAAGGAGAGGGCCGCGGCCGTCGGATAGTCCAGGATCCGCAGGAACTGCGTCTGGATGACGTTTCCGACCATGCGGGTGTCCGTGGAGCCGAGGAGATCGGCGTTCACGTAGTCGCCGGCCGCGGGGATGAACGTCAGCAGCGTCCCGGAGACCACACCCGGCATGGACAGCGGGAAGGTGACCTTGCGGAAGGTGGTGACCGGCTTGGCGTACAGGTCGCCCGCCGCCTCGTGCAGCCGCCCGTCGATGCGCTCCAGCGAGGTGTACAGCGGCAGGATCATGAACGGCAGGAAGTTGTACGTCAGACCGCACACCACCGCGAGCGGGGTGGCCAGGACGCGGTCGCCGGTGGTCCAGCCGAGCCAGTTGGTGACGTCCAGGACGTGCAGCGTGTTGAGGGCGCTCACCACCGGGCCGCTGTCCGAGAGGATCGTCTTCCAGGCGAGGGTGCGGATCAGGAAGCTGGTGAAGAACGGCGCGATCACCAGCACCATGATCAGGTTCCGCCAGCGGCCCGCGCGGAAGGCGATCAGATACGCCAGCGGATACCCGAGCACCAGACAGAGGATCGTCGCGGCGCCGGCGTACAGGATCGAGCGCAGGAACTGCGGCCAGTAGTCGGACAGCGCGTCCCAGTAGGTGGCGAAGTGCCAGGTGACCTTGTAGCCCGTCTCCAGGGAGCCCGTCTGCACGGACGTGGAGGCCTGGTAGATCATCGGCAGCGCGAAGAAGACCAGCAGCCACAGGATGCCGGGCAGCAGCAGCCAGTACGGCGTGAGGCGGCCCCTCTTGCGCGGGGGCTTCTTCTCGGGCGCGGTCGGGGAGAGCGGCGGGGGCGCCTCGGTGAGCGTCGCCATCAGACCGTCGCCTCTTCCTGGATGCCCGCGTCGATGTCCTGGGCCGCGTCCAGGCCGAAGGTGTGCGCCGGGTTCCAGTGCAGGACGACCTCGGCACCGGGCACAAGGCGGTCGTCCCGGTCGATGTTCTGGGCGTAGACCTCGAACTCGGGGCAGACGGGGCTGTCGATGACGTACTGCGTCGAGACGCCGATGAAGCTGGAATCGGCGATCTTCCCGGTGATCCGGTTGCGGCCGTCGGGGATCTCGCCGGCCTCGTCGGCGTGGGTGAGGGAGATCTTCTCGGGCCGGACGCCGACGAGCACCTTCCCACCGGTCGCCGTGGGCCCGGAGTAGCGCGCCTCGGGAAGGACCAGCTTCCCGCCGCCCGCCTTCAGGACGATCTCGCCACCGCTCTTCGAGTCGACCTCGGCCTCGATGAGGTTGGAGGTGCCGAGGAAGTTGGCGACGAAGGTGGTCTGCGGGTTCTCGTACAGGTCGGTCGGCGAACCGAGCTGCTCGACGCGGCCCGCGTTCATCACGGCGACCGTGTCGGCCATGGTCATGGCCTCCTCCTGGTCGTGCGTGACGTGCACGAAGGTGATGCCGACCTCGGTCTGGATGCGCTTGAGCTCGAGCTGCATCTGGCGGCGCAGCTTGAGGTCGAGGGCGCCGAGCGGCTCGTCCAGCAGAAGCACCTTGGGCGTGTTGATCAGAGCTCTCGCCACCGCGACGCGCTGCTGCTGGCCGCCGGACAGCTGGTGCGGCTTCTTACGGGCCTGCTCTCCCAGCTGCACGAGCTCCAGCATGTCCTCGACCTGCTTCTTCACCGACTTGATGCCGCGGCGGCGCAGGCCGAAGGCGACGTTCTCGAAGATGTCGAGGTGCGGGAAGAGGGCGTAGGACTGGAAGACGGTGTTCACCGGCCGCTTGTAGGGCGGCAGCCGGGTGACCTCCTGGTCGCCGAGGTGCACGGTGCCCGTGGTGGGCTCCTCCAGGCCGGCGATCATGCGCAGGGTGGTGGTCTTGCCGCAGCCGGAGGCGCCGAGCAGGGCGAAGAAGGAGCCCTGCGGGACGGTCAGGTCCAGCGGCTGTACGGCGGTGAAGCCGTTGTCGTACGTCTTGCTGATGCCGGCGAGGCGGACGTCGCCGCTGCCCTCGGTGTTCTTGTTCGTCACGGTGATCACGCCCCAGTCAGCTTCGCGAACTTCTCTTCAAAGGCCGTCTCTTCCTTCGCGCTCAGGGAGCGGAAGGCGTGCGACTTCGCGGCCATGGCCTTGTCGGGGATGATCAGCGGATTGTTCGCCGCATCCGGGTCGAGCTTCTCCAGCTCGGGCTTCACACCGTCGACGGGCGACACGTAGTTGATGTACGCGGCGAGCTCGGCGGCCGGCTTCGGCTGGTAGTAGAAGTCGATGAGCCGCTCGGCGTTCGTCTTGTGACGGGCCTTGTTGGGGATCAGCATGTTGTCGGTCGACGTCATGTATCCGCTGTCCGGGATGATGAAGTCGATGTCCGGGCTGTCCGCCTTGAGCTGGACGACGTCCCCGGCCCAGGCGACACAGGCCGCGAAGTCGCCGCTGGTCAGGTCGGAGGTGTAGTCGTTGCCGGTGAAGCGGCGGATCTGCCCCTTGTCGACGGCCTTCTGGAGCCGCGCGATCGCCGCGTCGTAGTCGTCCGCGGTGAAGTTCGCCGGGTCCTTGCCCATGTCGAGCAGGGTCATGCCGATGCTGTCGCGCATCTCCGACAGGAAGCCGACCCGGCCCTTGAGCTTGGCGTTGTCGAGCAGGTCGGAGATCGACTTCACCTCCTGGCCGTCGAGCGCCTTCTTGTTGTAGGCGATGACGGTCGAGATGCCCTGCCACACGTAGGAGTACGCCCGTCCCGGGTCCCAGTCGGGATCGCGGAACTGCGCGGACAGGTTGGCGTAGGCGTGGGGCAGGTTGGAGGCGTCCAGTTTCTGGACCCACCCGAGCCGGATGAGCCGGGCGGCGAGCCAGTCGGTGAGCACGATGATGTCGCGCCCGGTGTCCTGCCCGGCCGCCAGCTGCGGCTTGATCTTCCCGAAGAACTCGACGTTGTCGTTGATGTCCTCGGTGTACTTGACCGAGATGCCGGTCTGCTTCTTGAACTGGTCGAGCGTGGGGTGGTGCTTCTCGCTCTCGTCCACGTCGATGTACTCGGTCCAGTTGGAGAAGTTGACGGTCTTCTCCTTGGCCGAGTGGTCCTCCGCGGAGACGCCGCCCTGGGTGTTGCCGGCCGCGGGGATGCCGCAGGCGCTCAGCGTGCCGAGGCCGCCGACCGCGAGCGCGCCGCCCGCGGAGGCACGCAACAGGGACCGCCGGGTCATGGCGGCCCGGCCGTTTCGGAAGCTGCGCCGCATGGCGGCCACTTGGGCCGGGGACAGGCGGTCGGGCTCGTACTGCTCCATGCGCTGGTGCCCTTTCGGGAAAGTGGGCGGCCGCGGGTCGGGCGGCCTGGATACGTCACCCGGCGGTAGCCGGAAATCGGTTACAGCCGGTCCCCGAAGATCGTGCGGTGCCAGTCCTTCGCCGCCACCGCCGTGTTGTCGAACATAACGTGCTTGATCTGGGTGTACTCCTCGAACGAGTACGCGGACATGTCCTTGCCGAAGCCGGACGCCTTGTACCCGCCGTGCGGCATCTCGCTGATGATCGGGATGTGGTCGTTGACCCACACGCACCCGGCCTTGATCTCCCGGGTGGCCCGGTTCGCCCGGTAGACGTCCCGGCTCCAGGCGGAGGCGGCGAGCCCGTAAGGGGTGTCGTTGGCGAGGCGGATGCCCTCGTCGTCGCTGTCGAACGGCAGCACGACCAGCACCGGCCCGAAGATCTCGGACTGGACGATCTCGCTGTCCTGGGCGGCGTCGGCGACGAGCGTGGGCTTGTAGTACGCCCCCTTGGCGAGCTCCCCGCCCGGTGCCTCGCCACCGGTCACCACGCGCGCGTAGGCACGCGCACGGTCGACGAACCCGGCGACCCGGTCCCGCTGGACGTGCGAGATGAGCGGCCCGAGATCGGTTCCGGCGGTGAACGGGTCGCCGAGCCGGACGGTCTCCATCAGTGCGGCGGTGCGCTCCACGAACGCCTCGTACAGCGGCCGCTGCACGTACGCGCGCGTGGCGGCCGTGCAGTCCTGCCCGGTGTTGATGAGCGCGCCCGCGACGGCCCCGTTGACGGCGGCCTCCAGATCGGCGTCGTCGAAGACGACGAAGGGGGCCTTGCCGCCGAGCTCCAGGTGCAGCCGCTTGACGGTGGCGGTGGCGATCTCGGCGACCCGCTTGCCTACGGGCGTGGACCCGGTGAACGAGGTCATGGCCACGTCGGGATGCCCGACCAGACGCTCACCGGCCTCCTTGCCGGTCCCGGTGACGATGTTGATGACACCGTCGGGGATCCCGGCCTCGGTGGCGGCCTGAGCGAAGAGAAGCGAGGTGAGCGGGGTGATCTCGGCGGGCTTCAGCACGATGGTGTTCCCCGCGGCGATCGCCGGGAGGATCTTCCAGGCGGCCATCTGGAGCGGGTAGTTCCAGGGCGCGATGGACCCGACGACCCCGATGGGCTCGCGCCTGACGTACGACGTGTGGTCCCCGGAGTACTCCCCCGCGGACTGCCCCTGAAGATGCCGGGCCGCTCCCGCGAAGAACGCGGTGTTGTCGATGGTCCCCGGGACGTCGAACTCCCGGGTCAGCTTCAGCGGCTTCCCGCACTGGAGCGACTCCGCGCGGGCGAAGTCCTCGGCACGGTCGGCGAGCACGGCGGCGAACCGGTGCAGGGCGTCGGACCGGTCACCGGGAGTGGTGGCCGCCCACCCCGGGAAGGCCGCGCGAGCCGCGGCGACGGCGGCGTCCACGTCCTCGGCGCCCGCCAGCTCATAGGTGAAGACCTCCTCACCGCTCGCGGGATCGACGACCGCGTGCGTGCGGCCGGAGGTCCCCTTGGTGAGACGTCCTCCGACGAACTGCGCACCCTCGGCGAACCGCTCTTGGGCCGCGAACCGGTCCGGGATGGCACTGCCCGGGTTGTGCATGTCGCTCTCCTCCGCCGTCACCCCGCGGTTATCGCGGGCGGGTGGCGTAGCTCCAGCTCGATTTGAGTGCCGATCCTGACAGAGCAATGGCACTCCTACAAGTGATTCCGTTGTTGCCTTTCGGTTACGCGACGGAATCTGTCGACCAGGTGTCGAGTCGACCCCGAAAAGGGAGGACGCAGTGTCAGTGGCTCCTGCCAGACTCGCGTGCATGGGGAAGATCACGGGGAAGATCGATTCACAGGATGCCCTGGTCAGGCAGGTCCGGGCCGGAGCGAAGATCAAGTATCTGCACTTCTGGGGACACCGCCCGCGTCCGGACGGGCGGGTCGGCGCGAGCTGTCTGAGCCAGTGGTGGCCGTCACCGTTCGTGGTGGACGGGGTGACCTACGCGACCGCCGAGCACTGGATGATGGCGGGCAAGGCACGGCTCTTCGAGGACGAGGAGGCCGAGCAGCGCGTCCTGGCCGCCGGACACCCGTCGCAGGCCAAGGCCGCGGGCCGCCTGGTCCGCCGCTTCGACGAGGAGACCTGGCAGCGCGAGCGGTTCGCCATCGTCGTCGAGGGCAGCGTCCACAAGTTCACGGCCCACGCGGACCTGCGGGGGTTCCTCCTGAACACCGGCGACCGGGTGCTGGTGGAGGCCAGCCCGGTGGACCGGGTGTGGGGCATCGGCCTCGCGGCGGACGACGAGGCGGCGAGCGCCCCGGAGCGCTGGCGGGGCCCGAACCTGCTGGGCTTCGCGCTCATGGAGGCGAGGGACCGCCTCAGAAACGCCTGAAGGGGACCACCGGCCCGGTGGTCCCCTGATTCTCGCTCCCTGGTCGCTCCGGGGTGCTACACCACCGACGCGGCCGTCGCCACGACGGCGAAAGAGCCGTCGTAGTAGTCGGGCTCGTCGTCCGAGTTGATGGCGGCGACGATGCCGATGGCGAGCAGCACGATCACCGCGATCCCGAGGATCGTCCCGATGATCCCCATGATGAATCCGGCCTGCGCCTGCCCGTGGTTGGTGGCCTCACCCCGCTCGGCCCGCTTGCGTCCCTTGATCCCGAACACGATGGCGAGGACCCCGAGCACCAGCGAGAGGATGCCGTACATGCAGAACAGGGCGCAGGACAGGATGCCGAGCACCATCGCGGCGACGCCCATGCCGTTCTGCGGGGGCATCGGCGGGGCCCAGCCGCCGTATCCCTGCGGGCCCTGCGGATAGGTGGGGTAGCCGTAGCCGACGGGGGCGCCCGGACCCTCGGGCCCGATGGGCGGGGGCGGCACGGGGGCGGGCCCGCCGGGTATGCCGGGTCCGGGTCCGCCGACGGGCACGCCCTGCCCGGGGGCGGGGTAGCCGTATCCGGGAGCGGGGGCGCCTCCCGCGGCCGCGGGAGGCGGGAAGCCGTAGCCGTCGTTCGGCACGGACGTCACGGTGGCCTGATCATGCACGGACGGCGACGGCGGCTGACCGGCACCGGGCGAGGGGCTCTTCTCCAGCGAGGGCCCACTCTCCGGTGGCGCCCACGGGTCCCTGTCCCCGCTCGACTGCGTTCCGTCGGTCATGCTCACGTCCCCCTAGGTCGTTCGTGCGGCCATGCTACGTGACCACTGCGCTGGGCTTGGGCGGGGCGGGTAGGGGGTGCCGGGTTCGGTTCGGTTCGGGGGCGGGTGGGGCCCCTGCGCTGGGGTTGAGCCGGGCGCCCAGGGGGGTGCCGGGTTCGGTTCGGGGGCGGGTGAGGGTCCGTGGGGGCTGGTCGCGCAGTTCCCCGCGCCCCTGGGGAGTTGCAGTCACCGGCGCCCACGACGGGCCGCCCCTCACCTCACGCGCCACGACGGACCGTCCGCCGGGCACCGAACCGCACGCGCTGCGGCCGCCCCCACCGGAGCCGCACGGGCCGCCGCAGGCATCCAGGGGCGCGGGGAACTGCGCACAGACGCCCGCCCCCACCGAGCCGCACAGGCCGCCGCAGGCATCCAGGGGCGCGGGGAACTGCGCACAGACGCCCGCCCCCACCGAGCCGCACCCGCGCACACCCCCGCACCGCACCCCCACACCCCCGCCTACCATGTTCCGCATCGATCAGCCGATCACCGCGCCGCACGAACAGGACGGGACGGGACGTCACCTCACCGCACCACCCCACCGTGCCCGGCGCCCAGCAAGGGGAGGCCCCATGACGACCACCGACCACCTGCACGCCTTCATCGCCGGCCTGCCCAAGGCCGAACTGCACGTCCACCACGTCGGCTCGGCCTCCCCCCGCATCGTCTCCGAACTGGCCGCCCGCCACCCCGACTCCAAGGTCCCCACGGACCCCGAGGCGCTCGTCGACTACTTCACGTTCACGGACTTCGCCCACTTCATCGACGTCTACCTCAGCGTCGTGGACCTGATCCGCACCCCCGAGGACGTACGGCTCCTCACCTACGAGGTCGCGAGGGAACTCGCCCGCCAGCAGGTCCGCTACGCCGAGCTCACCATCACCCCGTTCTCCTCGACCCGCCGCGGCATCGACGAGCGCGCGTTCATGGAGGCGATCGAGGACGCCCGCAAGGCGGCGGAGTCGGAGTTCGGCACCGTACTGCGCTGGTGCTTCGACATCCCCGGCGAGGCCGGTCTGGAAGCCGCCGAGGAGACGACCCGCCTCGCCACCGACGACCGCCTCCGCCCGGAGGGCCTCGTGAGTTTCGGTCTCGGCGGGCCCGAGATCGGCGTCCCCCGTCCCCAGTTCAAGCCGTACTTCGACCGGGCGATCGCGGCGGGCCTGCACTCGGTCCCGCACGCCGGCGAGACGACCGGCCCGGAGACGGTGTGGGACGCCCTCACCCACCTGCGCGCCGAGCGCATCGGCCACGGCACGAGCTCCTTCCGGGACCCGGCGCTCCTCGCCCACCTCGCCGAGCACCGCATCCCGCTGGAGGTGTGCCCCACCTCCAACATCGCGACCCGAGCCGTCCGCACCCTCGACGAGCACCCGATCAAGGAGTTCGTGAAGGCGGGCGTGGTCGTCACGATCAACTCCGACGACCCGCCGATGTTCGGCACGGACCTGAACAGCGAGTACGCGGTGGCGGCGAGGCTCCTGAACCTCGACGAGTCGGGCCTGGCCGCGCTCGCGAAGGACGCGGTGGACGTCTCGTTCCTCGACGAGCCGGGCAAGACAAGGATCAAGGACGAGATCGACACGTACACCACCACCTGGCTCGCCCCGTGATCCCACCACAATGGGCGCATGCAGAAGCTGACGGCCGTGGCACACCGCGGCGACCCCTACCGCGTCCGTGAGAACACGATCGACTCCCTGCGTTCCGCGCTCGACCGGGGCGCGGACGCGGTGGAGATCGACGTACGGCTCACCAGGGACGGCGTGCCGGTGCTGCTCCACGACGACACGCTGAAGCGGCTGTGGGAGCACGACCGTCCGCTCCTCTCCCTGTCGGCGGACGAGGTGCGAGGGCTGACCGACGGCAGGGTGCCGACACTCGCGGAGGCTCTCGCAGCCACCGAGGGCAGCCGTCTGATGCTCGACCTGCCCGGCACGAGGGAGGTACGAGTCGCCCGCCGCGTGGTCGACGTCGTGCGCGCGTCCGGGGCCCAGGACCGCGTCTACTACTGCGCCGGCGCCTCCGCCATGCTCGCCGTGCGCGCGGCGGACCCGGCCGCCGAGATCGCGCTCACCTGGACGTCCCTCGCGCCCCCACGCCCGGTCCTCCTGGACGCGGTCAAGCCCCGCTGGCTCAACTACCGCTTCGGCCTGGTCGACAAGGACCTCGCCGACCGCGTCCACACCGACGGCTACCTGATCTCCGTCTGGACCCCCGACACCCGCCGCTCGATGCGCCGCCTCGCCGCCCTCGGCGTCGACTCGATCACGACGAACCGGGTGGACCTGCTCTGCGCGATGAAAAACGCGGGCGGGAGTTAGGCCCCGGAGTACGCCAGGGGCGGCAAGATCGCCTGCGCGTCCACACCCTCCCGCACCCACAGTCGGATCAGCAGCGCGGCGGTCGCCTCCAGGAGCCCGGCCCGGTCCAGTCCCCCGGCGTCCAGCGGCTCGCAGCCAAGGTCGCGGACGAGTCGTCGTACGACGGTCAGGGCCCCCTCGTCGTCCCCGCACAGCGACACCGCGAGGGGGCGGCCGTCGAAGACGGGCGGGGTCAGCCGCCACACGTCGACGTGGCACAGGTTGAAGGCCTTCACGACGTGGGCCGGGAGCGCGCGGCGACGCGCTCAGCGGCCGAGGGCCCGCCCGTCGTGAGCAGACCGAAGTCGCGGCCGACCGGATTGGTGCAGTCGATCAGCACCTTCCCCCCTCAGCGCCTCCCCGAGCCCGTCGACGACCTCGACCACCGCCTCGTACGGCACCGCGAGCAGCACCGCGTCCGTGCCGGACTACGCCGCCTCGCGCAGCCCGCCCGAGCGGCTCCCGGTGACCACCTCGTGCCCGGCCCGCCGCCACTGCGTGCCCAGCGCGTCCGCCATACCGCCCCGGCCGACGATTCCCACCCGCATGACGTCTCCTCTGTTCGCCGGAACTCCCGCTTCTCCGGATCCGGGACGACAGTAGGAACACGCTCGGGCACCATTCGGTACGTGACCGCCGACCTCGCCTTCCTCGCCGACTGCCGCACCCGCCTCGCCTTCGACCTGGTCTCCCACACCTGGAACCCCTTGATGGACGACCAGGATCGCTACGGCGGCGCTACACCCGGGACCTCTGGGCCACGGTCGCCGGGTCGGCCGGAGTCGACCGGGTGACGTACTGCGGCACCGGGGTGTCGTCGCCGCCGGTGTCGCGGACCAGGCCGTAGCGCCTGACGCCCTGGTCGGGGCCGGTGGTGATGTCCTTCTCCACCGCGGCCCAGGTGGACGGGAAGACGCTGAGGCCGTAGTCGGCGCCGCGTTCGTTGACCGTGAGGGTGACGCTGCCGTCGAGGTAGAAGTACTCGTTCTGCCACATCTGCTGGGTGCCGGCGGGCAGGACGGCGTAGCCGACGGTGGGGTTGCCCATGCCGGTGGCGGTGCCGTCCGTGCCGCTGACGGGGTCGTCCATGCGGCGGCCGCCGCCCGAGGCGACGTGGAAGAGCTCGCCCTCCAGGCCGGTCCAGGCCGGCATGACGAGGCTGCCGGCCCGGTACTGCGGCGAGATCTGCCAGCGGACGAGGACGTAGCCCTGGCCGGTGAGGGTGACGCCGTCCCCGCGGTGGTTCATGACGGCGTGCGCGCCGCCGGTGCTGGCGATGCCGGTCTCGGGCCGGTGCGGCAGGGGGGCGGGAGGGGTGTCGGGGTCCGGGGCCCGGTCGACGGCGTCGACGACGCTGCCGTAGCGGACGCTCTTCGTGGGGGTCGCCGAAGGAGAAGGAGTGGGCGACGGCGAGGACGACGGTGTGGTCGGCGGGGAGGGCGCCCGGTGGGTGCTCGCCGCGGTGGGCGAGACGGCCACCCGGGGCGCCGGGGCCTGCGGGGTCCGCGTGACGACGTACGCGCCGCCCGCGACGATCGTCGCCCCGGCGGTGACCGCGACGACGGGCTGGGTGAGCGCGCTCAGCACCTTGGCGGACCAGCTCGCGGACGCGACCGTGGCGGTGGCGGCCGCGGCCGTCTTGCCGCCGAGGGCCAGGGAGAGGGTGAACCCGACCGGGACGGGCACCAGCGCGATCCCGACCAGCAGCCGCTCCGCCGGTACGACGGACTCGCGGGTGTCCCCGCAGTAGCCGCAGCCGCGGATGTGCCTGGCCAGCCGCTTGCGCCAGACCGAGTCGGGGCGGCCGTTCCAGCGGGCGGTGAGCTCGCGCAGGTCGGGGCAGGCGCCGTCGAGGGCGCGGACGATGCCGCGGGAGGTCTCCAGGCGCTCCTTCATCCGCTGGACGCGCACGGCGGCGTGCTGCCGGCTGATGCCGACCGCGGCGGCCAGCTCGCGCCGGGTGAGTTCGCCCGCGACCTCCAGCCACCACAGCGAGAGCAGTTGCCGGTCCTCGTCGTCGAGCCAGCGCACGGCCTCGGCGACCTCGCGCCGCTGACCCTCCAACTGGAGTCGCAGGACAGTGAGTTCGGCGAAGTCGGCGGCTCCGCGAGCGGCCGACTCGTCCAGCGGGGCGGCGGTCCTGCGACGGGCCCGGTCGCGTATCTGGCGCATGGCGATGGCGACCAGCCAGGACCGGAAGCTGTCCGGGTCGCGGAGACTGCCGAGGTTGTCGACGGCCCGCAGCATGGTCTCCTGGACGACGTCGTCGACGTCGGCGTGGCCGTTCAGGGCGCGGCCCACGATGTTGTACACCAGCGGCAGCCAGCCCTCGACGAGTTCGTCCAGCGCCCGCCGGTCGCCGTCCTGCGCCGCCGCGATGGTGTCGCGCCACTGCCGCGTGTCCACGTCGTCCTTTCCGGCCGGTGCCCCCTTCGTGCACGGTCGTGCGTGGAGACGGAGTGAAGGGCTCCGCGATAACAGTTTTTCGCCCCCTAGGGGACCTCCCTCACAACTGCCGTACGCACGGCGGGAGTTGCTCAGGGTTCCACCAGGGGCCGCCCCCCTCTCACCGACGATCCCGCCACCGCCACGGCCCCGCAGGATGATCACACACATCTCACATCCGCAGGAGCCGACCCATGCGTGACATTCGTCGCAGAAGCATCCTCGCCGGCGCCCTCGCCGTGCCCCTGACCGCCGTCCTGCCGACCACGGCCGCGTCCGCGAGCACGTCGGCGAGCAGGTCAGCCACCACGTCCGCGACCAGGCACAGTGCCCCCTCCGCGCCGGACGCCCAGGCGCTGCGCGCGGCGCTCGCCGGGCTCCCCGACGCGAACGCCACCGCGGCCCTGGTCAGGGTCGGCGGCACCGACGGTCGCTGGCGCGGCAGCGCGGGCGTGCGCGACCTGGCGAGCGGGCGGCCCGCCGATCCGCACGCGCGCTTCCGGGCCGGTTCGACGACGAAGGTGGTCACGGCGGCGGCCGTACTGCGGCTGGTGGCCGAGGGGCGGATCGACCTGGACGCGCCCGTCCAGCACTACCTGCCCGGCCTCCTCGGCGGACGGTTCCGGCCGGTCACCGTGCGGCACCTGCTCAATCACACCAGCGGCATCCCGGCGGGCGACGGTCTCGGCACCACCTTCGAGGAGGTGTACGCCCACCGCTTCGACACGCTCAGCCCGCAGCGAGTCGCCGCGTCCGCGGGTGCGAAGGAGCCGGAGTTCTGCCCGGGGAGGCAGCAGCACTACCTCAACATCAACTACACGTTCCTCGGCCTGCTGATCGAGAGGGTGACCGGGCGGTCGTACGCCTCCGAGGTGAGCCGGCTGGTGCTCACGCCGGCCGGGATGCGGGACACGTACTTCCCGGGCACCGATCCGCGCATCCTCGGCCCGCACAACCGGGGCTACCAGGCGGTGCGGAGGGCGGACGGGACGACGGAGTTCCTGGACGTCACGGAGTGGAACCAGGCGGACCGGTTCGCGGCCGGGGACATGATCTCCACGACCGCGGACCTGGAGCGGTTGCTCACCGGCCTGTTCCGGGGCCGGATCGTGCCGCGACCGTACCTGCGGGAGGTGTTCTCGGTCCCGTCGCACATCACCGGCGCGAGTTACGGCGCGGGCGGCCTCCAGCGCTTCGAGTCCGGCGGGAAGGTCTACTGGGTCAAGTCCGGCGGCCGGTACGGCTACAACTCGGCGATCGCCGGCACCCGCGACCTGAGCCGCACGGTCGTGTACTCGGTCAACTCCACCGACGCGAAGAGCGAGGACGCGAACCCTGTCATCGTCCGGATCATCACGGCAGCGCTCAAGTAGCGGTCAGGGCAGGGGCGTTGCGCTCGGGGTCGTACGGGGCGAGCGCCTCCAGCCGCTTGATCCTCCGCCGTACGACATACAGCGGGAGCACCCCGAGGACCCCGAACGCCATGTCGATCACGCTCCACCAGACGGGGATGCCCCGGATCGGTCCGCAGATCAGGGCGAGCGGGATGATCCCGGCGCAGGCGATCATCGCGAACTCGACGACCCAGATGTTGCGGACCGGGTCACGGTAGGGGCCGTAGAAGGCGACCGCGATGACCAGGTGGGCGAAGGCCAGCCAGTCTGTGCCGTAGAGGAGGAAGGGGTAGTCGGAGTCGGCGGTGTCGAGCCCGCGCCGGACGCGCGTGATCCAGTCCGTCAGCGCGTCCGGCGCGGGGAGGTGCCGCAGCACGTCCTCGGTCCAGCGCAGTTCGTGGACCAGCGGGAAGGCCGTGGCCCCGCTGAGCACCAGGCAGACGACGAAGAAGACCAGCCATGCGCGGATGCCCTTGAGGTGGGCGGCTCTGTCGCTCATGGCAGCAGCGTACGCCTACATTTGAACACGTTCAAAACAAGTCCGGAAGCCGTGCCCGTGCGAGTTCAGGGAGCCGCCGCCGTCTCCGCCAGCTTCTGGAACTCGCCGAGGTCGTAGTTGGCGAGCGCCGAGTCCAGGTTGGTCAGCGCGCCGAGGTGCTCGACGAAGCCCTTCGGGTCGTACTCGATCTGCAGGGTCACCCGGCTCGTGGTGTCGCTGAGCCGGTGGAAGGTCACCACGCCGGCGTGGTGCACCCCCTCCACCGTGCGCCAGGCGATGCGGTCCTCCGGGACGACCTCGGTGAGCTCGGCGACGAAGTTCTTGTCGGCGCCGGGCAGTTGGAGCTGCCAGGCGAAGCGGCGCTCGTCCATCCGTTCCACCAGGCGGACATGACTCAGGAAGTTCGGCCACCGGGTCACATCGCTCCACAGCGCCCAGGCGACAGCGACGGGGGCCTCGATATCGACCGTTTCCACGAGGGACGCGGACATGCGGTACCTCTCCTTCCGATGGGCCGGGTGGCCGGCCGGCGGGGTTGCGGTGCGAAGCGGATACCCCCGCCGGGACGGCACACGCTCCCCTCTCGGCTCAGCACGGAGGGAACCATTCACCTGCCGTGCGACATCTGCCCCGGCGTGGGTGTCGTGATGTTGTTCTTCGGACTGGTCTTCGCGGGCGGGTGGTTGGCGGCCCTCGCCGCGCTGGGCCACGCCGTCACCACGCTCGTGCGCGTCTGGCCGGTCGACTGGGTGCGCAGGGGCGGAAACCCGGCGGTGCGACTGCTGGTGCCGACGCCCGCGTTCCTTCGTCTCGACGTGACACTCATGGTCGTGGCCCTCCTGGCCGACCTGTGGTTCATCTCGCTGGCCGTCGTGTTCGGCTCGGACGGCGTCTTCACCGAGGACTGGATGGGCTACCCCGGCATGACGGACCCCACCGGTCGGAGCTACCAGGCGGACGTGGTGGACGCGCTGCGCACGACGGCCTGGTGGTCCTTCGGCACGGCGGTCGTGTGCCGTTGCTGGATCACGGCCGCGGTGCAGGTGACCGTGCTGCCTTCGGCCGCCTGGTGGATCGGGTCGTTCGACACCTACTACAACTGACCGCTTTCACAGCCCCACGATCGCGTTCCACCGCTTCGCGTACCCCACCCGCTCCTTCGACGTGATGTCCCGCGCGATCACCAGCCGTCCACGCGTCTCCCCGTCCGGGAAGATCAGCGGGTTCTCGGCGAGCGCGGCGGTGTCCTCGTCCTTCGAGGCGGCCAGGACGTCCCGGGCGGCGGGGACGGGGCAGACGTAGTTGACCCAGGTGGCGAGTTCCGCGGCGACCTCGGGGGCGTAGTAGTAGTCGACGAGGCGCTCCGCGTTGGCCTTGTGCGGGGAGCGGTCGGGGATCATCAGGGAGTCCGACCAGAGCTCCGCGCCCTCCTCGGGGACGACGAAGCGGATGTCGGGGTTGTCGGCCTGGAGCTGGATCACGTCCCCGGAGTAGGCCTGACAGGCCAGGACGTCACCGGTGACGAGGTCCTTGGTGTAGTCGTTGCCGGTGAAGCGGCGGATCCGGCCGTCCCTGACGTGCTTCTCCACCTGGTCGCAGACCTCGTGGAAGTCGTCCTCGGTCCACCGCGTGATGTCGACGCCGTTGCCCTGCATCAGCAGTGCGAACGCCTCGTCGAGACCGGAGAACAGGGTGACCCGGCCCTTGAGGTCGCTCGCCCACAGGTCCTTCACATGCCGGATCTCGCGGCCCAGCCTCCCGCGGTCGTACGCGATCCCGGTGATGCCCGACTGCCACGGCACGGTGTACGCCCGGCCCGGGTCGAAGGCCGGTGAACGCAGCAGCGGGTCAAGGTACTTCGTGACGTTCGGCTGCTTGGCCCGGTCCATCTCCTGGACCCAGCCGAGCCGTACGAACCGCGCGCACATCCAGTCGCTCATGACGATCAGGTCGCGGCCGGTCTGCTGGTGGTTCATCAGCGCGGGGCTGACCTTGCCGAAGAACTCGTCGTTGTCGTTGATCTCCTCGACGTAGTCGACGGATATGCCGGTCCGCTTCCGGAAGGCGTCCAGCGTCGGCCGCTTCGTCGAGTCGTCGTCGTCCGTGTCGATGTAGAGCGGCCAGTTGGCCCAGGTCAGCCGCTTGTCGGTGGCGGAGCAATCGGGGACGGCCCGGTCGCCCGCGGCCACGTACGCGGCGGGCACCCCGCACCCGGCGAGACCGCCCAGCACCGTCCCGCCACCGAGCGCGCGCAGCAGGGTCCTACGGGAAGGCGGGGGCGTCCGCGATGTGAGTGGCATTGCCGCAGCATGCCGTCCCGGGCCGCGGCCCGACAATCGACGCGGCGTCAAGCGGAGCGGTGCACGGCGGACACCTTGTCGAACATCCCGGTGCCGGAACAGCTCGCCCACCCGGGGGCGCGGGGAACTGCGCGACCAGCCCCCCACGCACCCGCGGGCGAAGAAGCACCCGCACCCCCTGGAGACCTACGCGTCCAACGAAGTCATCACGTGCTTGATCCGCGTGTAGTCCTCGAACCCGTAGCCCGAAAGGTCCTTGCCGTACCCCGACTTCTTGAACCCGCCGTGCGGCATCTCCGCGACCAGCGGAATGTGCGTGTTGATCCACACGCACCCGAAGTCCAGCTTCTTGGACATCCGCATCGCGCGCCCGTGGTCCTTGGTCCACACCGAGGAGGCGAGGGCGTACTCGACGCCGTTGGCCCAGGACACGGCCTGCTCCTCGTCGGAGAAGGACTGCACGGTGATGACGGGCCCGAAGACCTCGTTCTGGATGATCTCGTCGTCCTGCTTGAGCCCGGACACCACGGTCGGAGCGTAGAAGTACCCCTTCTCACCGACCTGGTGACCGCCGGCCTCGACCTTGGCGTGCGCGGGCAGCCGCTCGATGAAACCGGAGACCTGCTTGAGCTGGTTCGGGTTGTTCAGAGGGCCGAAGAGCACGTCCTCGTCGTCCGGCTGTCCGGTCTTCGTGTCGGCGGCGGCCTTCGCGAGCGCCGCGACGAACTCGTCGTGGATCGAGGACTGCACCAGCACCCGGGTGGCCGCCGTGCAGTCCTGCCCGGCGTTGAAGAACCCGGCCACGGAGATGTCCTCGACGGCCTTGGCGATGTCGGTGTCCTCGAAGACGACGACCGGGGCCTTGCCGCCCAGCTCCAGGTGGACCCGCTTCAGGTCCTTGGAGGCGGTCTCGGCGACCGACATGCCGGCCCGCACCGAACCGGTGATGGACGCCATCGCCGGCGTCGGGTGCTCGACCATCAGCCGTCCGGTGTCGCGGTCACCGGTGATGACGTTGAAGACGCCCTTCGGCAGGATCCCGCCGATGATCTCCGCGATCAGCACGGTCGACGCGGGGGTCGTGTCCGACGGCTTCAGCACCACGGTGTTGCCGGCGGCGATCGCCGGCGCGAACTTCCAGACGGCCATCATCATCGGGTAGTTCCACGGCGCGACCTGCGCGCAGACGCCTACCGGCTCACGGCGGACGATGGAGGTCAGGCCCTCCATGTACTCACCGGCCGACCGTCCCTCCAGCATCCGCGCCGCACCGGCGAAGAAGCGGATCTGGTCGACCATCGGCGGGATCTCCTCGGACCGCGTGAGCCCGATCGGCTTGCCGGTGTTCTCCACCTCGGCCGCGATGAGTTCCTCGGCCCGCTCCTCGAACGCGTCGGCGATCTTCAGCAGGGCCTTCTGACGCTCGGCGGGAGTCGTGTCGCGCCAGCCGGGGAAGGCGGCGGCAGCGGCGGCCATCGCCGCGTCCACGTCCGCCTGTCCCGACAGCGGCGCGGTCGCGTACGCCTCACCGGTGGCGGGGTTGACCACCTCGGTGGTCCGCCCGTCGGCGGCGTCCCGGAACTCACCGTCGATGTAGTTGCGCAGACGACGCAGCTCGGTGCTCACTGCCGGCCTCCTGAGGGGGTTGAAACTGTCCACTGACTGAGACACCCACCCTAATCGCCCGGCCCACGTTTTCAACACCCCCGATCGCGCCAAGGCTGCGAAATCCGCAGGTCTCAGACACGTAAACAACGAATTTCATCGCCTCGACCTTGCGAAACCGACGAGACGTCGTGCACAGTGTGGTCGTGGCCAGTCGAAGCGCAGACCCCAGGGACTCCCGCGAGTCCAGGAGCGAGCCCAGGAGCGAGTCGAGGAACGGCAGCAGCCCGAACCTGGACGCCGTCTCCCTCGCCATCATCGAGCAGCTCCAGGAGGACGGCCGCCGTCCGTACGCCGCGATCGGCAAGGCCGTGGGCCTGTCCGAGGCGGCCGTGCGCCAGCGTGTCCAGAAGCTGCTGGACCAGGGCGTGATGCAGATCGTCGCCGTCACGGACCCCCTCACCGTGGGCTTCCGGCGCCAGGCGATGGTCGGCATCCACGTCGAGGGCGACGTGGAGTCCGTGGCCGACGCGCTCAGCGACATGTCCGAATGCGAGTACGTGGTGATGACCGCCGGCTCCTTCGACCTGATGGTGGAGATCGTCTGCGAGGACGACGACCACCTCCTGGAGGTCATCAACCGCCGCATCCGGGCCATCCCCGGAGTGCGCTCCACCGAGAGCTTCGTCTATCTGAAGCTCAAGAAGCAGACCTACATGTGGGGAACCCGATAACCGTGAGGACCCGATAACCGTGAGCTCCAAGGACCTCAGCCGCACCGCGTACGACCACCTGTGGATGCACTTCACCCGCATGTCCTCGTACGAGAACTCCCCGGTCCCGACCATCGTCCGGGGCGAGGGCACCTACATCTACGACGACAAGGGCAGGCGCTACCTCGACGGTCTCGCGGGCCTGTTCGTGGTCCAGGCCGGCCACGGCCGCACGGAACTGGCCGAGACCGCGTTCAAGCAGGCGCAGGAGCTGGCGTTCTTCCCGGTGTGGTCCTACGCCCACCCGAAGGCCGTCGAACTCGCGGAGCGCCTGGCCCACCACGCGCCGGGTGACCTCAACAAGGTCTTCTTCACCACCGGCGGCGGCGAGGCGGTCGAGACCGCCTGGAAGCTCGCCAAGCAGTACTTCAAGCTCACCGGCAAGCCCACCAAGTACAAGGTCATCTCCCGCGCGGTCGCCTACCACGGCACCCCGCAGGGCGCCCTGTCCATCACCGGCCTGCCGGCCCTGAAGGCCCCCTTCGAGCCGCTGGTCCCCGGCGCGCACAAGGTCCCGAACACCAACATCTACCGCGCCCCGATCCACGGCGACGACCCCGAGGCCTACGGCCGCTGGGCCGCCGACCAGATCGAGCAGCAGATCCTCTTCGAGGGCCCGGACACCGTCGCCGCGGTCTTCCTGGAGCCCGTGCAGAACGCGGGCGGCTGCTTCCCGCCCCCGCCCGGCTACTTCCAGCGGGTGCGCGAGATCTGCGACCAGTACGACGTGCTGCTCGTCTCCGACGAGGTCATCTGCGCCTTCGGCCGCCTGGGCACCATGTTCGCCTGCGACAAGTTCGACTACGTCCCGGACATGATCACCTGCGCCAAGGGCATGACCTCGGGCTACTCCCCGATCGGCGCCTGCGTCATCTCCGACCGCCTGGCCGAGCCGTTCTACAAGGGCGACAACACCTTCCTGCACGGCTACACCTTCGGCGGCCACCCGGTCTCCGCCGCGGTCGGCCTCGCCAACCTCGACCTGTTCGAGCGCGAGAACCTCAACCAGCACGTCCTCGACAACGAGGGCGCCTTCCGCTCGACGCTGGAGAAGCTGCACGACCTGCCGATCGTCGGCGACGTCCGCGGCAACGGCTTCTTCTACGGCATCGAGCTCGTCAAGGACAAGACGACCAAGGAGTCCTTCAACGACGAGGAGACCGAGCGCGTGCTCTACGGCTTCCTCTCCAAGGCCCTCTTCGACAACGGCCTGTACTGCCGTGCCGACGACCGCGGCGACCCGGTCGTCCAGCTCGCCCCGCCGCTGATCTCCGACCAGGGGACCTTCGACGAGATCGAGCAGATCCTGCGCGCGACCCTCACCGAGGCCTGGACCAAGCTCTAGCCTTTCCGGGATTCAGCGGCTTCTACGTCCCGGGGTACGCCCGTCCGAGTGACAGGGGCGCACCCCGGGCCGTGTGCTGTACGGCGTCCCGCCCCCGCCTCCTTAGCGTGCCTGGTAACCGATCCGCCCTGCTTTCGTTCCCCCGCTCGGGGGATCGCAAGGCACAACGGACCAGAACGAGGTGTACGCCCATGGAGGCCCCGCCGGACAACGATGTGCTCTGGGCACGCTCCCTGCACTTCACCCACCGCGACGGCTCGCCCGCGCTCCGGGGCGTCTCCCTCGGAGTGCGCGAGGGCGAGATCCTCGCCGTCAGCGGGCCGCGCGGCAGCGGCAAGACCGCACTGCTCAGATGCCTGTCGGGACTCGCCCCGGCCCAGCGCGGCGAGGTCTGGTTCAACAGCGTGCCGGTGCACACCATGGGCCCGATGACCCGTGAGCGCCTGCGCCGGGACCGCTTCGGCTGGATCGACCCGGCCCCGCTGCTGGTCCCCGAGCTCAACGCCTGGGAGAACGCCGCTCTCCCCCTCATGCTGCGCGGCACCGGTCGCCGGCGCGCCAGGACGGCCGCCCTGGAGTGGCTGGAGCGCCTGGACATCGGCGACCGGACCCGCTGCCGTCCGCACGAGCTGACCCAGTCCGAACGCCAGCGCGTCTGCGTGGCCCGCGCTCTGGCGCCGGCCCCGTCGGTCCTGTTCGCGGACGAGCCGACGGCACCCCTGCACCGGGCGGACCGCGCCCACGTCCTGCGCACGCTCACGACGGCCGCCCGCTCCCACGGCATCACGGTGGTCCTGGCGACGCACGACCCCGACACCGCAGCCCTGGCGGACCGCACGGTCAGCCTCCTGGACGGACGCCGGGTGAACACCGTGCACCTGCCCCCGATGGCCGACTCGGAAGGCCGTACCGCGTGCTCGCTCTCCGTCTGACCCGGGGCGCCCGTCCCGCCGTGCACCTGCGCCGCCTCCTGGTGGCGCTGGCCTCGGCGGGCACGGGCTTCCTCCTCCTGTGCACCCTCGGCCACGCGATCAGCCACCCCGAGGACCCGTCGGGCGCCGTGCTCCGCCTGGCGTGGTGCCTGACTCCGCTGGCGGCGACGGTCCACTTCGCGCTGGCGGTCGCCCGCACCGACCCGGGCACCCGCCCCCGCCCCGGTCTCGCGGCGATCGGCCTCGGCCCGGCCCGGCTGATGGCCGTCGCCGCCACCACGACGGCCCTTTCCTGCACCCTCGGCTCGATGCTGGCGCTCCTCTTCTTCCTCCACCTGCGGGGCGACCTGACGGGCATGCCCTTCGACGGGGCGGCGGCGGACTTCCTGGCGGCGGACGCCCCCCTGCCATTGCCGGCGGCCCTGACCCTGCTGGGCCTGGTCCCGGCGATCGCGTCGGTGACGGTGGGACTCGTCCTGCGCCCCCGGGACGACAGGCCGGTCTCAGCGAGACGGGAGGCACGGTCGTACGGCCGCTTCGGGGCGTACGGCAGGACGACGGCGAGGGAGCCCTTCGGGGTGTACGGCCGCCTCCGCGCCCGCCGGACCGCGGGTGAGCCCGGCGAAGACCGCGCGGCGGCTCCCGCGCCGAAGGCGGACGGCACCGCGCCGGCGGAGACGGGCGGGAGCACCCCGGCGGCGACCGCCACCGAGGACGAGCCGACCGAGAACCCCGGTCCAGCGGTCCTCCCCGCCCCCCGGGAAGCACCCAAGGGCCTCCCCTGGGGCATCGCGGTCCTCGCCGCGGGCCTGGCCGTGGAGGCCTACGCCAACCGCCAGGGCTCCACGCCCGCCGCCCCTCTCCCCGGCGGCCTCGTGGGCGCCCCCTCCGTCCTCGTCGGCTGGCTGCTCACCGCCGTGGGCCTGGCGGTCGCCGGCCCCGGCCTCACCCACCTGTGCGGCCGTCTCCTCCAGTCCACCCGGCCCGGGGCGCTCCGCCTCCTCGCCGGACGCGTCCTCATGGCCGAGGCCACCCGTATCGGCCGCCCCTTGGGCATCGTCTGCGCGGTGGCCTCCGGCGCCTACGCCATGACCACCCTGTACGACCCCGCGGGCCCCGAAGTGGGTCCCCTCACCACCCTCGGCCTGCTGCTCGTGACGAGCTGCACGATCGCCACCCTCCTCACCGCCGCCGTGGAGGCCAAGCACGCGAGGTCGGACACCACGGCCGCGCTCGTCCGTCTCGGCGCCCCCGCGACGATGCTCCGCAGCGCGGCAGCCCTGCGCGCCGGCGCCCTGCTCGCCCTCTTCGGCCCGCTGACCCTGGTCGTCGCCGAGCTGGCGGCCCTGCCGCTGACCGGCTGAAGAAAAATCCCGCGGCAGCGATGAGTTGTGCGGCCCTCGCCCGTCTACCCCTGCGTACAGCACGCACCCGATGGGAGAGACTCCGATGACCGCGCCCGCCTACCAGCAGATGATCTTCATCAACCTGCCCGTGAACGACCTCGACGCCTCCAAGAAGTTCTACACGGAGCTCGGCTACACGCTCAACGAACAGTTCAGCGACGACAAGGCGGCCTCCGTCGTGATCAGCGAGACGATCGTCGCGATGCTGCTCACGAAGCCTTTCTACGCGACCTTCACCAACAAGGAGATCGCGGACGCGACGAAGACCAGCCAGGTGCTGCTCTGTCTGAGCGCCGAGAGCCGCGCGAAGGTGGACGAGCTGGTCGAGAAGGCGGTCGCCGCGGGCGGCACGGCCAACGACGACGTGCAGGACCAGGGCTTCATGTACGGCCGTTCCTTCAACGACCTGGACGGCCACGGCTGGGAGGTCGTCTGGATGGACCCGGCGGCGATCCAGGGCTGATCCCCGGGGCCGGGATCCGGCGTGCGAGCATGGGCGGGTGCAGACGAGCCCCGCCCACGCGGCACACCACGACGACCGTGAGATCGAGACGCTCGAGGAGTTCGACGCGGTGGTACCGGCCCGCGGCACCCTCGCCGGTTTCCGGGTCCAGTCCGTCGATCTGACGGACCGGACAAGGGAGTTGCTGGCCACCGACACCGCGGGCGCCGTGTTCCTCGGCTGCCCGATGCGGGAGAACGCCGCGCACAAGCTCCGCACGGACGGCGCGCTGGTCTTCCCGCCCGTCCCGCACCTGCCCTTCGATCCGTACCGCGGACTGCTCTACTCCCCCGACGAGTTGTTCGACGGACTCGAGAAGGGGTACGAGCAGACTCCCGACGCCCTCGCCTACGCCTGGTTCCAGCGGACCAAGGCCGACGGCGACATATACGCGTCGATGCTCCGCTCCCTCCACGACGACGCCGTCTCCGACGCCCTCGACGAACTCCTGCGCGGCGCGCGGGTGGTGGGCGTGATGGGCGGCCACGCGATGGCCCGCGGCACCGAGGAGTACGCCGGTGCCGCCCGCCTCGGCCGCGAACTGACCCGCGCCGGGCTGACCGTGGCCACCGGTGGCGGACCGGGCGCGATGGAGGCGGCCAACCTCGGCGCCTACGCGGCCCCCTTCGAGGACGCCATGCTCGACGAGGCGTGCGAACTCCTCGCCGCGGCGCCGTCGTTCACGCCGTCGATCAGCGACTGGGCGCGCGCCGCCTTCGAGGTCCGCGCCCGCCGTCCCCGGGGCGGCCGTTCCGTCGGCATCCCGACCTGGTTCTACGGGCACGAGCCGCCGAACGCCTTCGCCTCGCACATCGCCAAGTACTTCGCCAACGCCACCCGCGAGGACGGCCTGCTCGCCCGCTCGAACGCCGGCGTGGTCTTCCTGCCGGGCGCGGCCGGCACCGTGCAGGAGATCTTCGACAACGCGACGCCCAACTACTACGAGTCGCGCGGTGAGCCCACGCCGATGGTGCTCGTGAACCGCGCGCACTGGACGGAGAAGCTGCCCACCTGGCCGCTGCTCCAGGCGCTGGCGCGGGAGCGGTCAATGGAGGCCAGAATCGCCCTGGTTGACCGAATCGAGGACGCTCCGGCGGCGCTGAAACGTCTCACTGGGTAATAAGCAGGTAAAGCCAACGGTTGTAAGGCGCCTGCACGTTGACACTTCTTATGCAGCCCTTATAGACCTGTGAGACTCGTGGGGATGGTGATGTCACATCACCTCCTCGTCAACCCCCCGCATTTGCGCACCCCGTGAAGGATGAACGTGGCATTCACGCCCATATCCCGCCGCACCTCCCGCGCCGCGCGCTTCCTCGGCGTCGCCGCCGCCTCGACCGCGCTCGTGCTCGGCGCCTCCGGCAACGCCCTTGCCTGCAACATCAAGGAGTTCTCCGCCGAAGCCAAGTGTGACGGCGACAAGGGCGTCATCACCGTCACCGACGTGGACAAGACCGGCGTCGAGGCGACCGTCTCCGTGTACCTGCTGCAGAGCAACGGTGCCGACGCGAAGAAGGTCGGCGAGCAGAAGGTGAAGGGCTCCAAGGAGGGCACCACCATCACCTTCGAGGAGGACTGGGCGCCCAACTCCGAGTACCGCGTCCGCGTCGAGGCCCTGCCCTACATCAAGGGCGAGGACATCAAGCCCAACCTGACCACCCCGGCGACCGCCTGCAAGACCGAGGACACGCCGACCCCGACGCCCACGCCCACCTCCACCCCGTCTGACTCCGCCAGCACCCCGGCCGAGGAGTCCCCGACCCCGACCCCGTCGGCCTCCGAGGGCACCACCGCTCCGGCGACCGGCGAGAGCAACGCCCCGTCGCCCGCGGCCGGCGACTCCAACCTCGCCGAGACCGGTGCGAACTCCAACACCGGCCTGATCGCCGGGATCGCCATCGCCCTGGTCGCCCTCGGCGGCGGCGCGGTGTTCTTCGGCCTGCGCCGTCGCGGCGCCGGCAGCCGCTGACGCCGTACCTGAACGACCGTTGTGGCCCGTCCCCGGCCGGGGGCGGGCCACAGCCATGCCGTCACCCGAAGGTGGCCCGCTCCAACCAGAACTCCAGCAGCTCCCGCTCCCCGAGCACCTCCAACTCCGGGCTGTCCAGGGGGAGTCGACGGTAGAAGGCCAGCAGTACGGCGGTCAGCGGGCCGCGCAGCGCCACGGTCGCCCTCTCGTGTCCGCGCCGCCAGACGATGACGTCCTCGGTGAGCTCGACCAGCCACTCGGCGTGCAGCTCCGGGGTGCCGTCGGTGGCGTGGAGGTGGATGCTGCGCCCGGGGCCGCGCAGCTCCCGGGCCCCGTCGTGCGGCATGCTCCGCTGCACGAACTCCACGATCTGGAGCCATTCGTCGATCGCGTCGGCGGCGATGTCCGGAGCGACCTCGTACGGCTGCCCGGCGGCGAGCGCGGCGTCGGCGCGGTGGATCGTGAGTTCGTGAGCCATGCGGCGGGCCCAGAAACCCGAGGTGGGGATGCCGGCCCAGGACCACACCTCGGCGTCCGGCCCGGCCTCCCGGAGCGTGGCGACGAGCAGTTCGCCGGTCTCGGCGAGCCACGCGTCGAGCTCACCTACGCTCTCGGGCCCCTCCCCCGAGGGCACGCGGTACTCGGGCACCGCCTCCCGCGCCCGGGTCCGCACCATCGACTCCGCCCAGCGCAGGGCGCCCCCGGTGTGCCGCACCAGCCGCTCCAGCGACCAGTCCGGGCAGGTCGGCACGGTCGCGGACAGGTCGGCCCCGGAGGCCACCACCGCCCTCAACAGGCCCACCTGGTGGGCGATCTCGTCACAGTAGCGGTCGTGCGGGAGCAAGGTCATGCCCGCACTGTAGGTCCGCCCCCGTCAGCCGAGCACCACGATTTCGACCGGGTCGAACTCCACCCCGACCACGTCCCCCACCTCCGGCGCCGCGCGCAGCGCACAGGCCGCCTCCAACCGCGGCCCCCCTTCCGAGGGGTGCAGGTGCACGGCGACGTGCGTGCCCTTGAAGGTGCGCGCGGCGACCGTGCAGCGCAGCCCCTCACCGGCCGCCACGAGCCGAACCCCAGCCGGCCGCACCAGCACGCTCCGGACCCCCTGGGCGGCGCCCGGAGGCACCGGCACCTTGCCCCACGCCGTGTCCGCCGCCTCCCCCGTCACCGTCCCCTCGACGACGTTCTCGAAGCCGAGGAAGCGGGCCACGAACTCGTCCACCGGCCGCTGCCACACCTCGAGAGGCGTTCCGGACTGGGCGATCCGTCCGTCCCGCATCACCACGACCCGGTCGGCCAGCGCGAAGGCCTCCCCCTGGTCGTGGGTGACCGCGAGCACGGTGGTGCCCAACCGCCCGAACAGCTCGCGCAGTTCGACGACCAGCCGCTCCCGCAGTGACCGGTCCAGCTGTCCGAGGGGCTCGTCGAGCATCAGCAGCCGGGGCCGGGGGGCGAGCGCCCGGGCCAGGGCGACCCGCTGCTGCTCACCACCGGAGAGGGAGGCCACGGCCCGGCGAGGGGCGCCCGGAAGACCGACGAGGTCGAGCAACTCCCGTACCCGCTCGTCCTGTCGCGCCCGGGAAGCCCCGTGCATGCGCAGCCCGAACGCCACGTTGGCGCCCACG
Source organism: Streptomyces sp. NPDC006335 (assembly GCF_040612795.1). NCBI lineage: Bacteria > Bacillati > Actinomycetota > Actinomycetes > Kitasatosporales > Streptomycetaceae > Streptomyces > Streptomyces sp. NPDC006335. The sequence goes on from NZ_JBEXQX010000008.1 coordinate 142,523, forward strand.
TCCCGCTGCGGGAACAGCTGATGGTCCTGGAACATCAGGCCGACCCCACGCTTGTGCGCGGGCACTCCGCCCTGGTCGCGTCCGTCGAGCGACACCCGCCCGGAGTCCAGCGGTTGGAGCCCGGCCACCGCCCGCAGCAGGGTCGACTTCCCGCTCCCGCTGGGCCCGAGCACACACACGATCTCGTGCTCGGCGACATCGAGGCCGACCCCGTCGAGCACGGCCCGTCCGCCGAACCGAACCGTCGCGTCCTCAAGGCTCAGCAGCATCAGAACTCCCCGGTCCGGTCGGTCCGCAGCCGTTCGAGCACCAGCAGCGCCACCGCGCACACCACCATCAGGATCGTCGAAAGGGCCATCGCCTGCCCGTAGTTGAGGTCTCCGGCCCGCCCGAGCAACCGGGCCACGGCGACCGGCAGCGTCGGGTTGTCGGGCCGTGCGATGAACACGGTCGCCCCGAACTCCCCCAGCGACACGGCGAAGGCGAAGCCCGCCGCGATCAGCAACGCCCGCCGCACCATGGGCAGATCGACCTCCCGCCACACCCGCCACGGCGAGGCCCCGAGCACGGCCGCGGCCTCCCGCAGCCGGTGGTCCACGGCCCGCAGCACGGGCAGCATGGTCCGCACGACGAACGGCACCCCGACCAGCGCCTGCGCGAGCGGCACCAGGATCCAGGACTGCCTGAGATCCAGCGGCGGCTCGTCGAGGGAGATCAGGAACCCGAAGCCCACGGTCACCGCGGACACCCCGAGCGGCAGCATCAGCAGCGCGTCGAAGCCCCGCACGAACCGCCCCGCGTCCCGCCGCGTCAACGCGGCCGCCGCGAGCCCTCCGACCGTCACCGCGATGGCGGTCGCGGCGAGGGCGTACTCCAGGGAGTTACCGACCGCCTCGATCGGCGCGACGAGGAACACCCCGCCGTCGGCGCTGGTCAGCGCCCGGTAGTAGCCGAAGTCGGGGGCGTCGAGCGACCGCTGGACGAGGACGGCGAGCGGCAGGACGAGGAGTACGGCGATGATGGCGACGACCCCGGCCAGCAGCCCCCACTCCCCCGCCCCGCGCGGCCGCCGGGCGGTCACGGACGCGTCCACGAGCCGCAGCGCGCTCTCCCGGCGCCGTACGGTCCACGCGTGCAGGGCGAGGACCGCGCCCACCGCGACGAACTGGATCATCGTCAGCACGGCGGCCGTGGACAGGTCGAAGATCTCGGAGGTCTGCCGGTAGATCTCCACTTCGAGGGTCGAGAAGGTGGGCCCGCCGAGGATCTGCACCACACCGAAGGAGGTGAAGGTGAAGAGGAAGACCATCAGCGCGGCGGCGGCCACGGCGGGCGCGAGCGCGGGAAGGGTGACCGTCCGCCAGGCCGTGAGCCGGGACGCGCCCAGCATCCGAGCGGCCTCCTCCTGGCGCGGGTCCAGTTGGGCCCACAGTCCGCCGACGGTGCGTACGACGACCGCGTAGTTGAAGAAGACGTGCGCGAGCAGGATCGCCCACACGGTGGTGTCCAGCCGTACGCCCCACCACTCGTCGAGCAGCCCGCCACGGCCGACGAGCGCCAGGAAGGCCGTACCGACCACGACCGTCGGCAGCACGAAGGGGACGGTGACCACGGCGCGCAGGACCTGTTTGCCGGGGAAGTCGAACCGCGCGAAGACGTACGCGCCGGGGAGCGCGATCAGGAGCGTGAGTGCCGTGGAGGCGAGCGCCTGCCAGGTGGTGAACCACAGGACGTGCCGGATGTCCGGCTGGGCGAGGACCTCGGTGATCCTGCCGAACTGCCAGCTCCCGCCGGTCTTCAGTCCGCGCGTGACGATCGCGGCGACGGGATAGGCGAAGAAGAGGGCGAAGAACGCGACGGGCACGGCCACGAGCCCGAGCCGCGCCGCCGCGTTGTGGAAAGGCTTGCGGGGCCTTACTTCAGAACCAGCGAGGTCCACGACTTGACCCAGTCGTCACGGTGGTCGGCGATCTTCGCCGGGTCCATGGTCTCGGGATCCTTGGCCTGCGGACCGTACTGGGTGAACTCGGCGGGCACCGAGGCCCCCTCCACCACGGGATAGACGAACATGTTGAGCGGCATGTCCTGCTGGAACTCCTTGGTGAGCAGGAAGTCCAGGAACGCCTTGCCGCCCTCGGTGTTCTTCGCGTTGCTCAGCAGCCCGGCGTACTCGATCTGCCGGAAGCAGGTCCCGTCGGCGACCCCGGTGGGCGCGGTCTTCGGCTTCGGATCGGCGTAGATCACCTCGGCGGGCGGCGAGGAGGCGTACGACACGACGAGCGGCCGGTCGGCCTTCGCCTTCTTGCCCCCCGCGGACCCGGAGAACTCCTCGTTGTAGGCCTGCTCCCAGCCGTCGACGACCTTGACTCCGTTGGCCTTGAGCTTCTTCCAGTAGCCCTGCCAGCCCTCGTCCCCGTACTTCGCGGCGGACCCGAGCAGGAACCCGAGCCCCGGCGAGGACGTCGAGGCGTTCTCCGTGACGAGGAGGTTCTTGTAGGCGGGCTTGATCAGATCGTCGTACGACGTCGGCGGCTGGAGCTTGTGCTCGGTGAACCAGGCCTTGTCGTAGTTGACGCAGATGTCGCCGCTGTCGATGGGCGTGACCCGGTGCTTGTCCTGGTCGGCCCGGTACTCGGCCTTGATCCGGTCGGCGCCCTTCGCCTCGTACGACTGGAAGAGCCCGTTGTCGAGCGCGCGGGAGAGCAGGGTGTTGTCGACGCCGAAGAAGACGTCGCCCTGCGGGTTGTCCTTGGTGAGGATGGCCTTGTTGACGGCCTGCCCCGCGTCGCCGTCCTCCAGGACCTTGACCTTGTAGCCGGACTTCTTCTCGAAGTCGGCGAGGACGTTCTTGGAGACGGCCCACGAGTCGTGGCTGACCAGGGTGACGGTCTTGGAGCCGGAGCCGGAGCCGTTGCTGTCGTCGGACGAGGACCCGCACGCGGACAGCGTGACCAGGCCGAGGCCGACGACGGCAGCGAGAAACTTCTTGTTGTTCACGGTGATGACCGAACTTCCTACCCAGAATGACCTGGGCGAGGTTCAGAGGGTCTGCGGCCCGATTGCCGCACTCTCAGCGCTGTGGCGCTCCCCTGTCGGATATGAAGATTTACGTACGTCCGTCAGACTACCGCTCGGTGGCCGCCAGCTGACCACAGGCCCCGTCGATCTCCTGCCCACGGGTGTCCCGGACCGTCACCGGCACACCATGGGCGGCGATGGCCTCCACGAACGCCTTCTCGTCCTCGGGCCGGGAGGCGGTCCACTTGGACCCGGGGGTCGGGTTCAGCGGGATGAGGTTGACGTGCACGGGCTTGCCCCTGAGCAGCCGCCCGAGCCGGTCACCGCGCCAGGCCTGGTCATTGATGTCCCGGATGAGCGCGTACTCGATGCTGAGCCGCCGCCCGGACTTCTCGACGTACTCGAACCCGGCGTCGAGGACCTCGCGCACCTTCCACCGCGTGTTCACGGGGACGAGGGTGTCGCGCAGCTCGTCGTCGGGGGCGTGCAGGGAGATCGCCAGCCGGCACTTGAACCCTTCGTCGGCGAACCGGTGAATGGCCGGCACAAGCCCGACGGTCGACACGGTGATGCCGCGCTGCGACAGCCCGAGCCCGTCCGGAGCGGGATCGGTGAGCGCCCGGATGGAGCCGACGACCCGCTTGTAGTTGGCGAGCGGCTCACCCATGCCCATGAAGACGATGTTGGACAGCCGCGCGGGCCCGCCCGGAACCTCCCCGTCCCGCAGCGCCCGCATCCCGTCCACGATCTGGTGCACGATCTCGGCGGTGGACAGGTTCCTGTCCAGCCCCGCCTGCCCGGTGGCGCAGAAGGGGCAGTTCATGCCGCAGCCCGCCTGCGAGCTGATGCACATGGTCACCCGATCCGGGTACCGCATGAGCACCGACTCCACGAGCGTCCCGTCGAACAGCCGCCACAGCGTCTTGCGCGTGGTCCCCTGGTCGGTCGACAGATGCCGTACGACGGTCATCAGCTCGGGAAGCAGCGCCTCCTGCAGCTTGCCGCGCGCCCCGGCCGGGATGTCCGTCCACTCCGCCGGGTCGTGCGCGTACCGCGCGAAGTAGTGCTGCGAGAGCTGCTTGGCACGAAACGGCTTCTCCCCGATCTCGGCGACAGCCTCTTTACGCTCGGCGGGCGTGAGATCAGCAAGGTGCCGCGGCGGCTTCTTGGCTCCGCGGGGGGCGACGAAAGTGAGTTCTCCGGGTGCAGGCATAACCCTTCCAGTGTGGCAGATCGTTCGAGCACCGCGTTCAGAAGATCCACACGCCGAAAGCCGCGACCGCCAGGCCCACGGCCATGAAGAAGCCGCCGGTGAGGGTGACCGGGAGGGCCTGGCCGCGGCGGCGGGAGGGCTCCAGGCCGCGCCAGGTGCTGATCGCCGCGTACAGGCCGATGAGAGCGATCGCACAGCCGATGACGAGGGCGGCGAGGCCGAAGAACCCGGACCAGGTGGAGTGGTGGTCCGGGTTGGGGGTGAACACGGCCGCGAGGGCCGTTCCGCCGAGGGGGCTCACTTGTCGTTCTCGTCCTTCGTCAGGTTCTGGATGTCGGCCTCGATACCGGAGGCGGCGGCGTAGACGCCGGTGTTGAGGGTGGTGCCCACGGTGTTCTTGAACGCTCCGTCCGCGAGCCTGCCCTGCTCGCTGAGGTGTTCCCCACCGAGGCTGCCGTGCTCCTCCAGGGCGTGGTTGACGCCGTGGTTCTGGGCGTTTCCGGCGGCACCGGCGACCGCGTTGGTCAGCGCGTCCTGGCCCATGGTCGACGCGTCCTGACCGTTCGCGTAGTCGGCTGTCAGACCGCCCGTGACGTTGCCGACCGCGCCGTTGACCGCCGTGCCGAGCAGGCCCTCCCCTCGCAGGAGGTCTCCGGCCACCCCGGTGAGACGCGCCCCGACCGCGCCGGCTCCCGCGGTGAACCCCGCCGTACCGCCCGCGAGCAGCGCGCCGTTCCTGAGGTCGGCCCCGACGGTGACCGGCTGCCCGTTCACGGCCTGGGTCACCATGATGCTTCCCGAGTCCGCCACGAAGTTCGTCGTGAAGCTCTCCAGCCCCGTCTTGGCGAAGGTCGCGGCGACCCTGGCCACGGCCGTGAGCATCCGCTCCAGCGTGGTGACGGTCTCCGCGCTGAGCCCCGAGAACCGTTCCAGGAGGCCCGCCACCCGCTCCGCCGCCGCCGTGAACAGCCGAACCAGGTCCACGATCCTGGCCACCCGCGCCGCCACCGCCGTGTTCGCGACGAGGTCGGAGATGAAGCCGGTGAAGAACGACAGCGCGACCCCGGCGATCTCCATCTCGGCGATCTCGACGCAGATGTCGATGATCTCCTTGTTGATCCCGTCGATCTCGTCCGCGTAGGACCGCAGGCCGTCGGCGACGTGGTGGAAGTTGGCGGCGACGTCCTGGACAACCTTCTTCTGCTCGCCCCAGTGCCTCTCGAAGGCGTCCCGGGCGGCCCCGTGCCAGCCCTGCTGGTCGACCCCGGCGATCGCTGCGTCCACGGCCCGTACGACATCCGTGAGTTCGGTGCCCGTGGCGTCCCAGGAACGGGCGATGGCCCGCAGGGTTTCGCCGTCGCCGCCGGGGAGTTCCACTCCGGCGGCCTGGAGGATCTCCAGGACCTTGCCGTCGATCCAGTCGTTGACGCTCACGGGCGGCCGCCCGAGGCCGCGGAGTGCAGATAGCCGAGGGCTGTCCGGTCCGAGTCCGCGTAATGGCCGGCGTTCAGCCGCAGCCGGTCGCCGTTGCTCCTGAGTACGTCGGGAAGATGCCCGAGCGCCTTGACGGTGTTCTCCAGCAGCTGCCGGTACTTCTCCGCCGCCCCGTCGCAGATCCCCAGCAGCCCGAACGCCTGCCCGATCTCCGCCGCGCTTCCCGAGAACGCTCCGATCGGCCCGGCGAGGCCCGTCGCCTCCCGGTCGAACCTCCCCGCCAGATCCGTCAGCGTCTCGGGCTCCACCCCGAACTGCTCGCTCATCCCGCTCCCCCGTTCGAAAACCGACGCGAGGGTCAGCATCCCGGACGAGATCCCGCGGAAACGGCTCCTTTTACGGATGCGAAGCACGGCCTGACACACAATTTGCGTCCACCTGGCCAGTGCTATGCCCGCCTTGGCGAAAGGCAGAGAGAGGGCTTGTGCGGCCTCGACGAACCGGCCCCCGCCCTGAGAACAGGACGGGGGCCGAAGAGTCGTACGAGAAGAAGCCGAGTGTCAGCCCGACCCCACGAACAGCACCATCAGCAGCCACACCACCGGCGCCGTAGGCAGCAGTGAGTCCAGGCGGTCCATGATGCCGCCGTGGCCCGGCAGCAGTGTGCCCATGTCCTTGATGCCGAGGTCCCGCTTGATCATCGACTCGCCGAGGTCACCCAGCGTCGCGCTGGCCGCGACCGCGAGCCCGAGCAGCAGTCCCTGCCACCACGTGCCGTCGTCGATCAGGAACTCCATGCACAGCGCCCCCGCGGCCATCGCGAACGTCACCGCTCCGACCAGGCCCTCCCGGGTCTTGCCGGGGCTGATGCGCGGCGCGAGCTTGTGGCTGCCGAAGCGCCAGCCGACCGCGTAGGCGCCGGTGTCACTGACGACGGTCAGGAGCAGGAAGGTCAGCACACGTGCCGCCCCGTCCTCGGCCGTGAGCATCATGGCGACGAACGTGGCCAGGAACGGGACGTAGAACGCCGCGAAGACCCCCGCCGTGACGTCCTTGAGGTAGCCCTCCGGCGGTTCCGTCATCCGCCAGACGAGGACCGCGAGTGCCGTGAGCGCCATGGCGACCCAGGCCCCCTCCGCGCCACGGACGTACCCGGCGACGACCATCGCGGCCCCGCCGAGCGCCAGCGGCACGAGCGGCGCCTTGATTCCCTTGCGCTCCTCCAGCCGCTTCGTCAGCTCCCACAGCCCGACCACGACGGCGACCGCTATCACCCCGACGAACGCGGCCTTGACGAAGAACAGCGAGGCGATGATCACCACGCCGAGTCCGACTCCGACCCCTATGGCCGCACCCAGGTCCCGCCCCGCGCTCTTCTTCTGCGGCGCGGGCGCCGGCTGCGAGGAGTCGGGCATGGGCTCCGGATTCTGCGTCTGCGGTGCCGCCGGGTGGGGCTGCGCCGATGCGGTGTGTTCACTGAACGTCCCGTGACGGGACGTCCCGTCCTGAAACGTCTGGTCCCGGAACAAGGGACCGCTCAGCCGAGCGGCCCCCCGGTCGTCATCCTGGTCGTCGCCGTATCGGGGTACGGCGGGTCCGTCGGGCACGATGGGCATGGGCCGAGTGTGCTGCGCGTCATGCGCATCGTACGCGGGACCCGCCGGGGCAGCCCCCTGGACAGGCCCCTGGTCGGACGGCCCCCAGTACCCGGCGTGTGGCGGCGTCGCCCAGGAAGAGTCGTTCATCAGACCTCGAGAAGCTCCGCTTCCTTGTGCTTGAGGAGCTCGTCCACCTGAGCGACGTACTTGTGCGTCGCGTCGTCGAGCTCCTTCTCCGCACGGCGGCCCTCGTCCTCGCCGACCTCGCCGTCCTTGACGAGCTTGTCGATCGCGTCCTTGGCCTTGCGGCGGACCGAGCGGATGGACACGCGCGAGTCCTCGGCCTTGCCCCGGGCCACCTTGATGTAGTCGCGGCGGCGCTCCTCGGTGAGCTCGGGGAACACCACTCGGATGATGTTGCCGTCGTTGCTCGGGTTGACGCCCAGGTCGGAGTCGCGGATCGCCTGTTCGATGTTGCGCAGCGCGGTCTTGTCGAACGGGGTCACCACGGCCATGCGCGGCTCCGGCACCGAGAACGAAGCCAGCTGGTTGATCGGCGTCGGCGCGCCGTAGTAGTCGGCCACGATCTTGTTGAACATCGCCGGGTGCGCACGCCCGGTGCGGATCGCGGCGAAGTCCTCCTTGGCGACCACGACGGCCTTCTCCATCTTCTCCTCGGCCTCGAGGAGGGTCTCTTCGATCACCACTTGCTCCTGCGTGTCTTGAGTAGGCCCGGCTGCTGTTCCATGTGCGTGGGGCGGCGGCCGGCTGCGTCGCGTCTTCTTCCTGCACGGTTCCGGACCGGCAGGACATTGTCCATCCCCCGGTCAGGGACCGGGTGTAACCCAGGTCAGTCCCGGCTGTCCTGCTCACCCACAAGCGTGCCGATCTTCTCACCCTTGACGGCTCGGGCGATATTTCCCTCCGTCAGGAGCTCGAAGACCACGATCGGGAGCTTGTTGTCGCGGCACAGCGTGACGGCGGTGGCGTCGGCGACCTTCAGGTCACGGGTGATGACCTCGCCGTATCCGAGGGAGTCGAACTTGACCGCGTCGGGGTTGGTCTTCGGGTCGGAGTCGTAGACCCCGTCCACGCCGTTCTTGCCCATGAGGAGCGCCTCGGCGTCGATCTCCAGGGCGCGCTGGGCGGCGGTGGTGTCGGTGGAGAAGTACGGCATGCCCATACCGGCGCCGAAGATGACCACGCGGCCCTTCTCCAGGTGGCGCACGGCGCGCAGCGGGATGTACGGCTCGGCGACCTGGCCCATGGTGATGGCGGTCTGCACCCGGCTGTCGATGCCCTCCTTCTCCAGGAAGTCCTGGAGGGCGAGGCAGTTCATCACGGTGCCGAGCATGCCCATGTAGTCCGAGCGGGCCCGGTCCATGCCGCGCTGCTGGAGTTCGGCGCCCCGGAAGAAGTTGCCGCCCCCGATGACGACGGCGATCTCGGCACCGTCCCGGACGACGGCGGCGATCTCACGGGCGATCTTGTGCACCACGTCGGGGTCCACACCCAGGCCCCCGCCACCGGCGAACGCCTCTCCGGACAGCTTCAGCAGAAACCGGCCGCGTACTTTGCCGTCGTCGCTCTTCTGGGCCTTGGTGGTCATGGGGATCCCGCCTCTTTCACCTGTTGCACATACGAAGAAGGCCACTGCCGGTGGGAACTGGTTCGCATCCCATGCGCGGCAATGGCCTCCTCGTCAGATCTGCTGTCGTCCGCCACGCGCGTGCGTGGCGGCGTACCGGACGACTGCTGACGACCCTATAGGGCCCGCGCGTCGCTCGCGGTACGGACTCAGATGCCGACCTTGATGCGCGTGAAGCGCTTCAGGGTGACACCGGCCTCGTCCAGGACCTTCTGGACCGACTTCTTGGGGTCGAGCGCGTACGGCTGACCGAGCAGCGTGGCGTCCTTGAAGAAGCCGTTGACGCGACCCTCGACGATCTTGGCGATCGCGGCCTCGGGCTTGCCCTCGGCGCGGGTGGTCTCCTCGGCGATACGACGCTCGGACTCGACGACCTCGGCCGGCACGTCCTCCTTGGCGAGGTACTTCGGCGCGAAGGCGGCGATGTGCTGGGCGACACCGCGAGCGGTCTCCGCGTCCGGCTTGTCCAGCTCGACGAGGACACCGATCTGCGGGGGCAGGTCGGGCATCGTGCGGTGCATGTACGCGGTCACGTAACCGTCGGCGAACTGCGCGAAGCGGTCCAGGACGATCTTCTCGCCGAGGTTGGCGTTGGCCTCGTCCACGAACGCCTGGACGGTCTTGCCGGCCTCGATCTCGGAGGCGAGCAGGGCCTCCAGGTCGGCCGGGGAGGTCGCGGCGACGTGCTGCGCGATCTTGTCGGCGACGGCCTGGAACTTCTCGCCCTTGGCGACGAAGTCCGTCTCGCACTTGAGCTCGACCAGGACACCGGAGGAGTTGTCGTCGGCGATGATCGAGACCACGGCGCCGTTCTCGGCGGAGCGGCCCTCGCGCTTGGCGACGCCCTTCTGGCCCTTGATCCGGAGCGCCTCGACGGCCTTCTCGACGTCGCCCTCGGCCTCGTCCAGCGCCTTCTTGCAGTCCATCATGCCGGCGCCCGTGAGCTCACGGAGCTTCTTGACGTCGGCGGCGGTGTAGTTCGCCATGAGTCTGTGAATCTTTCTCGAAGTCTGGAAGATCGAAGATCTACGGGGTCTACGGCCTCTGTCTAGCCCGGGGCCGCCGACTCTCCGCTGACCTACGGGTGAACGGCGGGAGCGGAGTTGATGCCCCCGCTCCCGCCGTCACCCCTGAACGCTGACGGGTCAGGCCTGCTCGGCGTCCGCGGCCGGAGCGGCCTCGGTGGCCTCAGCGGCCGGAGCCTCGGCGGCGGGGGCCTCGGCAGCCGGGGCCTCAGCGGCGGGAGCCTCGGCGGCCTCCGCGGCCGGAGCGGCCTCGGCGGGGGCCTCCTCGGCCTTCTTCTCGCCGCCCTCGAGCAGGTCGCGCTCCCACTCGGCGAGCGGCTCGCCCGCGGCCTTCTCGCCCTTGTCACCGGTGGCGACGCGCGAGCGGCTGATGAGGCCCTCGGCGACGGCGTCGGCGATCACGCGGGTGAGCAGGGTGACGGAGCGGATCGCGTCGTCGTTGCCCGGGATCTTGTAGTCGACCTCGTCGGGGTCGCAGTTGGTGTCGAGGATGGCGACGACCGGGATGTTGAGCTTCCGGGCCTCGCCGACCGCGATGTGCTCCTTCTTGGTGTCCACGATCCAGACGGCGCTGGGCACCTTCTGCATCTCGCGGATACCACCGAGGGTCTTCTCCAGCTTGGCCTTCTCGCGCGAGAGCACGAGAAGCTCCTTCTTGGTCAGACCGGACGCGGCGACGTCCTCGAAGTCGATCTGCTCGAGCTCCTTGAGGCGCTGCAGACGCTTGTAGACGGTCGAGAAGTTGGTGAGCATGCCGCCCAGCCAGCGCTGGTTGACGTAGGGCATGCCGACGCGGGTGGCCTGCTCGGCGATGGCCTCCTGCGCCTGCTTCTTCGTGCCGACGAACATGACCGTGCCGCCGTGGGCGACGGTCTCCTTGACGAACTCGTAGGCGCGGTCGATGTACGACAGCGACTGGAGCAGGTCGATGATGTAGATGCCGTTGCGCTCCGTGAAGATGAAGCGCTTCATCTTCGGGTTCCAACGACGGGTCTGGTGACCGAAGTGGACGCCGCTTTCCAGCAGCTCCCGCATCGTGACGACGGCCATGGCCGTTCTCCTTGGTGTTCTCGGTTGTACCGCGGGTACCGGAGGGCACTCGCGCCTGACGCCCGCGACGCGCCTTGCCGCAAAGGACCGAGAGGCGCTGACACCGACCGCGTGACGGCCAGATGTCGGGGCGTGCGAAGTCGACCCGGTGACCCGGATCGCCAGAAGAAGTGTACGGGACCGGCGAGGCACCGGGTGACGCCGCTGTCCACAACCCGGCAGTAGTCCACAGGGCCCGGCCGTGATCGGGGCGGATGCGGCACGGTTCCCGCATGCGAGCGAAGCGATTTGGACGATGCAGACGATGCAGGCGATCCAGGCGATGCGGTACGTGGCTGGTGCTGGGGTTCCTGCTGTTCCTGACGACTCCGACGCCCCCGCCGCAGCAGGCCACTCTCACGCCGACGGCCACGGACACCTCGGTACCGGCTCTGGGCCGCGCCTGGCCGGTGGGCACGCGTCCCGAGGTCCTGCGCGGCTGGGAACCCCCGGCCACGGTGTACAGCCCCGGTCACCGGGGCGTGGACCTGGCAGCACCTGCCGGCACCCCGGTACGGGCGGTGGCGGCGGGCCGGGTGTCCTTCGCGGGCCGGGTGGCGGGAAAGGGAGTCGTCGCGGTGGAACTGACGGGCACAGACCTTCGAACCACCTACGAGCCGGTGACGGCGTCGGTGGAAAAGGGCGACGAGGTGGCGGCGGGCGAGGTGGTGGGGACGGTGGAGCCGACGGGCTCCCACTGCACGACCACGTGCGTGCACTGGGGCTTGCTCAGGCGTGACACCTACCTGGACCCGCTCTCCCTGCTGCCACCGTGGCTACTGCGCAGAGGCCCGTCGAGGCTGCTCCCGGTCCTGGGTGTCCCGCTGCCGTAGCCGCCGGCCGACATGCCCTCGTGGCCACGCCCAGCCAGCAGCGGCCCTGCCACGGGGGCGGCTCCCGACCGGCGCCGGCGAGCGAGCCCACCCCAACGCTCAGCCCTGCACTCCATACGCCCACCCAAGGCCAGTCGAGCCGCCGGGACAGCCCCCGACCCGCTCCGCCGAGGCCGAGCCCGAGTCCACGGCCAAGGTCAAGCGGGCCCGTCCCCCACGCTCAGCCCCCCCACACCCCGCAGCGCCATGGAAACGGCGGCCTCGATGATCACACCGGGCTCCTCGGCCGCTCCCAGTTCGATCCGCCGCACCGCGGCATCCACAACCCCCTGAACCAGCATCGCGGCCAACCGTGGCTGCTCGTGCCCCATCTCCCCGAGCGCCTCGACGATCATCGCGACGAGACTCCCGTGCGCCGCCCGGATCTTCTCCCGGGCCCCCGCGTCGAGCTCGCTCGCGGAGATGGCGACGACGGCCCGGTGCCGCCGGTCCCCCACCAGCGTGAGCTGCCGCCGCACATACGCCTCGACCTTGCCCTCAGCCGTCGAAGCCCCCTGCATCGCCGCCGAGACCTCCGCGGCCCACACCGGGAAGTCGACCTCGCACAGCTCCTCGACCACGGCGGCCCTCGACCGGAAGTACTCGTACACGGACGACCGCGCGAGGCCCGTCCGCTCGGCGAGAGCCGGGAAGGTCAGCGCCTCCGTCCCGCCCTCGGACAGCAGAGAGCGAGCCGCGTCCAGCAGGGCGGCTCGCTGCATCGACCGGTGCTCGGCCACGGAGGCCGCTCGAATCCTTGGCACGTCAACCACTGTACGGACGGACCAATGCCGGCGGGAGTCACTCCAGCCGACCAGCCGTGACCCGACGGACGTCCGGCCGGGTCAGCGACCGAAACTGGCCAGCTTCGCCCGCAACTGGAGCACGGACTTGGTGTGGATCTGGCTGACCCTGCTCTCGGTCACTCCCAGCACGTTCCCGATCTCGGCGAGGGTCAGGCCCTCGTAGTAGTACAGGGTCACCACGGTCTTCTCCCGCTCGGGCAGCGTGTTGATGGCCCGCGCGAGGAACCGTCTGAGCTCCCGGTCCTCGGCGACCTCCACGGGGTCGTCCGCGGCGGTGTCCTCCAGCGTGTCCATGAAGCTGAGCCCGTCGCCGCCCTCGCCCCCGACGTGCAGCAGCTCCTCCAGCGCCACCACGTTGGCCAGCGACAACTGGCTGAACACCGCGTGGAGATCGTCCACCGCGATCCCCAGCTCGCCGGCGACCTCCCCCTCCGTCGGCGTCCGTCGCAGCCTCGCCTCCAGCGTCGCGTACGCCCGCTCGACGTTGCGCGCCTTCTGCCGCACGGACCGCGGGATCCAGTCCAGCGCCCGCAGTTCGTCGATCATCGCGCCCCGGATCCGGGTGATCGCGTACGTCTCGAACTTGATCTCCCGGTCGACGTCGAACTTCTCGATCGCGTCGATGAGCCCGAAGACCCCCGAGGAGACGAAGTCCGCCTGCTCGACGTTGGGCGGCAGGCCGACGCTCACCCGCCCGGCGACGTACTTCACGAGCGGTGAGTAGTGCAGGATGAGCTGCTCGCGCAGCCGCTCGTCCCCCGTGGCCTTGTACGACCGCCACAGCTCGTCGAGCGTCGAGGGAGCGGGCGGCCGCACGCTGCCACCCTCGCGGGCGGCTGCGGGGATCGCCGCCCGGTCGGACCCGGAAGTGTGCTGGGGCATTCGTCGCCTTGTGCCGTTCTGCTGTGAAGTACGTGAAGTACGCGATGTACGTGGAGTACGCCGGAATCCCCGTGAGCGTAGCGTGACTGAAGAGTCGCAGTGCGCAAACAGTGTGCCCGGATTCCTGCGCGGACGCGTTCCGCCGACCGCTCCCGCGAGACCCGGCCGTCGCCCTGTGTGATCAACGGAACACCCCAACTGCGGGAATTTCCCAAGGGCTTAAGGGTTCCCCCGGACGGCCGAACACGCTCGGTCAGCACTGGGCGCGACCACCCCGGACCGAGATCATCGCCTGGCGTGTCAACTTCCAGCCGTCGCCGTGTCGTTCGACGTAACCAAGTGCACGGAGTTCGTACAGTCTCGCGATGGCGTCGTCCCGCGTCGTCTGCGCACCGCGCGCGATCTCGTCCACGTCGGCCTCCCGCCGCCCGGGCAGCGCGGACAGGACCCTGCGTGCGGCCGGGTCCAGCAGATCGCGTGGCAGCACGGGTCCGCGCCGGTCGGGGGCCAGTTCCCCCATGTCGCCGACCAGCTCCACGACTTCCGCGGCGTCCGTGACCAGCGTGGCGTCCCCGCGCAGCAGCTCGTGCACCCCGGCGGACAGGCTGCTGGTGGCCGGCCCGGGGACCCCCATCGTGTGACGGCCCAAGCGCTGTGCCGCACGGGCGGTGACCAGTGAGCCGCTGCGGTGGGCGGCCTCGACGACCACGGTGCCGCGGGTGAGCGCGGCGATCACCCGGTTGCGCAGCACGAATCTGCTGGGCGTCGGATGATCCCCGGGCGGCAACTCCCCGATCACCAGACCCTGTTCCGCGATCCTGGTGATCAGCTGGGTGTGTCCGCGCGGATACGGCCGGTCGACGCCGCAGGCCAGGACGGCGACGGTGGCACCGCCCGCGCCGAGGGCACCGCGGTGGGCGGCACCGTCGACCCCGTAGGCCCCGCCGGACACGACGACCCACCCGAGCTCGGCGAGCCCGGTGGCGAGGGTGGCCGCCATGTGAGTGCCGTACTCGGTACAGGCCCGGGCTCCGACGAGGGCGACGGACCTGAGCGCCCACATCCGCAGGCCGGCCCGCCCCCGTACCCACAGTCCGAGCGGCCGCGCGTCCCCGAGGTCGTCGAGCTGTCCCGGCCACTCGGCGCCGCCGGGAACGACGTACCGTGCCCCGGCCTCGTGAGCGACGGCGAGGTCCCGGCGTGGCTCGGCCACCCGGGCCCGGGCCCGCATCCCGCTCCACCGCTTCTCGCTCACCCCGGGCAGCGGCTCCCCGCCCTCGCGCAACCGCGCGGCCACCTCGCGCACGCCCCGCTCCCTGACCCACCGGCCCGCGGCCTCGTCGCCGGGCTCGACGACCCGAGCGAGGAAGACACGGTCGAGAAGTTCGCCGTCGGGTTCCTCGCCGGTCATGTCAGCGCCCCGATGGCCATGGGTACACCCCGGGGCACGCCGGTGCGCAGTTGCAGCGCCAGGGCGACGTCCGTCGCGTCCGGGCGGTCGTGTCCGACGAGGTCCGCGACGGTCCAGGCCACGCGCAGGACGCGGTCGAGCCCCCGCGCGGTCAGCACGCCCCGTTCCAGACTGCGCTCGGCCTCGTCCATCGCCCCGGACACGGCGTGCCAGCGGCTGCGCAGCTCACGTCCCGGCACCTCGCTGTTGGTCCGCCACGGGGTGCCGACGAAGCGCGCCGCCGCGCGTTCCCGTGCGGCCCGCACCCGGTCCGCGACCACGGTGGTCGACTCGCCCCGGGAACCGCGTCCGGCAAGCTGGTCACGCGTGACCCGGTCCACCTGCACCCGCAGGTCGACCCGGTCGAGCAGGGGACCGGAGAGCCGGGCCTGGTAGCGCCGGACGGCCGAGGGCGGGCACTCGCAGAAGTCGTCGGTCTGTGAGAAGCGGCCGCACGGGCACGGGTTGGCCGCGAGCACCATCAGGAACTTCGCCGGGAACCGCACCACCCCCGCACTGCGCGCGATCACCACGTGCCCCGCCTCCAGCGGCTGCCGCAGCGCGTCGAGGGCCTGCGTGTTGAACTCGGGTGTCTCGTCCAGGAAGAGCACGCCCCGATGGGACAGGGACACCGCCCCGGGCCGGGCGATGCCGGGTCCGCCGCCGACGAGGGCCTGCATGGTGGCCGAGTGGTGCGGGGCGCAGTAGGGGGCGACGTCGATCAGGGGTTTGCCCGGCGGCAGCAGACCGGCGACCGAGTGCACCGCCGTCACCTCGAGCGACTCCTCCCGGGCCAGCCGGGGCAGCACCGCGGGAAGCCGCTCGGCGAGCATCGTCTTGCCCGCTCCGGGCGGCCCCTCCAGGAACAGGTGATGGCCACCGGCCGCGGCGACCTCCACGGCCGTCCGCGCCGAGGTCTGTCCGACGACGTCGGCCAGGTCGTGTCCGTGGTCCTGCTGGGCGGCGCCGGCGCTGTGCATGCCGGTCGCGGCGCCCGTGCCCGGGACCCGCAGCCCGGCCAGCAGCGGATCGGGGCGGCCCGGCTCGTGCGGCTCCTCGTCGGGCACCGGTTCGTCCGCGAGGACCGCGATCAGTTGCCGCAGACTGCGGACGCCCAGCACGGAGACCCCGGGCACCAGCGAGGCCTCGGCCGCGGCGCACTCCGGCACGACGACCTGTACGTAACCGGCGTCCGCCGCGGCCAGCACCGCCGGCAGGATGCCCCGGACCGGGCGCACCCGGCCGTCCAGGCCCAGCTCCCCGATCATCACGATGTCGGCGAGCACGCGCGGGTCGATCCGCTCGGAGGCGCCCAGCACCGCACACGCGACGGCGAGGTCGAACCCGGAACCCGCCTTCGGCACCGACGCCGGGCTGAGCCCCACCGTGAGTTTCTTCTGGGGCCACTCGCTCCCCGAGTTCACGACGGCGGCCCGTACCCGGTCCCGGCTCTCCGTCAGGCTCTTGTCCGGCAGCCCCACCAGCGTGAAGGCCGCCACCCCGGGCTCCAGGTCGGCCTGGACCTCGACCACGACCCCTTCGACGCCCACCAGCGCCACCGAGCACGTACGAGCGAACCCCATCTCAGGCCACCCCCCGCGCGTGCTCGACCACGGGCGCGCCGCGCTGTGGCAGCACGACGCCCACCAGGTCGATGCGGACGCCTCCCGGTGGCGCCCCTCCATGGGCGTGGATCCAGCAGGCGGCGAGGGCCCGCAGACGCTCCGCCTTGTCGGGAGTCACCGCGGCCATCGGATGCTCGAAGGCGCCCCTTCGGCGTGTCTTGACCTCGCAGACGACGAGGACCTCGCCGTCCCGCGCCACGATGTCGATCTCACCGGTCCTGCCGCAGCGCCAGTTGCGCTCCAGGACCGTCATCCCGGCCTCGGTCAGCCGCCGTGCGGCCAGACTCTCGCCGTACTTGCCGAGTGCACTTCGTGCGTTCATGTCGGCACCACCTCCGGCGCCAACGATCACGCAACCCCGTCCACCTGGTTGATCTTGGTGGACTACTCAGCGGTTGTGGAAAACCCTGTCACTCACACGGGCGAAAACCGTCAGCCGAACCCACGCGTCGGCCGCCCGTCGGCCACCCGTCAGCCACCCGGCATCTCCAGATCGCTCTTGTTGAGCTCCTCGATGTTCACGTCCTTGAACGTCAACACGCGCACCTGTTTCACGAAGCGAGCCGGCCGATACATGTCCCACACCCACGCATCCGCCATGGACACCTCGAAGAACACCTCACCCTGGACCGAGTGCACCTGCATCTCGTAGTCGTTGGTCAGGTAGAAGCGCCGCTCGGTCTCGATCACGTATTTGAACAGACCGACGACATCGCGGTACTCCCGGTAGAGCTTGAGCTCCATCTCGGTCTCGTACTTCTCGAGGTCCTCGGCGCTCATGGCATGTTCCCCTTCAGCCGTGCGATCCCACCATTGTGCGCCAGTCCCGTCGGCACCTAGACGATTTCGGTGTCGAGGGTCACGGGCCCGGCCGGGGGACCTTCGTCGAGCAGCTTGCGCAGCAGCTCGACGAGTCTGGTCGGATACACCGTCTCATGTGCCCGGGTCAGTTCCTGACACGTCCACCAGCGCGCTCCGGCGACACTGCGTCGCTCCAGCTCGGTCAGGGCCGTGGCCCGGGTGGCCGTCACCGTCGTACGGGCCAGGTAGTACCACTCGTCCTGGTCCCAGCGACGGCCCGCGAACGGGAACGAGCACATCCGCCGCCAGAGCACCGGCCCGAGCTCCACCTCGGTGATGCCGGTCTCCTCGGCGAGTTCCCGCAGAGCGGCCTCTTCACGGGTCTCGTCGCCCTCCAGTCCGCCGCCGGGGGTGAACCACCAGTCGTCGGCCGGATCGTCCGGCTCGTGCCCGTGCAGCAGCAGGATGCGGTCCTCGGGATCGAGCAGGACCACCCGGGACACCTTCCGCAGCCCACCCACGGACGCGCCTCCATACGAGTCCCCACCCCCGGACGCGCTGTCGTACGAGCCCCCACCCACGGACGCACCTCCGCGCGAGTCCCCACCCGCGGACGCGCCTCCGTGCGGGTCTCCGCCGACGGCCGACGCCTCAGCGGGCACCGACGGGCTCCGTCCGGACCCGGGAACGCCTGCCGAACAGCTTGGCCACGGGCCCGTACGCCCCGCCGCCCAGTACCAGAGCGGCGCCGACGACGATCAGGATGATGATCGTGCGCAGCGGACCAGGCGAGGAGAGCGCGCCGAGCGGCTCGAAACCGGTGGGACGCTCCAGCATGCCCTTCATGGGCCAGACGACGGCGTCCACGCGGGCGGTGACGGCCGAGCGGGCGACGGTGCCCTGGGCGGTGTCGGTGAGGTGGGCCGAGGAGTCCAGCGAGCCCTGGCGCTCGTCGCCGAGCAGGAACAGGCGGCCCTCGGGCACCTTCACGGTCGGGATGGCCTTGTCCTCGACCACGTTGCCCTTGAGATACGTCTCGTCGATCTCCTTGCCGTTGACGGTCAGCTTCCCGTCCGTGCAGCAGGAGACCGTGTCGCCGCCGACCGCGACGACCCGCTTGACCACGGGCGCGTTGCTCACCCAGGTCTTGTCGGTGAAGACGACGACGTCGCCCCGGCGTACCTCGTCGCCGTTCACGCGCTGGGCGAGCACCCGGTCGCCGACGCCGATCGTGGGGGTCATCGAACCGGTGGGCACGGTGTACGGCCGGTAGATCACCGCTGCCCAGGCGAATCCCCCGAGAAACAGCACCAGGCCCAGCGCGACGGCCAGTCCGGACAGTCGCTGTCCGTGCCGGCCACCCACCGGGCCCGTGCTGGTGCCACCGCTGTGCGGGGCCGTACGCGTAGTGCTCTCGCCACCCATGGATCCGCACCCTACCCGGCGGTACCTGAGCGGGTCAGCCCCTCCTGCCCGGCCGGAGCGGCAAGCTCCGCAAAGCTTTCACCAGGTCCGTGGCAGCCCGGGCCGACCGGGCGGAGCTCAGCGGGTCCGCTCGACGGCGGCCTTCCTGCGCCGCCACAGCGCCACCGGCACCACACCGAGGAGGGCGACCCCCTGCGGCGCGACCGTCAGGGCGGCGGAGGCGGACGCGTGGTCGTTGATGCCGGCCTGATCGAAGGTGTCCGGCTTGGGCAGCGTGCCCCAGCGGTTGATCGGCCAGGCCTTCACGATGGCGCGGCCCACGACGTCGTCGACCGGCACCATGCCGTGGTGCTTGTCGGACTGGTTGTAGCGCGAGTCACGGGAGTTCTGCCGATGGTCGCCCATCACCCAGATGTAACCCTTGGGGACCTTCACCGTGAACTGGCCGCCCTGGTCGTCCTGGCTGCACGGGGTGTTGCCGGCGTAGACGTACGACGCCTCGTCCAGCGCCTTGCCGTTGACCTTCAGCGGGCCGGTGCCCGAGCAGGAGACCGTGTCCCCTCCGACGCCGATGACGCGCTTGATGAGGTCCTTCTCGGTGGCGGACGGCATGAGGCCGATCCAGGAGAGGAAGGTCTGGAGGGCGTTCGGGTCGACCGTCGGCTCGCCCGCCAGCCAGTTGTCGGGGTCGTGGAAGACGACGACCTCGCCGCGCTCGGGCTCGGAGCCGAACCACGGGGTGAGCTTGTCGACCAGCACCCGGTCGCCCTGCTGGAGGGTGTTCTGCATCGAGTCGGACGGGATCGAGAAGGCCTGCACCAGGAACGTCTTGATCAGCAGCGCCAGCACGAGCGCGATGCCGATCAGGATGGGCAGCTCCTTCCAGAAGGAGCGCTGCTTCTTCGCCTTGGGGGTCGAATCGCCGGACCCCCCTCCCCGGGCCTGCGTCGTCGTCCCGTCCTCGGTCGCCCCGGAGTCACTCCCGGGGGTCACGGCGCTGTCCGCGGCCGGGTCGGCTGCTTCCACGGGGCGTCCGCGGTGCTCCTCGCCGTCGTGCCCGGATCGTGCGCCAACCGCCACATCCCCCACGCCAACTCCTTACTCTGTGCCGCCGCCTGCCCCAAGTACGGCGCAGGCCCACCACTCCCATAACGAGCGGGAGTTCCGCAGGGCTCGGGAGTTGGATCGCTTCGTTCGGATCGTCGGAAGCAACCCTAAGCGACGCCCGGGAGGCTGAGGTCGCGACGGACGCCGAGTCGGCAACGGAAGAGTAAGTTTTCGGTTCTTTCAGGGTCGTCCAGTGCCCGAAGGGCCAGGCGATGACCATGGCCCGTCCCACCACCGAGTCCTCGGAGACGGTGCCACCGTAGTCGGTGTCCTGGTGCGAGCGGGAGTCCGCGGAGTTGGCGCGGTGGTCCCCCATCACCCACAGCCGCCCCTGCGGGACGGTGATGTCGAACTGCTGGGTGGACGGGGCGTTCCCGGGATACAGGTAGTCCGTCTCGCTCAGGGGGACGCCGTTGACGGTGACCCGGCCCTGCGCGTCGCAGCATTTGACGCGGTCGCCGCCGACCCCGACGACCCGCTTGATCAGGTCTTTCTCGTTGTCGGACGGCAGCAGGCCGATGAAGGTGAGCCCTTCCTTGACCTGCTTGACGACGACGGGGTCGTCCTTCTTCGTCGTGGTCTGCTCGTCCTGGAGCCAGCCGCCGGGGTCCTTGAAGACGACGACGTCCCCGCGCTCGGGCTTGGAGCCGAACCACGGGGTGAACTTGTCGACCAGCACCCGGTCGCCGATCCGGATCGTCTGCTCCATCGAGCCGGACGGGATCACGAACGCCTGGACGAGAAACG
This sequence comes from Streptomyces sp. NPDC006335, assembly GCF_040612795.1. Taxonomy (NCBI): domain Bacteria; kingdom Bacillati; phylum Actinomycetota; class Actinomycetes; order Kitasatosporales; family Streptomycetaceae; genus Streptomyces; species Streptomyces sp. NPDC006335. Next base: position 163,263 of record NZ_JBEXQX010000008.1, read on the forward strand.
TCTTCAGGACCAGGGCTATCAGGACGGCCACACCGACCAGGAGGGGTATCTCCTTGACCGCGCCGCGCCGTCTGCGCCGTTTCACCTTGCGCTGGAGCTTGCGCCGCTCCGCGCGCGAACGGCCGCCCGCGGGGCTGGCGGATCGCCGGACGCCGGTGGGCAGCAGGTTCTCGGCGGCGGTGCTCGACACTCCGCGCGGTTTGCCGCGGTTACCCATGCGCGCCCTCCACCGCGGGCACGCGTGCGTAGGCGGCGGAACGCTGCAACCGGGTGGCGTGACCGGCGGGCCAGATGATCCAGTCGGCCCGGCCGAGGACGTCGTCGACGGGGATCATGCCGCCGCCCGGTGAGCCCAGGTGGTCCCGGGAGTCGCTGGAGACGCTGCGGTGGTCACCGAGGACGAACAGGGTGCCTGCGGGCACCTCGACGTCGAAGGGCACCGAGGAGGGGCTGTCGCCGGGGTACAGGAAGCCCGACTCGTCGACCGACCGGCCGTTCACCTCGATCCTCCCCTTCTTGTCGCAGCAGACCACATGGTCTCCCCCCACACCCACAACGCGCTTGATGTAGTCTCCGTCCCCGAAATACCCGGTTCCGTCGAACACGACTACATCTCCCCGCCGCGGCTCGGCACCGAAACGGTACGCCAACCTATTTACGAGAACGCGGTCCCCGATCCTCAATCCGTTTTCCATGGATCCGCTGGGAATCTGGAAAGGTCTGACCACGAACGTACTGATCAGCAAAAGAAAGACCAGGCAGAGCAGCAGGACCAGGGAGATCCTGCCACCGGGCAGCCACTGGGTGATTCTCGACACCAACGCGAAACGCGACCGTCCCTCCACGACCCCTGGGGCGGGGCGGGAGGAGCGGTCGCGTTCCGTCGGCTGTGCTTCGGTGTCCATCGGGGCCAGATGCTATCCGGCCGCGCTGTGACGTCCGAAAAGCGCTCAGTTGTCGCGCTTCTCCTTGATCTTCGCGGCCTTGCCGCGCAGCTCGCGCAGGTAGTACAGCTTGGCGCGGCGCACGTCACCGCGGGTAACCAGCTCGATCTTCTCGACGATCGGGGTGTGCACCGGGAAGGTGCGCTCGACGCCCACGGAGAACGAGACCTTGCGGACCGTGAAGGTCTCGCGGACACCGGAGCCCTGGCGACGGATGACTACGCCCTTGAACTGCTGCACACGGGAGCGGTTGCCCTCGATGACGCGGACGTGGACGTTGACGGTGTCACCCGGGCGGAAGGCCGGGATGTCGCTGCGCAGCGACGCGGAGTCGACGGAGTCGAGCAGGTGAGACATTTCGTCTGCTTTCTTCGCCCATGCCACAGGTCATCGGCGGTAGTCGAGGTTCGTGAGGAGGCTGTCCGTGTCGGGGCGGGCGTCGTGTCCCCCTGTGGCAGGGGCGCACGCCGGACGACGCACAACAGCGGCCTATTGTTCCACGCCTTCCGGCCTGCGCCAAAATCGGCCGTACGGCTCCCCCGCCGGGTCCGGCGCCCAGCCCAGGATGGAGAGCATCTCGCGGTCCTTCTTGTCGAAGGCCGCAGGCTCGCAGCGCTCGATGAGGTCGGGCCGGTTGGCCGCCGTACGCCTCAGTGCCTCGTCGCGGCGCCAGCGGGCGATCTTGCCGTGGTGCCCGCTGAGCAGGACGTCCGGGATGCCGCGGCCGCGCCACTCGGGCGGCTTGGTGTAGACGGGGCCTTCGAGCAGGTTCGCCATGGCTCCGGGCGCGAAGGAGTCGTCCCGGTGCGACTCGGCGTTGCCGAGGACACCGGGCAGCAGCCGGGCCACCGCCTCGGTGATCACCAGTACGGCCGCCTCGCCGCCGGCGAGGACGTAGTCGCCGATGGACACCTCGTGGACCGGCATCCTCGTGGCGTACTCGTCGACGACCCGGCGGTCGATGCCCTCGTAACGCGCGGGCGTGAAGATCAGCCAGGGGTTCTCGGAGAGCTCCACGGCGAGTTCCTGGGTGAAGGGGCGGCCGCTCGGGGTGGGGACGACGAGGGCGGGCGTGTGCGAGCCCGTCTCGTAACCGTCCGCCAGCACCGAGTCCAGCGCGTCCCCCCACGGGTCGGTCTTCATGACCATGCCCGGGCCGCCACCGTACGGGGTGTCGTCGACGGTGTTGTGGCGGTCGTACGTCCACTCCCGCAGGTCGTGGACGTGCACGTCGAGCTGCCCACGCACGCGTGCCTTGCCGACCAGGGAGACGTTCAGGGGGTCGAGGTACTCGGGGAAGATCGTGACGACGTCGAGGCGCATCTGCTACGACTCTTCCCGCGAGGACGCGATCTCGGCCCGGTCGTCGATGAGCCCGGGCGGCGGGTCGATGACGGCCTTCTGTTCGGCGAGGTCGATCTCGGTGACGATCTCCTCGACGAAGGGGATCATCACCTCGCTGCCGTCGGGCCGCTCCACGATGAAGAGGTCCTGGGAGGGCAGGTGCGAGATCTCGGTGATCCGGCCCACCTCCACGCCGTCCTTGGTCACGACGTCGAGATCCATGAGCTGGTGGTCGTAGTACTCGTCCTCCTCCTCCGGCAGCTCGTCGGGATCGACCTCGGCGATCAGGAGGGTGTTGCGCAGCGCCTCGGCGGCGGTCCGGTCACGGACGCCCTCGAAACGCAGCAGGAGGCGGCCGCTGTGGACGCGGCCCGTCTCGATGGTGAGCGGGCCGGTGGCGGCCGGGTCGGTCGCCAGTACGGCGCCGGGCGCGAGCCGGAGTTCCGGCTCGTCGGTACGGACCTCGACGGTGACCTCGCCCTTGATGCCGTGGGCGCGGCCGATCCGTGCGACTACGAGCTGCACTTCGGAAGATCTCCTGTCGTAGGGCCCGGGACGACTACGGGCCGGGGACGGCCCGATGGCCCTCCCCGGCCCGAGCCGGTACTGCGTTTGACGTCAGCGGACGTGGTCGACGTCGACGAGGTCGACGCGGACACCGCGGCCGCCGATGGCGCCCACGACGGTACGCAGGGCACGTGCGGTGCGGCCGTTGCGGCCGATCACCTTGCCGAGGTCGTCGGGGTGGACCCGGACCTCCAGCACGCGCCCGCGGCGCAGGGTGCGCGAGGCGACCTGCACATCGTCAGGGTTGTCGACGATGCCCTTCACGAGGTGCTCGAGAGCCTCCTCGAGCATGCTCAGGCCTCGGTCGACTCGGACTCAGCCGCAGCCTCGTCCTTCTTCTCAGCCTTCTTCTTCTGGGTGATGGCCTCACCCTTGCCCTCGTCGTCGCCACCGAGGGCCTCGAACGAGGGACGCGCGGCCTTCTCGGCCGGCTGGAGCAGCGGAGCCGGGGCGGGCTCGCCCTTGAACTTCTGCCAGTCGCCGGTCTTCTTCAGGATGGCGAGCACGGGCTCGGTCGGCTGCGCGCCGACACCCAGCCAGTACTGCGCGCGCTCCGAGTCGACCTCGATGCGCGAGGGGTTCTGCACCGGGTGGTACAGACCGATCTCCTCGATCGCACGACCGTCACGACGGGTGCGGGAGTCGGCGACGACGATGCGGTAGTGAGGCGAACGGATCTTGCCCAGACGCTTCAGCTTGATCTTGACTGCCACGGGAGTGGGTTCTCCTGGATTTGACGTGGTTGGGCACGGCGAGAATGCCGCGTGGGGTTGCGGTACCCGAGTGCCCGATGGACGCGTCAGCCGGAGGCGAGAGGGTTCCTGTGCGGCTGTCGAGTACAGCTAGCCATTGTGCCACACCCCGGGGCTCCCCTCGGACCGAGGCCGCGCACGAGCATGCCTGAGGGGCACCCGGCACTCCGGGTGCCCCCGGGCAGGATCGCGGCTGCCACGAGCAGTCGCGGTCTCAGCTCGCCGCGGCGCCCACGATCTCGGGGATGCGGAACGGCTTCCCGCAGCCCCCGCAGACGATCGGCGCCTGGGCCAGGACGGAGGGGACGACCCTCACATTGCGGCCGCAGTCGCAGACCGCCTTGACCCGGACCCCGCCTCCGGAGGAGCCGTGCCGCGCCGCCGGACCCCGGAAGGAGCGGGCGGTGTCGGCGGAGGTGGCCGCGGTGTGGGCCTTGAGGGCGCGCTGGAGCCGCTCGATGGTCGGGCGGTAACGGCGCTTCGCCTCGGGGGTGAGCGTGACCAGGGAGAAACCGCTGCTCGGGTGCGGCTCCTCGGGGTGGTCCAGGCCCATCTCCTCGGCGATCGCGAGGAATCTGCGGTTGTGGTAGCGGCCGGCGCGGGAGGTGTCGCGGATGCCTCGCGCGGCGGCGATGCCGTGGACTGCCTCATGAAGCAGTCGCTCGAAGGAGAGCTCGTGACCGCACGCGGACGACGACTCCCCGATCAGGGACTCTGGCGCGGCAAGGTCCGGCAGTTCGGGGTGGTACCGCTGAATGTCGGCCCACGCCTCTGCCAGCTCTGCGGCGAGAACTGGTGGTGTCTGTGTCGTGCTCACGTAATGACAACGAGCGGGGGTGCCCCTGTGTTCCTATTCCGGGGCATCCCAAATAATTTGCACGTACCCGTCAGTTGCCGCTGATGCGTGGAGACGAGGGCGGGTGCGCTGATCTGCGGAGAAGCCTCGCAGCTCATACCAAGCCGGTACGTAGTGTGAGGTACGCACCAGCGCGTAGATCGCGTCCACGCGCCGGTGCGGTTGTGATCCGCGGGTGCGCAAGAGGCGTTTCGGTCGCTCTCGCGCCGGAAGGGCGTTGCCTCAGTAAGCGCGCGCGACGACTGCGACGTTACCGGGGGCGTCATCGGTTCCCGGCACCGACCCGTCCTCGGCGACCAGACAGCGTACGGTCACCGCGTGCTCGGCCAGCCTGGCCTCGCCCTCCTCGCCGAGAACGGCCCACGGGATCCGCGCCCAGCCGCCGGCGACGGCGGCCTCGACGGCTTCGTCGAACGTCGACACCTCGGTCGTCCGGGACTCGCGGCGCGCGCGGGACTGGGCCAGCAGCAGCTCCTGGTCCTCCTCGAGGGCGACCGGGAGCAGTCGTACGAGATCGTCGACGGCGACCGCTTCCTTGCCGCCCGGAATCCGGCGGGCCACCATCGCGGTGCCGTTCTCCAGGTCACGGGGTCCGATCTCGACGCGGACCGGCACTCCCTTGAGCTCCCAGTCGACCGCGCGGCGGCCGAACGGGGTGTCGGTGCGGTCGTCGACGTGGACGCGCAGCCCCGCCGCCTTCAGCCGGTCGCCGATCTCGCGGACCTTGGCCAGAACCGGTTCGTCCCCCTTGATGGCGAGCACGACGACCTGGGTCTGCGCGAGCCGCGGCGGGACGCGCAGGCCGTTGTCGTCGCCGTGCATCATCACCAGGGCGCCGATCATGCGGGTGGTGGAGCCCCAGGAGGTCTGCCAGACGAGTTCCTGGGTGCCGTCCTTCGACAGGTACGAGGTGTTGAAGGCCTTGGCGAAGTTCTGGCCCAACTCGTGGCTGGTGGCCATCTGGAGGGCCTTGCCGTCGCCCATCATGCCTTCCAGCGTGAGGGTGTTGATCGCGCCGGCGAAGCGCTCCTTGACGGTCTTGCGGCCGGCGACGACGTCCATGGCGAGGACGTCGGTCATGAAGTCCTCGTAGACCTGCCGGTGGATGTGCGAGGCGAACGCGCGCGCGTCCTCTTCGGTCGCGTGCGCGGTGTGGCCCTCCTGCCACAGGAACTCCGTCGTGCGCAGGAACAGGCGGGGCCGGAGCTCCCAACGCACCACGTTGGCCCACTGGTTGATCAGCAGGGGCAGGTCGCGGTAGCTCTGCACCCACTTCGAGAAGTAGTCGTTGATGATCATCTCGGAGGTGGGGCGGACGACCGCGGGCTCCTCCAGCTCCTTGCCGCCGCCGTGGGTGACGACCGCGAGCTCGGGTGCGAAGCCCTCGACGTGGTCGGCCTCACGGGTGAGGTACGACTGCGGGATCAGCAGCGGGAAGTACGCGTTCTGCGTGCCCGTCGCCTTGATCCGGGCGTCCATCTCGGCCTGCATCCGCTCCCACAGCCCGTACCCGTACGGTCGGATGACCATGGTGCCGCGCACCGGACCGTTGTCGGCCAGTTCGGCCTTGCTGATCAGATCCTGGTACCAGCGCGGGAAGTCGTCCGCCCGGGGTGTGAGAACAGGTGCCTTTGCCATGGCGCGATGTTACGGGCGCAGATTGCCGGGATGTGAATTCTTTTCCCCGGCACATGCCAACCCGCAAGCAGGACCCCTCTGCCTCTGGACGCGCGGTCGAGTGCGGAGTTACCTGGCATACGGGGGAACTGCGAGCGCACGTCACGGGGGCTACGGAATCGGGCACAGAGTCAACTCTCGGCGGATTGGGGCGCTTATCCATGACACCTACGCTCGTGCGGCAACACCTGTCTTCGACGAGAGAGGCGTCCCGCGCGGACCTCGGTGCACGCGCGCGTGACTGGTCCGAGATCCAGGAGCGGATGCTGGTTCCGCTGTACGAGGCCGTCTACGAGCGACTGGAAGTGGGCCCCGCGACGCGGCTGTTGGGCCTCGGCTGCGGCAGCGGGCTGGCCCTGCTGATGGCCGCCTCCCGAGGTGCGGCGGTCGCAGGTGTCGAACCGTCCTCCCCCGAGCGGCTGGCGCTCGCGCGGGAGCGGCTGTCACCGGAGGCGGGGGGCACGCGCGCGCGTGGCGGCACCAGGCTGGCCGAGCGGGTGCCCGGGGAGACCTCCGGCGCCGACACCGCCCCGTACACCCTCGTGACCGCCTTCGAGCCGATCGGGTGTCTCGCGGGCGACTCGGAGGGGCTCGGTGACCTTCTCGCCTCGGCGACGCACCTCGCCGAGCGGGGAGCGCCCGTGGCACTCGCCGGCTGGGGTCCGCCGGAGCGGTGCGCGACGTCGTCCGTGCTGCGGGTGGCCACCAAGCTGGCGGATCCGCTGCGCGGCGCGGGCCGTTGGCGCCCGGCCCTGCGGGACGACCTGGAGGAGGTCGCCCACCGGGCCGGTCTCAGGCCCGACGGCTCGGGGCGGGTGTCCTGCCCCTTCGGGTACGCCGACCTCGACAGCGCGCTCAAGGGCCTGCTGTCGACCGGGCTCTTCGACGCGGCCATCGAGGCGACCGACCAGGCGCAGGTGGACGAGGAGGTGACGGAAGCCCTGCATCCGTACCAGCGCCGGGACGGCACGGTGTGGATGCCGAACGTCTTCCGCTACCTGGTCGCGCGCGTGCCCTAGCCGTCGGCCTCCTCCAGCGTCTCCCGCTCCAGCAACGCCTGGGTGCGCCCGGTGCACAGCGCTGGGGGCGCTCTTCCGCGGAAGAGCGCCCCCAGCGAGACAACCGACGACTCAGCCCATGAACTTCTTGAACTCGTCGGGCAGCTCGAAGTCCTGCGGGGCCTGCTGGCCGGGCACCCCGAAGGCGTTGCCGCCCTGGGCTGCCCTGCGCGCGGCCTCCTCGGCCTCCTGCTGCTTGCGCTTCATCGGGTTGCCGGAGCGCTGCTTGCCCTTGGCCTTCTTGGGCTGCTTCTTGGCGCGGCCGGGACCGCCACCCATGCCCGGCATCCCGGGCATGCCCGGCATCCCACCGCCCTGGGCCATGCGGGACATCATCTTGCGGGCCTCGAAGAACCGCTCGACGAGGTTCTTGACCGCGCTGACCTCGACGCCGGAACCCTTGGCGATACGGGCGCGGCGCGAGCCGTTGATGATCGTCGGCTCCTGGCGCTCGGCCGGGGTCATCGACTTGATGATGGCGGCCGTGCGGTCGACGTCCCGCTCGTCCAGGTTGTTGATCTGGTCCTTGATCTGGCCCATGCCCGGGAGCATGCCGAGCAGCTTGGAGATGCTGCCCATCTTCCGGACCTGCTCCATCTGGGCCAGGAAGTCGTCCAGGGTGAAGTCCTGGCCCTTCTTGGACGCCAGCTTGGAGGCCATCTTCTCGGCCTCTTCCTGACTGAACGTCTTCTCCGCCTGCTCGATCAGGGTGAGCAGGTCACCCATGTCGAGGATGCGGGAGGCCATCCGGTCGGGGTGGAAGGCGTCGAAGTCCTCCAGCTTCTCGCCGTTGGAGGCGAACATGATCGGCTTGCCGGTGATCTGCCGGATCGACAGGGCCGCGCCACCGCGGGCGTCGCCGTCGAGCTTGGAGAGCACCACGCCGTCGAAGCCGACGCCGTCGCGGAAGGCCTCGGCGGTGTTGACCGCGTCCTGACCGATCATCGCGTCGACGACGAAGAGGATCTCGTCGGGGCTGACGGCGTCGCGGATGTCCGCGGCCTGCTGCATCAGCTCGGCGTCGATACCGAGACGGCCCGCGGTGTCCACGATCACGATGTCGTGGACCTTCGCCTTGGCGTGCTCGATGGAGTCCTTGGCGACCTTGACCGGGTCACCGACGCCGTTGCCCGGCTCGGGGGCGTAGACCGCGACCCCGGCGCGCTCGGCGACCACGCTCAGCTGGTTGACGGCGTTGGGGCGCTGGAGGTCGGCGGCGACGAGCAGCGGCGAGTGGCCCTGCTCCTTCAGCCACCGGCCGAGCTTGCCCGCGAGGGTGGTCTTACCGGCACCCTGGAGACCCGCCAGCATGATCACGGTGGGCGGGTTCTTGGCGAACCTGAGGCGCCGGGTCTCGCCGCCCAGGATCGTGACGAGCTCCTCGTTCACGATCTTCAGGACCTGCTGGGCGGGGTTCAGCGCCCGGGAGACGTCGGCGCCGAGGGCACGCTCCTTGACGTTCTTGATGAACGACCGGACGACCGGCAGGGCCACGTCCGCCTCGAGGAGCGCGATACGGATCTCGCGCGCGGTGGCGTCGATGTCCGCCTCGGAGAGCCGTCCCTTGCCGCGCAGGTTCTTGAAAGTCGCTGAGAGGCGATCGGAAAGAGTATCGAACACGGCGCTCGCGGTCCTCGGGGTCGGTGGCAGCTGGGAATCGCCCTCCAGGGTATCCCGGCTGCACGCGTAGCCGGGATCCCCCGGTCAGCCCCGCAGGGTCTCCTCCAGCTTCCGGGCCACGGAAGCCGCTTCGCCGGCCCCGAGCGGGGCGCCCTTGCCGTCGGTGACGTAGAAGGCGTCCACCGCGTTGGCGCCCAGCGTCGACACGTGCGCGCTGCGCATCCGCACCCCGGCGTCCTCCAGCGCGCGCCCGATGCGGAACAGCAGTCCCGGGGCGTCCTGGGCGCGCACCTCGATCACGGTGGCGTGCCGGGAGGCCGCGGGGGCGACCGTCACGCGCGCGGGGGGCGCCACGACACCCCGGCGCCTCGGATAGGCGGCGTCCCGCTCGGCGAGGCGCCCGGCGACGTCCAGCGAGCCGTCCAGGACCCGTACGAGATCGGCGCGCAGCCGGGCCGCCTGGGGCAGCGAGCCGTACTGGGCGGCGACCCGCCAGTTCAGCAGGAGCACGGAGCCGTCGACACCGTCGGGCAGGTCCTGGGCGCTCAGCTCGGCGGTGCGGACGGTCAGCCGGTGCACGGCCAGCACTCCGGCGACCGCCGGCAGCACACCCGGCTGGTCGGGTACGGCGATCACGAGCTCCACGCCGAGCGGTTCCGGGTCGCCCGAGGGCTGGGCGTCCACGGGCGGCTCGGTCTGGGCGCGCAGGGACAGCACCGGGCCGCCGGTGGCGACCGCCTCGATGGCGAGCCGCTCCTGCTCAGCGGTGGGTGCGGCCGCCTCGGGCTCGTCGAGGTCGTCCCCGGCGAGCACCGCGGCCACCCGTTTGACCAGGTCGGCGACGAGCGAGCCCCGCCAGGACGACCAGGCGGCCGGGCCGGTGGCCAGGGCGTCGGCCTCGGTCAGCGCGTGCAGCAGCTCCAGGGTGCCCTGCGACCCGACCGCCTCGGCGACCGACCGCACGGTGGCCGGGTCCTCCAGGTCACGCCGGGTGGCGGTGTCCACGAGCAGTAGGTGGTGCCGTACGAGGGCCGCGAGTACGGCGACGTCGTCGCGGTCGAAGCCGATGCGGGCGGCGACGTCCTTGGCGATGATCTCGCCGGCCACCGAGTGGTCGCCGGGCCATCCCTTGCCGATGTCGTGCAGCAGCGCGGCGACGAGCAGCAGGTCGGGGCGGTGGACGCGCCGGGTGAACTCGGAGGCACGCACGGCCGTCTCGATCAGGTGCCGGTCGACGGTCCAGATGTGCACGGCGTTGCGCTGGGGGCGGCAGCGCACCCGCTCCCAGTCGGGCAGCATCCGGGTGATCAGCCCCTCGGCCTCCAGGGCCTCCCAGACCTCGATGGTGGGCTGGCCCGAGCCGAGCAGGGTGACGAGCTGTTCACGGGCCTCGGCGGGCCAGGGCGTGGGCAGGGGGCGCACTCCGGCCGCCATGCGCCGCACGGCGTGCAGGGAGAGCGGGAGTCCGGCCTGGGCGGCGGCGGCCGCGGCGCGCAGCGGAAGCACGGGGTCCCGGTCGGGGCGCGCGGCACGGGCGAGCACCACCTCGCCGTCCTGCTCGACGACGCCCTCCGCCAGGGGTGACCTCTCGGCGACCGGCTTGCCGCCCCCGAGCATGGCCCGCAGACGGGGCCGCACGGCTCGCGACTTGAGCACGCGCCCCACCTCGCGCCAGGTGACGTCACTGGCGTACGAGATGACTCGCGCGGCCTCGTAGACCTGGCGCAGCAGGGTGTCGGCGTCCAGGAGCCCGAGTTCGGCGGCGACCTGGTCCTGTTCCTGGAGAGCGAGCCGGTCGGTCGCCCGCCCGGTCGTCAGGTGCAGGGCGTCCCGGACGTCGAGCAGTCGGCGCCGGGCGTCGTCGAGGCCCTCGCGCGGGGCGTCGGCCAGCCAGGAGGCGGCGACGGCACGCAGGGCGGTGGCGTCCCTGAGGCCACCGCGGGCCTCTTTGAGATCGGGTTCGAGCAGGTACTGGAGCTCGCCCTGGCGCTCGGCGCGCTCGGCGCACAGCTCCTGGAGCTCGGGGAGGCGCTTGGGCGCCTGGTTGCGCCAGTCCGCGAGGACGGCCGTACGCAATCCGGCGGTCAGCCCCAGATCACCGGCGAGGTGGCGGGCGTCCAGCAGGCCGAGCTGGACCTTCAGGTCCTCCGCGGCCGTCTTGCGGGCCTCCGCGGGCGTGCGCACGGAGTGGTCGAGGGCGAGGCCCAGGTCCCACACGGGGTACCAGATGCGGTCGGCCAGTGCGGCGACCGCGCCCGGGTCGCTGCCGTCGTGCAGCAGGACCAGGTCCAGGTCGCTGCGGGGCGACAACTCACCGCGGCCGTAACCGCCGACGGCGATCAGGGAGACCCCGCGCAGTTGCTCGGCGCCCGCGGTGAACAGCCCCGAGAGCCAGTCGTCGGTCAGTTCGGCGAGGGCGGAACGGCGCGGCGGCCCGGACCGCGCCCCCTCCTGGAGGAGGCGCAGCCGGGCCGCCGCATAGCCGCTGGGTCCCGAGTCCTCTACGTCCTTGTGCACGTTCGTGCCCGTCACCCAGCAACTCCTGTTCTGTTCTTCCGTCAGAGCGCGTCCGGGCCGCGCTCGCCCGTCCTGACCCGTACGGCGGTCTCGACCGGCAGGGACCAGACCTTGCCGTCACCGATCTTGCCGGTCCGGGCCGCCTTGACGATGACCTCGATCAGCTGCTCGGCGTCGTCGTCCTCGGCGAGGACCTCGATACGGATCTTCGGGACCAGGTCCACGGTGTACTCGGCACCGCGGTAGACCTCGGTGTGGCCCCGCTGACGACCGTAACCGCTCGCCTCGGTGACCGTCAGGCCGTGCACTCCGAAGGCCTGGAGGGCTTCCTTGATCTCGTCGAGCCGGTGCGGCTTGACGACGGCGGTGATGAGCTTCATGCGTCCACCTTCTTGCCCGCGTCGGCGACAGCTGCCGTGACGGAGGTCCGGGCGGCGCCGCCACCGGCACCGCTGAAGTCGTATGCGGTCTCGGCGTGCTCGGCCTGGTCGATGCCCGAGATCTCCTCGTCCTCGTCGACCCGCATGCCGATCGTCTTGTCGAGCAGGAAGGCGAGGATCGCGGAGGCGATCAGCGAGTAGGCGAGGACCGCGAAGACACCGGCGCACTGCTTCCAGAGCTGGTCCGCGTTACCGCCGTAGAAGAGGCCCTTGACGTCGGACTGGCCCGTGCCGCTGGCGAAGAAGCCGATCAGCAGGGAGCCGATGACACCGCCGACCATGTGGACGCCGACGACGTCCAGGGAGTCGTCGTAGCCGAACTTGTACTTCAGGCCGACCGCCATGGCACACAGCACACCGGCGATGGCGCCGACGCAGATCGCGCCGATCGGGGTGACCGCGCCACCGGAGGGGGTGATGGCGACCAGACCGGCGACCGCGCCGGAGGCGGCGCCCAGCGTGGTGAACGCGCCGTGGCGGATCTTCTCGTAGACGAGCCAGGCGAGCATCGCGGCCGCGGTGGCGATCTGCGTGTTGACGAACATCAGGGAGCCGACGCCGTCGTCGTTGCCGAGCCACGAGCCGGCGTTGAAGCCGAACCAGCCGAACCACAGCAGGCCCGCGCCGAGCATGACCAGCGGGAGGCTGTGCGGGCGCATCGGGTCCTTCTTGAAGCCGACGCGCTTGCCGATGACCAGGATCACACCGAGCGCCGCGGCACCCGCGTTGATGTGGACCGCGGTACCACCGGCGAAGTCGATCACACCGAGCTCGAAGGCCCAGCCGCCGGTGCCCCAGACCCAGTGGGCGACCGGGAAGTAGACGACCGTCGCCCACAGCGCGACGAAGAGCGCCCAGGCGGAGAACTTCACGCGGTCGGCGATCGCACCGCTTATCAGGGCGGGCGTGATGATGGCGAACATCATCTGGAAGACCGCGAAGGCGAGGACCGGGATCGTGTACCCGGACCAGATGTCTCCCTTGTCGATGCCGGTCCATCCGAAGAAGTCGGATTCCCAGCCGATGAGCGAGCCGTGGTCCGTACCGAACGCCATGGAGAAGCCGTAAAGCACCCACAGGATGGTGACGATACCCATGCTGATGAAGCTCATCATCAGCATGTTGAGGGTGCTCTTGACGCGGACCATGCCTCCGTAGAAGAAGGCAAGACCCGGGGTCATGATCAGCACCAGAGCGGAACAGATCAACATGAAGCCTGTGTTCGCCACAGACAGCTTGTCTGCGGCGAGCGTGATGGCTGGTGCCATCGGCGTCTCCTCGTCGTAGGTACGGCCCCGTGCGGGCGAAGCCAGAGCGGATTGAGGGGTGGGCCGGTTATGCGCCATGAGATTGACGCAGCGCGGTTTCGGTGGAAGCCCCTCGTTGTTTCGCCGCCGTGACGAAGACGCCTCGTGTGTTACGCATCGATGAACTGGCGGATATGGGCCGCGTCGATCGTTATCGTGGCGCAACCTTCGGAGAAGGCGTGAAACCGGCCGCGGTCGGCCTTCCGATGACCTGGCATGGGGGAGCCGAGTCGGGCAGTTCGGGAGGGCCGGCCGCGGCCGGGGTTCTGGGGATTCAGACGGCTTCCGCGGTCTCCGGGAGTTCCACGGCGAGCTTGTCGGTGAGATCCACGACCGCGGCGAGATCACCGAAATCGCGTACGGCCGTGTCGACCGTCTTTCGAATACGAGTGTTGACCCGCTCGGAGCGGACCTTCTTGGCGATGTGCATGGCCTGTTCCACCAGCACGGTGCTCTCCTCGGGCTCGCGCCGCAGCAGGTGCACGGTGGCCATGCCGACGAGGTTGAGTGCGTACGACCGCTGGTGCTCGCCGTCGTCGGAGAAGAGCTCCACCGCCCGCTGCATGAGGGGCTCGGCCAGGGAGGCGTAGGTCGGGCTGCGACCGGCGACATAGGCCAGATCGCGGTAGGAGTGGGAGTTCTCGCCGTACAGCTCGGCCTCGGAGAAGAAGCGGATCCAGTCGGGGTCCGGCTCGTCCCACTCGTCGGCCTCGGCGAAGGTGTCCTCGGCCATCCGGACCGCCCGCTTGCACTTGCCGGGCTGGCCCATGTTGGCGTAGGCGCGGGCCTCCATCGCATACAGCATCGACTGGGTGCGCGGACTCGCGCAGTCCCGGCTGCCGTACTGCGCGAGGTGGATCAGCTCCAGGGCGTCCTCGGGCCGCCCGAGGTGGATCATCTGGCGGCTCATGCTGGACAGGACATAGGAGCCGAGCGGTTTGTCGCCGGCCTCCTTGGCGGCGTGCAGGGCGAGGACGAAGTACTTCTGGGCGGTGGGCTGGAGCCCCACGTCGTACGACATCCAGCCCGCGAGTTCGGCCAGTTCGGCGGCGACCTTGAACAGCTTGCGGGTGGTGGTCTCGGGCTGGGGCTCCTGAAGGAGGTCGGTCACCTCGTGCAGCTGGCCGACCACCGCTTTGCGGCGCAGGCCGCCGCCGCACTGGGCGTCCCACTGGCGGAACATCACGGTCGTCGACTCGAGGAGGTCCAGCTCCGGCTTGGAGAGCCGGCCGACCCGGCGGGAGGCGGCCGGGTCGGGCTCCCGCTGCGGGGTGGCGGCGGGGCCGGGGACCAGCCAGCGCTGCATGGGCTCGATGAGGGACGGGCCCGCGGACAGTGCCAGCGAGCTCCCGAGGAAGCCGCGCCGCGCCAGCATGAGGTCGCTGCGCGAGAACTCGCTGAGCAGGGCCACGGTCTGCGGGCCCGTCCAGGGCAGGTCGACCCCGGTCGTGGACGGCGACTGGCGGGCGGCGCGCAGTCCGAGGTCCTCGACGGAGACGACGCATCCGAACCGCTCGGAGAACAGCTCGGACAGGATCCTGGGGATGGGTTCGCGGGGGTTCTCGCCGTCCAGCCAGCGGCGCACCCGCGAGGTGTCGGTGGAGATGTGGTTGGCCCCCAACTGGCGGGCCCTGCGGTTGACCTGGCGGGCGAGCTCGCCCTTCGACCAGCCGCTGCGCACGAACCAGGAGGTGAGCAGCTCGTTGGGGCGTTTGTCGGCCTGAGAGGAGCTGTGCGCGGCGCTCCCGGCGCCCGTCCCGCTTCCACTGTTGCCGCCCACTGGAACGCCCCCATCCCTGAGACCACTTGTCGCCGAGTGCGCCAAGCCCTATCAGAATGCCGGTAAATGCGGCCGTTCGTCCGGCGGTTGTCAGCCTTCGAACGGGGAACCGACTTGCCTCCGGCATACCCACAAGTGCATGTGCCCCCAGGACTCGTGCACTCAAAGTAATCCTACGATCACGCGTCCAGCCATGGCGATCCCGGAAACGCCACCATTCGCCACCCCTTCGAATGAACTCACGGTCGCCTCCACACGATTCACTTGACATAGACCGAGCGGAGTGGGCGGAGCGGTGCACTCAGGGGCGCACAAACCCCGACGCACGACCCTGGGCACTTCCGGGCGCCGCCATCGCCCGGAAGGGGAAACGGAGAGTGACCGATCGCGTCCGCCTCGTAACCACCGGCGCGCTGGACCCGTTGGAGGGGGCATGGGCTTCACGATCGGCGGCATTCGGGAGATTCGTTCCGGTACGCGCAGGCGCGGCCGCTCCACGGAGTGCACCGCCGTCGCCGAATTCACCGGACTCTGGGGCTGGGACGTCGTCCCGGGCGCGCGGGCTTCGGCGGGCGCCTGCTCCTGCGGCCGCGCGGACTGCCGTCACCCCGGCGCCCACCCCCTCGACTTCGCGCCCCCGGTCCCGGCCGGGGCCACGCTCGACGACGTGACCAAGGCGTGGTCCGAGTTCCCCGGCGCCTCCGTGATGCTGCCGGTCGGCCGCGCCTTCGACGTCATCGAGGTCGCCGAGCCGGCCGGGCGCCGCGCCCTGGTCCGCCTGGAGCGCATGGGTCTGCCCCTCGGCCCGGTGACCGCGACCCCCGAGGGCCGCGCCCAGTTCTTCGTCGCCCCCGGTGCCGCGGCCGACCTGGCCGCACTCCTCTACCGCATGGGCTGGGACGACGCCGCCTCCCTCGACCTGCGCGGCCTGGGCCCCGGCACCTACGTCACGGCTCCGCCGTCGGACCGGGGCGGCCTGGGACCGGTGCAGTGGCTGCGGCCGCCCTCGCTGGACACGGCGACGAAGCCACCGGCGGCCCGTCTGCTGCTGGGGACGCTGGCGTACGTGGCCCACCGGTCGCGGGCGTAGAACGTACACAGCGAAGGGCTGCCACCTCTGCACCACGGGGCGAGGCCCTTCATTTCCGCCATTGGCGGGCGCGACCATCGATTGAGGCACCACGACGAGGAGCAACCACGTCCGCGAGAGCGGCGCCGGTCCAGGCGCACAAAGGAGCAGCGCCCGTCCCCGACTGCACCTCGGGGGCGGGCGCTCCTTCGCGTTCAGCGACAGCGAGTGTCCGGCGGCTATTCGCCGATCAGTGCGTCCACGAACGCCTCCGGCTCGAACGGCGCCAGGTCGTCCGCGCCCTCGCCGAGGCCGATCAGCTTGACCGGTACGCCCAGTTCACGCTGGACCGCGATCACGATGCCGCCCTTGGCCGTGCCGTCCAGCTTGGTCAGGACGATGCCGGTGATGTCGACGACCTCGGCGAAGACGCGGGCCTGCACCAGGCCGTTCTGCCCGGTCGTGGCGTCCAGCACGAGCAGCACCTCGTCGAGCGGGGCGTGCTTCTCGACGACCCGCTTGACCTTGCCGAGCTCGTCCATGAGGCCGGTCTTGGTGTGGAGGCGGCCCGCGGTGTCGATGAGGACCACGTCGACCCCCATCTCCTTGCCCTCCTTCACCGCGTCGAAGGCGACGGAGGCGGGATCACCCGCCTCGGGTCCGCGCACGGTGTGGGCGCCCACCCGCTCGCCCCAGGTCTGGAGCTGGTCGGCGGCGGCGGCCCGGAAGGTGTCGGCAGCGCCCAGGACGACGCTGCGTCCGTCGGCCACGAGCACGCGCGCGAGCTTGCCGGTGGTGGTGGTCTTGCCGGTGCCGTTGACCCCGACGACCATCACGATGCCCGGCTTGCGCTCCTCGGGCTCGGTCCGCACGGTGCGGTCGACCTCGGTGCCGACCAGCTTGAGCAGCTCCTCGCGCAGCAGCCCGCGCAGCTCGTCGGGGGTCCGGGTGCCGAGCACCTTCACCCGCTCGCGCAGGCCGTCGACCAGCTCCTGGGTGGGGGCCACGCCGACGTCGGCGGTGAGGAGGATGTCCTCGATCTCCTCCCAGGTGTCGTCGTCGAGGTGCTCGCGCGACAGGAGCGTCAGCAGCCCCTTGCCGAGCGCGTTCTGCGAACGGGAGAGCCGGGCGCGCAGCCGGACCAGACGTCCGGCGGTGGGCTCCGGGACTTCGATCTCGGTCGGGGGGAGCTCTTCCACGACGGGCGGCGCCGAGCCGCCCGGGAGATCCACCTCCTCTATGGTCCGGCGCGGTTCGTCGCGCGGCGTCTCGGCCTCGTCGCCGACGTGCGGCTCGGCCGGAGGGGCGGTGATGTCGGGCGCGGCGGGAGGCGGCGGGGGCAGTGGCTTCTTGCGCCGGGTGCCGACGACGAGCCCGCCGAGCACACCGAGCACGACCACGGCGATGACTACAGCAAGGATGACGGTTTCCATAACCCGTCCAGTATCCCTCCCGGCCCCGCCGGGGAGACTGCGCCGCCGCACGCAAGACGCGGGTCGTTACGGCCGGCCCGCGACCATAGCCATCTGACGCACCGTCAGCTACCGTCCCCCGCACCACCCGCCCGGTGAAGGGGGACCCCCATGCCCGTCACGGTCGTCCGTTTCAACCTCGTCGAGCCCGGTGCCACGCCCGCCTCCCTCAGCGCCCGCTACCGGGCCGCCCTGGACATGGCCGCGTACGCCGACGAGCACGGGATCACCACCGTGCAGACCGAGGAGCACCACGGCGTCGACAACAACTGGCTGCCGTCGCCGTTCGCCTTCGCGGGCGCGGTGTTCGGCGCGACGCGCAGGATCGCGGTCACCGTCTCGGCCGTGATCGGCCCGCTGCACGACCCGCTCCGTCTGGCCGAGGAGATCGCCGTACTGGATCTGCTGAGCGGCGGCCGGCTGGTGACCGTCGCCGGGATCGGGTACCGCCCCGAGGAGTACGCCCTGTTCGACGTGGAGTGGAGGCGGCGGGGCCGGTTGCAGGACGAGCTGCTGGAGACCCTGCTCAAGGCCTGGACCGGCGAGGAGTTCGAGTACCGCGGCCGTACCGTACGGGTCACCCCGCGCCCCTTCTCCGATCCGCACCCCCTCCTCCTGGTCGGCGGCTCCTCCAAGGCCGCCGCCCGCCGGGCCGCCCGCCTGGGGCTCCCTTTCTTCCCCAGCGCGCACCTGCCGGAGCTGGAGGCGTACTACAAGGAGCGGCTCGTCGAGTACGGCACCGAGGGCTGGACCATGATGCCGACGGCAGAGACGCCGTTGCTGCACATCGCCGAGGACCCGGACGAGGTGTGGGACCGGCACGGCGAGCACTTCCTGCACGAGGCCCGGACGTACGCCTCCTGGCAGTCCGGCGACATCCGCTCGGCCGTCCGCTCGGCGGCCGGCTCGGTGGACGAACTGCGCGCGGAGGGCGTGTACCGGATCCTCACGCCGGACGAGTGTGTGGAGCAGGGGCTCGACAACCTCGTCCTGCATCCGCTGGCGGGCGGGATGCCGGTGGAGGAGGGGTGGCGCAGCCTGCGGTTGTTCGCGGAGCGGGTGCTTCCGGCACTGGGTGGCTGACCGGGCCGGGCCGGCAACCGGGCGGCGGATGCTCGACGTGCCGGACGGCGTGTACCGGTCCGGCGGTTTCGAGTCGTGGCGTACGACGGTGTGGGACTCGGAGTTCGTGCGGTCGCTCGCTGCACGCTTCCTGCCTGTGCCGGCCGGGGCCGATCTGCATGTCGAGGCGGAGCCGTGCCGGAGTTCGCACGCGAGGTGGCGCTGTTGCGCTCCCGGCTCGACGAGTCGCCCACGGCACGCGGCGGCCGCGGACGGTCGAGGAGCATCGGCACCGGATCGGGACCCGGCTGCGGATCATCGAGGAGAGCGTCCGCGAGGCCCTGGAGATCGGCGGCGACGTCCTCATCCGGTGACCCCGCGAACGACACCGCCGCCCCCGGTCCAGGCGGTTGCCGGACCGGGGGCGGCGGTGTTGTGCGCGGGGAGACGGGCAGCGGGGTGGTGGCCCCTCCCCCCGGGTCGTGGGCGGGCCGTCAGCCCATCTCCTCCAGCTTCTTGCCCTTCGTCTCCTTGACGTACTTGAGGACGAACGGGATGGAGAGCGCGGCGAAGACCGTGTAGATCACGTAGGTCGCGGAGAGGTTCCAGTCGGCCAGCGACGGGAAGCTCGCGGTGATGGCCCAGTTGGCGATCCACTGCGCGGACGCGGCCACACCGAGGGCGGCGGCGCGGATCCGGTTCGGGAACATCTCGCCGAGGAAGACCCAGACGACCACACCCCAGGACAGGGCGAAGAAGAGGACGAACACGTGGGCGGCGATCAGGGCGGTCCAGCCCTGCGCGGCCGGCAGCTTGCCGTCGACCAGGTCGAAGGAGAACGCCCAGGCCTCCAGCGCGAGACCGATCACCATGCCGACCGAGCCGATCAGGGCGAGCGGGCGGCGGCCGACGCGGTCCACGAAGATCATCGCGATCACGGTGCCGACGATGTTGATGATCGACGTCGTGAAGGAGTAGAAGAACGAGTCCGTCGGGTCGACGCCGACCGACTGCCACAGCGTGGAGGAGTAGTAGAACGCGACGTTGATGCCGACGAACTGCTGGAACACCGACAGGCCGATGCCGACCCAGACGATCGGCTTGAAGAAGAAGCTGCCGCCGAGCAGGTCCTTGAAGGTGGACTTGTGCTCGCTCTTCATGGCGTTCTCGATCTCGGTCACGCGCGCGTCGAGGTCGATCTTGTCACCCTCGACCTCCGCGAGGATCTCCTTGGCCCGGTCGCGCTTGCCGACGGAGATCAGGAACCGCGGGGACTCGGGGATGGCGAAGGAGAGCAGGCCGTAGAGGACGGCCGGGATCACCATGACGCCGAGCATGACCTGCCAGGCCTCCAGGCCCATCAGCTTGCCGCGCTGGTCGCCGCCGGCGGCGTTCAGCAGACCCCAGTTGACGAGCTGCGAGATGGCGATGCCGATGACGATCGCGGCCTGCTGGAAGGAGCCGAGACGGCCCCGGTAGGCGGGCGGGGCGACCTCGGCGATGTAGGCGGGGCCGATGACCGAGGCCATGCCGATGGCGAAGCCGCCGACAATCCGCCAGAACGCCAGGTCGTACAGCGCGAAGGGCAGCGCCGAACCGACCGCGCTGATCGTGAAGAGGACCGCCGAGATCTGCATGCAGCGGATACGGCCGATGCGGTCCGCGATGCGTCCGGCGGTCGCCGCGCCGATGGCACAGCCGATCAGGGCGATGGCGATGACCTGCGCCAGGGCCGCGGAGCCGATGTCGTAGCGGTCTCGGATGGCCTCGACCGCGCCGTTGATCACGGAGCTGTCGTAACCGAAGAGGAATCCGCCCATCGCGGCCGCCGCCGCGATGAAGATGACGTGCCCGAGATGATCGGGGTGAGCCGTGCCGGCTCCTGACTTCTGCGCCTGCGCTGTGCTGGTCACGTTCAACTCCTAAGGCCATCGGCAACGCTGCCTGAAGGCAAGAACAACGATGCAGACCCTATGCCTTCAAGTTTCGAAAGCAGTACCTAGAGCCGTGTGAGAAAACAGGCACTGATGAGGACATTGAGTTCAAGGAATGAACAGATGGAAACGGGGTAGACGCAAGGACTAACGCAGCCGCTGACTGATCACCTTCGAGACGCCGTCGCCCTGCATGGAGACGCCGTACAGCGCGTCGGCGACCTCCATCGTCCGCTTCTGGTGCGTGATCACGATGAGCTGCGAGGCTTCCTGCAGCTCCTGCATGATGCGGATCAGCCGCTGGAGGTTGGTGTCGTCGAGGGCGGCCTCGACCTCGTCCATGACGTAGAACGGGCTGGGCCGCGCCTTGAAGATCGACACCAGCAACGCTACGGCCGTGAGGGACCGCTCGCCACCGGAGAGCAGGCTGAGCCGCTTGACCTTCTTTCCGGGCGGCCGCGCCTCGACGTCCACGCCGGTGGTGAGCATGTTGTCGGGGTCGGTCAGGATCAGCCGCCCCTCGCCGCCCGGGAAGAGCCGGCTGAAGACGCCCTCGAACTCCCGTGCGGTGTCCCGGTAGGCCTCGGTGAAGACCTGCTCGACGCGCTCGTCGACCTCCTTCACCACCTGCAGCAGGTCGGCGCGGGTCTTCTTCAGGTCCTCCAACTGCTCGCTGAGGAACTGGTGCCGCTCCTCCAGCGCCGCGAACTCCTCCAGCGCGAGCGGATTGACCTTGCCGAGCTGCTGGTACGCCCGCTCGGCCGCCCTGAGCCGCTTCTCCTGCTCGGCCCGGTGGAACTGCTTCGGCTGGTTGCGCGGATGCCCCGGGTCCTCGGGCAGCTCCTCGCCCTCGGCCGGCGGAGAGGGGGGTACGAGCTGGTGGGGGCCGTACTCCTCGACCAGACCCGCCGGTTCGACTCCGAGCTCCTCCAGCGCCTTGGTCTCCAGTTGCTCGATCCGCATCCGCTTCTCGGCGCCGAGCACCTCACCCCGGTGGACGGAGTCGGTCAGCTTGTCGAGCTCGGCCTTGAGGTCGCGGCCGGTGTTCCGCGCGACGGTCACCTCCCGTTCGCGCAGCGCCTTGGCGGTCTCGGCGGCGGTCCGCTCCGCGTCCGCGCGCGCGAGGGACACCTCGACGTGCGCGAGTAGCTGCCGCGCTCCGGAGGCGACCGCCTCGGCCACGGCGGCCTCGTGCCGCAGCCGGGCCCGCCGCTGTTCGGCACGCGCGCGTGCGTCCCGCTCCGCGCGGGCGGCCCGGTCGAGGGAATCGGCACGGCCGGCGAGACCCTTGACCCGCTCCTCGTGGGTACGGACCTGGAGACGGGCCTCCATCTCGGTCTGGCGGGCGTTGGCACCGTCGGCGGCGAGACGGTCCCGTACCGACGTGTCGGGCTCCTCCTCGACCGGCATCTCCTCGGCGACGGCGAGACGTTCGGCGAGTTCCTCGACCTCTTCGAGCGCCTTCTCCAGCGCGTCCTGCGCCCGGGCGGCCGCCGCGGTGGAGCGCTCGGCCTCACCGGCGGCGCCCTTCGCCTGGCCGGAGAGGCGGCCGAGCTGCTGGGCCACGGCCGACTTCTCACGATCCGCGGCGCGGCGGCGCTCTCCGAGTTCCTCGACCTGGGCAGCCGCTGCTTTTCGCTGCTCCACGGCGGTGTGCTGGGCCTCGGTGAGTTCCTCGCAGCGGATCGCGAGCTCTTCGAGTTGCGCTGCGGCCTCATCCACGGAGGCCTGTACTTCGAGGAGGCTGGGGGCGCCCGCGGAACCGCCGTGGGCGAAGTGGGCGCCGAGCAGGTCGCCTTCGGCCGTCACGGCGGTGAGGTGGGGGTTGGCGTAGACGAGGTCCTCGGCGTCTTCGAGGGTGCCCACGACGACGATGCCGTGGAGCAGGCGACCGACGGCGGGCATGAGGTCGGAGGGAGCGCGGACCAGATCTGCCGCGTGCTGATGAGCGGCATCCGCGGGTCCGTCGTGGCTGGTCGCGCAGTTCCCCGCGCCCCTGGGCAGGTCCGACTCCCCGGCGACGAGCAGTGACGCTCTGCCGCCGTCCTGCTTCCGCAGCAGGCGGATCGCTTCTGCCGCTGCCGACGGGGAAGTCACCGCGAGGGCGTCCGCCGCCGCGCCGAAGGCTGCCGCCAGCGCAACCTCGTGGCCCGGCGTCACCGTCAGGAGTTCCGCCGCCGGACCCAGCAAGCCGGTGAGGCGGTCCTTCGCGCCCAGGAGCGCTCCCGTGCCGTCCTTCCTCCGCAACCCCAGCGCCAGTGCCTCATGCCTCGCCTGCGTCGCCGCGCGTCTGCGTTCCGCCGCGGTGGCCGCCTCCCGGGCAGCCGTCAGTGCGGCCTCCGCCTCGGCGAGCTGCCGCTTGGCCGCGTCATGCCGCTCGGCCAGTTCCGCGTCACCCGCGTCGAGTCCTTCCACCTCGGCCTGCAGGGCCTCGTACTCCTCCTGCGCGGCGAACGCCCGCTCCTGGGCCTCGTCCCGAGCGGCGGCCAGGCGGTCGATCTCGGCCTGGGCCGAGGCGGCGCGGGAACGGGCCGCGTTGACCTGACCGCTGAGACGGGCGAGCCCCTCCCGGCGGTCGGCGATGGCCCGGGCCACGTCCTTCAGACGCCGTTCCTCCTGGGCGAGCTCGCGCTCCAGTTCGGCGCGGTGCGCGACCGTGTCCTCCAGAGCCCGCTCGGCCGCCTCCAGGGCGGCCTCCAGCTCGGCCTCCTGCTCGCGGATACGGGCGGCCTCGCGTTCCATGTCCTCGGGGTCGCGGCCCCGCCGTTCCTCGGGCGGCGCCGAGGTGGCGCTCTTCACGCGCGCGTCGGCCAGCGAGATCGTGCCGCGCACCCGCTCGGCGAGCTGGGAGAGCTCGTACCAGGTCTGCTGGGCGCGCTGGAGCCGGGGCGTGAGCTGCCGTACCTCGTCCTCCAGAAGGGCCTCGCGCTGGAGGGCCTTCTTCAGCTCCTGTTCGGCGGCCTCCTTGCGCTCCTTCAGCGCGGCCTCGTCCGCGACCTCGGCCTGCAGCGCCTGCCGCAGTCGTACGAGATCGTCGGCGAGCAGCCGGAGGCGGGCGTCGCGCAGGTCGGCCTGGATGACGGCGGCCCGGCGAGCGACCGCGGCCTGTCTGCCGAGCGGCTTGAGCTGGCGCCTGAGTTCGTCGGTGAGGTCCTGCACGCGCGCGAGGTTGGCCTGCATCGCGTCCAGCTTGCGCAGCGCCTTCTCCTTGCGCTTGCGGTGCTTGAGGACGCCGGCGGCCTCCTCGATGAAGGCGCGGCGGCCGGTCGGGTCGGCGTGCAGGACGGAGTCGAGCTGGCCCTGGCCGACGATGACGTGCATCT
The DNA here is from genome assembly GCF_040612795.1 of Streptomyces sp. NPDC006335. Classification (NCBI taxonomy): domain Bacteria; kingdom Bacillati; phylum Actinomycetota; class Actinomycetes; order Kitasatosporales; family Streptomycetaceae; genus Streptomyces; species Streptomyces sp. NPDC006335. The sequence goes on from NZ_JBEXQX010000008.1 coordinate 186,985, forward strand.
CGCGGCCGATGCCGGAGTCGGACAGGAGTTCCTGGATGTCCAGGAGACGGCAGGTGTCGCCGTTGATCTGGTATTCGCTGCCGCCGTTGCGGAACATGATCCGCGTGATGGTGACCTCGGCGTACTCGATGGGCAGGGCCCCGTCGGAGTTGTCGATGGTCAGGGACACCTCGGCGCGGCCCAGCGGCGGGCGGCCGGTGGTGCCGGCGAAGATGACGTCCTCCATCTTGCCGCCGCGCAGCGACTTGGCGCCCTGCTCGCCCATGACCCAGCTGAGCGCGTCCACGACGTTGGACTTGCCCGAGCCGTTCGGACCGACCACGCATGTGATCCCCGGCTCGAACCGGAGCGTGGTCGCCGAGGCGAACGACTTGAACCCTCGGAGGGTCAGGGCCTTGAGGTGCACGGCGCTGGACTCTACCTTCCGGGGGTGTCTCACTCCATGAACGTGCTGTTGCCCGCGGTTTCACCGTTGAACGTGGAGGGCACACCAAACGTTAAGAGAGTGAAAGGGTGCACGGGGGCAAGAAAGAAGGGACGCCGAAGCGTCCCTTGCAAACTCTGACAACTTACTTAGCGGTTGATACAGGCCGCCCGACCACTGCGTGAGCTGTCGTGGAGCGATGCAGCGATCAGGTGAGCGCAGGCTCCGCCTGGTGTGCGTCGATGCTCTCCATGATCCTGTCGTGAGAAGCGGCAGCCGCGAGCGCGTCGTTCTCCGCCTGGATCCGTACGAGCTCGGATTCCAGGTCCTGGACGCGCTGCTGGAGCCGTCGCATCTCGGCGAGGAGTCGAGGGTCCGAGCCGCCGACGTAACCGAGAAGCGCCTTTGCCATGATGGATGGTCCTCCACACTGAGTGACCGACCGATGCGGTGTGGGTCGTGAGGGATTCGCACCCGCGGTGCTTGACACTCTTTAGTTCGTGCTGCCGTTCTTCCATGCCAAACAGCTAAGGTGCGCGGGGTGCTTTCAGCGTCTCACCAAAAAGTTTGACGGTCAACACGATCACGCCCCGTATTGGTGGCAACCCGCGCCGGCGCGGCCTGAGAACGGCGGCGCTGCGGCTCCCTCGGGACCCCGGGGGCGTGACGATCATTCTTAGGCCGGGAGCCTGCCACGGCCTGGGCTTCTTGGCAACCACCTGGGCCTTTCTGCTTCCGGCAGGTGCCCGCGGCATGCCCCCGCGCTCCCACCCCGCCCGCTTTACAGAAACGGCTCAGCGGATGGCGAAGCCGTCGTAACCCCCGCGAGGTGTGTCCCAGATCTCGGTGACGCCGTCGACGCGGCCGGGCGTGTCGTCGCCCAGGAGCCAGTCGAGGAGCTCCTGGCAGCCTTTCCGCGGACCTTCCGCGACCACTTGGACGCGTCCGTCGTCCAGATTGAGAGCAAAACCACTCAGGCCGCCGATCTCCAGCGCCTTGGCCCGCGTGAACCAGCGGAAACCCACACCTTGGACGCGTCCACGCACCCAGGCGACCAGTCGTACATCCTCGCTCATGAGTGCAACCTAACCGGCCAATGTCTCTCCCGGCACTCCTTCATCTGGCGGCATGCGGTACTGTCCGCTGCCAATGAATCTCATACGAAACTCACTCGATGGTGTGGGTTTTGTAACTTTGGTTGACCGGGGGGACGTGTCGACCTCAAGCACAGACGAGGAAGGCAAGGACATGGGACGCCACCGACGCTCCGCCGCCGGCCGCGCCGCCACGGGCCGCGCCACGGGGGTCACACCGACGCACAGCTCCTACGGGAGCGGATACGACCCGCAGGACTCGTACGACTTCACCTCGGCGGCCACCACGATCCACCCGGCCCACGAGGACGCCGACCCCTACGCGCGCAGTGACGCCTACCTGTTCGCGTCGGAGGAGGAGTACGCGCTGTACCGGGGCGAGGGCTACACGCCCGCCGACGGTCCGCGCCGGGGCGGCTCGCACCGCCGACGCAAGAGGAACCTCGTGACGCCGGTCAAGACCGGTCTGCTCGGGGTCTCGGCCGCCGTCGCGATCGGCACGGTCGCGGTCGCCACGGGTGTGGTGCCGGGCCTGGACAACTACAAGATCGGCGGCGGCAGCACGACCGGCGGCGATGTGCAGGCGGCCGGCTCGCCGACCAACACCCCCGCCGAGCAGGGTGGCACCTCCGGCAGCGCCGACGGCCGCGAGGACGGCTCGTCGACGAGCCGGGACGCCGAGCGCGCCTCCTCCCCCTCGCCGGCCCCGTCGACCTCGACCTCGACGGCCGCGCCGACCGAGAAGCCGACCAAGAAGCCGGCGGCCACCCCGAGCGAGAAGCCGGAGACGACCCCTTCACAGAAGGAGCGGGAGCCGGCGAAGAAGGAGACCACCGCGCCGGTGGAGGTCTCCACGGAGGCCGCGGCCGCTGCCCAGGTGCTGGAGCTCGTCAACGTCGAGCGGGCGAAGGTCGGCTGCAGCCCGGTCGCCGCCAACAGCGCGCTGGCCGACCTGGCCGGGGCCTTCAGCAAGGCCATGGCCGACCAGGGCTTCTTCGACCACACCGACCCGAGCGGCGCCACCCCGTGGGACCGCGCGGCCAAGGCCGGAATCACCACTCTCGGCGGCGAGAACATCGCCCGGGGCCAGTCCGACCCGGCCGCGGTCATGGAAGCCTGGATGAACAGCCCCGGCCACAAGGCCAACATCCTGAACTGCGACTTCAAGACGCTGGGCGTGGGCGTGCAGTTCGGTCCGGGCGGCCCCTGGTGGACCCAGGACTTCGGGTACTAGGAGTGACACCGGGACAGGTTGCGCTAACTTCTGGTTAGTGCAACCTGCCAGTTAGTGCTGTCTTCCAGTACGCTCGAGATATGGACACCACGCAGCAGCCCCCGGAGGCGCGGGACCTCCCGTACGACGTGTTCGCCAAGGCCTGCCCCTCGCGCGGCACCCTGGAGCACGTGACGGGCCGCTGGGGCGCACTGACCCTCGGCGCCCTGTACGAGGGCTCGCTGCGCTTCAACGAACTGCGCCGCCGCGTCGACGGCGTGAGCGAGAAGATGCTCTCCCAGACGCTCCAGGGCCTGGAGCGCGACGGCCTGGTGCACCGCGAGGCCCAGCCCACCAACCCGCCCCGCGTCGACTACGAGCTGACCCCCCTGGGCCACGAGGTCGCCGAGCGCCTCCTGGACCTCATCCGCTTCGTCGAGGGCCGCATGGACGACGTCCTCGCCGCCCGCGAGCGTTACGACGTGACGCGCGGCGCCCGCTGACACCTCGGGCAGAAGTAGCTGGACCGGTTCATCCAGGGCCGTCGGCGCATCGGCGTACCGCACCGCTTGCACGGCAGCCCCTCACGGCCGTACGCGTCCAGGGACCGGTCGAAGTACCCCGACTCGCCGTTGACGTTGACGTACAGGCTGTCGAAGCTGGTGCCGCCGACCGCGAGGGCCGCGTTCATCACATCCCTTACGTGGCCCAGGAGTTCGGCCGTGCGGGGGCGCGTGAAGTTCGCGGTGGGGCGCTCGTAGTGGATGCGGGAGCGCCAAAGGGCCTCGTCCGCGTAGATGTTGCCGACTCCGCTGATCAACGACTGGTCCAGCAGGGCCCGTTTGATGGTGGAGCGCTTGCGGCGCAGGGCCTGGTGGAAGGCCTCGTCGTCGAAGAGCGGGTCGAGGGGGTCGCGGGCGATGTGCGCGATGACGTCGGGCAGGCCGTCGGGGGTGTTGTCGTGCAACGACAGTCCGCCGAAGGTGCGTTGGTCGACGAAGCGGAGCTCGGTGTCGACCTCGTCCGCGAACCTCATCCGGATCCTGAGGTGCTTCTCGTCGGGCGCGGCATGCGGCTGCACCAGGAGCTGGCCGCTCATCCCGAGGTGGGCCAGGACCGACTGGTCCGTGTCCTCCAGGGGCAGCCAGAGGTACTTCCCGCGGCGGCTGGGAGTGCCGACGCGATGGCCCTTGAGGCGGTGCGCGAAGTCGTCGGCACCGGCGAGGTGACGGCGCACCGCACGCGGGTGCAGCACCTCGACCTCGGCGACCGTGCGGTGGGCGACCCACCGCTCGAGGCCACGCCGTACGACCTCGACCTCGGGCAACTCGGGCATGGGACTCCCCCGTCACGGACCGGTGATGAGCGGAGCGCCCGCCCCGGTGTTCTGGGGCAGGCGCTCGGCTGCGCTGTTCTTCCAGACGCGCTGGGTGCTTCCCAGGCGTCAGGCGGAGACGGACGACGGACCTTCGTCGTCGTCCTCGGCGGCTTCGACGACCTCAACGACCTCAACGGCCTCGACGGCCTTCTCGGCCACCGCCTTGGCGCGCTCGTCCGCGGCGGTCCGGATGGACCTCCAGGCGGACTCCGCGGCCTGCTGCTCCGCCTCCTTCTTGCTGCGGCCGGTGCCGGTGCCGTACGAGACGCCTCCGACGCGGGCGGCAGCAGTGAAGGTCTTCTCGTGATCGGGGCCGGTCTCCGTGACCAGGTACTCGGGTACGCCGAGTCCTTCGGTCGCGGTGAGCTCCTGGAGACTGGTTTTCCAGTCCAGGCCGGCACCGAGGTTCGAGGACTTCTCGATCAGTGGATCGAAGAGCCGGTGGACGAGCTCGCTCGCCGCCTCGAGACCCTGGTCGAGATAGACCGCGCCGATCACCGCTTCGAGGGTGTCGGCGAGGATGGATGCCTTGTCCCGGCCGCCTGTGCCCTCTTCACCACGGCCGAGCCGGATGAAGGAACCCAGGTCGAGCCCGCGGCCGACCTCCGCCAGCGCACGCGAGTTGACCACCGCGGCCCGCAACTTGGCCAGTTGGCCTTCGGGCAGGTCGGGGTGGGTGTTGTACAGCGTGTCCGTGACCACGAGGCCGAGCACGGAGTCCCCGAGGAACTCCAGACGCTCGTTGGTCGGCAGACCGCCGTTCTCGTACGCGTAGGAACGGTGGGTCAGCGCACGCACCAGAAGGGCGGACTCGAGCTTGTACCCGAGCCGCCCTTCCAACAGCGTGTGGGACGAGGCCTGGTTGTCGCCCGAGTTCTTCTTCGGCGTGGACACAGTGCCTCTCACCAGCCGCTCAGACCTCGAGGACCTGGCGCTTGTTGTAGGTGCCACAAGCGGGGCACGCGATGTGCTGCAGCTTGGGCTCGTGGCAGCGCTCGCACGCAACCAGGGTGGGGACCGCAGCCTTCCACTGCGACCGGCGGTGGCGCGTGTTGCTGCGCGACATCTTCCGCTTCGGAACAGCCACGGCTACTTCTCCTGCTTCTCGTTGGCGGGCGCCGATCGAGGCGCTTCGCCACTCATCTCGTCCTTCTCGCCGTCTTCGAGTGAACCGGCGAGTCCCTGCAGTGCCGCCCAACGGATGTCGACGGCGTCATGGTGGTGGTCCGGGTCGTCCGCCAGCCGCGCTCCGCACTCGGAGCACAGGCCGGGGCAGTCGTCCTGGCACACCGGCTGCATCGGCAGTGCGAGCACCACCGCATCACGCAGCACGGGTTCGAGGTCGAACAAGCCGTCCTCGATGAAGAGCCTGTCCTCGTTTTCTGCGGATTCCTCGGCGTCGTCGGCCGGTTCCGCTTTCACGCGGCCACGGTCGTCGGCGTCGGGGTACGAGAACATCTCCTGGAAGTCCGCTTCGAGCGCCAGCTCAAGCGGCTCCAGACACCTTACGCACTCCCCCTCGGCCTGTGCACGGGCGGTGCCTGTGACAAGCACCCCTTCCATGACCGACTCGAGTCGGAGTTCGAGCTCGACCGGGGCGCCTTCCGGCACTCCGATCACTCCCTGGATGCCGAGATCCTTGGGAGCGTCGATCTCACGGGTCAGGCGCTGCAGCGCGCCAGGACGCCGCCCCAGCTCATGTGTGTCGAACACGAGAGGGTTGCGGTGGTCGAGGCGAGCGTTGGGAGCCATTCCTGCTTTCGATCTTCGAGCTCAGAGGGACGCCGCCCTTCGGTGCTTCCCGGGCAGCGTTGATCGCGGACGTACACGCGACCGAAGAGCCAGGATACTGGACCTTTCGCTCACGGCCCAATCCGGTGGTCCCTTACTGGCCGCGACCCTGCTCGTACGCCCTCAACTGCTCCGGTGTGATCATGCCGGTGTCGAAGAGGCTGGTCTCGTCGAGGGCGTAGCTCTGCTGGGACTGGTGCTGCTGGGCCTGCTGCTGATCGTAGGCGGCCTGCTGCTGGTCGTAGCCCTGGTAGGCGTAGGGGTCGGCCTGCTGGTAGCCGTACTGGTCCTGCTGGGCGTACGGGTCGGGCTGCTGCTGGTAGCCCGCGTAGGCGTCGGTCTGCTGCTGGTAGCCGTACGCCAGCTGCTGGGCGTAGTCCGGTTGCTGGGGCTGCTGCTCGGCCTGGGCCCGGGCGTCCTGCTCCGCGAGGGCGGTGAGGTCGGCCAGGTAGTCGGCGTCGCTGGAGTGCTGGACGGTGGCGGTGTTGTCGCCGAGGGCGCCGAGGTCGTCGGAGGCGATACGGCCGTGCAGCTTCTGGCGGCCGCGGCCCACCGCCTCCAGGGTCTTGGCGAGGACCGCCTCGAAGGCCCCGAGCTTGGCGTCGACGTAGGAGTCGGCGTCCTTGCGCAGGGTCTCGGGGTCGTGGCTGCGCTCGGGGGCGTCCTCGTCCTCGTAGCCGTTCTCGTCGAGGCCCGGGCCGGTGCCGAGGAGCTTCTCGCGGCCGCGGCCCACCGAGCCGAGGGTCTTGGTGAGGACGACCTCGAAGTTGGCGAGCTTGGAGTCGACGTAGTCGTCGGCCTCCGCGCGGACCTCCTCGGCCTCCTGGCGGGCCTCGTTCAGGATCCGGTCGGCCTCGGCCTGGGAGCGGCGGGCGATCTCGGTGTCGGAGATCAGGGAGCCGCGCTCGGCGTGGGCCGTGGAGATGATCCGCTCGGCCTCCTGGCGGGCCTGCTCGACCATCTGCTCACGGTCGCCGATCAGCTCCTGCGCCTGCGCGAGGGAGCCGGGCAGGGCCTGGCGCAGCTCTTCGAGCATCGCGAGCAGTTCGGCGCGGTTGACCATCACCGAGGCCGACATGGGCATCGACCGGGCGCCGGAGACCGCGGCGACGATCTCGTCGAGCTTCTTCTGCACGTCCACCTGTGCTCGCCACTCTCTAAAGCCGTGTTGGAGACGGACGGGACGACTGTAGCCCCATCAGCCCTTCCGGAGGCGCTCGTTCAGGGCTTCGAGGACCCTCGGGGGCACCAGGTGGGAGACGTCTCCGCCCCAGGTGGCGACCTCCTTGACGAGCGAGGAGGACAGGAAGCTGTAGGTGGGGTTGGTCGGCACGAAGAGGGTCTCGACACCGCTCAGGCCGTTGTTCATCTGGGCCATCTGGAGCTCGTAGTCGAAGTCGCTGACCGCGCGCAGGCCCTTGACGATGGCCGGGATGTCGCGCTCCTTGCAGTAGTCGACGAGCAGGCCGTGGAAGGCCTCGACGATCACGTTGCCGTACTCGGCGGTGACCTCGCGGATCAGGCCGATCCGCTCGTCGATCTCGAACAGGCCCTTCTTGGACTTGTTGATCATCACCGCGACGTAGACCTCGTCGTACAGTCTGGAGGCGCGGGAGATGATGTCGAGGTGTCCGTTGGTGATCGGGTCGAACGACCCGGGACAGACGGCGCGGCGCACTTGAGATCCCTCGCTCTCCGGTCCGGTCATCGTGCGTCTTCGCACGTAGAGGCGGCGCGACCGTACCAAAACGTTCCCTCGCCGTAGCGACGGGCCTTGACCGCCTCGAAACCCGGCGGCCAGGCGAATTCACCGCCTCTGGTGCTGCGCTCAACGGTGACCAGGGCTTCCGGCGCGAGCCAGTGTTCCGAGCGGAGTGTGAGGAGAATCTCGCGAAGATCGTGGTCCGTGACCCGGTACGGGGGGTCCAGGAAGACGAGGTCGTACGGCTGTGCCGGCGCCCCTGTCCGGATGATCTGTTCGGCCTTGCCCGCGCGGACCTCTGCGCCGGGTAGGCCCAGGTTCTTGACGTTCTCGCGGATCGTGCGGGCCGCTCGGGCGTCGGCCTCGACCAGGAGGGTGTGGCCCGCGCCGCGGGAGAGGGCTTCGAGGCCGACCGCGCCCGATCCGGCGTAGAGGTCGAGGACCCGTTCGCCCGACAGGGGGCCGCCCAGTAGGGACTGCCAGGTGGAGAAGAGGCCTTCGCGCGCGCGGTCCGAGGTGGGACGGGTTCCGTTGCCCGGCGGGACGGCCAGGCGGCGTCCGCCGGCTCTGCCCGCGATCACGCGCGTCATCTTCGGTCCTTGTTCGGGGGACGGTTACGGATCCAGTTTCTCAGCCCTTCTCCAGGTACTGCTCCCTCTCCTCGTCCAGGAGTGCGGCCAGGGCCGTGCGCAGGCCGGGAAGGGATGTCAGCTCCGGGTCGGCCTCCACCACCGCCGTCGCCTCCTCCCTCGCCTCCGCGATGATCTCCTCGTCCTCGATCACGGCGAGGACCCGCAGGGAGGTACGGGCGCCTGACTGCGCCTGGCCCAGCACATCGCCCTCGCGGCGCTGTTCCAGGTCGATGCGGGAGAGTTCGAAGCCGTCCAACGTCGACGCCACCGCGTTCAGCCGCTGGCGGGCCGGGCTCGCCTCGGGCATCTCCGAGACCAGGAGGCACAGGCCCGGCGCCGAACCACGGCCGACCCGGCCGCGCAACTGGTGGAGCTGGGAGACGCCGAAGCGGTCGGCGTCCATGATGACCATCGCCGTGGCGTTGGGGACGTTGACGCCGACCTCGATGACCGTGGTCGCGACCAGGACGTGGGTCTCGCCGGCGGCGAAGCGGCGCATGACCGCGTCCTTGTCGTCGGGGTGCATACGGCCGTGCAGCACCTCGACCCTCAGGCCGTTGAGCGGACCCTTGGTGAGCTGGTCGGCGATGTCCAGGACGGCCAGCGGCGGGCGCTTCTCGGCCTCGTCCTCCGGGGACTTCTTCCTGGCGGACTTCTTGGGGTCGCCGGGCTCGTCGACGTCGTCACCGATGCGGGGGCAGACGACGTAGGCCTGGTGGCCGTTCTCCACCTCCTCGCGGACGCGCTCCCAGGCGCGGGTGAGGAAGTGGGGCTTGTCGGCGGCGGGCACCACATGGCTGGCGATCGGGGAGCGGCCGGCCGGCAGCTGGTCGAGGACGGAGGTCTCCAGGTCGCCGAAGACCGTCATGGCGACCGTGCGCGGGATGGGGGTGGCGGTCATGACGAGGAGGTGGGGCGGCTGTTTGCCCTTGCCGCGCAGGGCGTCCCGCTGCTCCACGCCGAAGCGGTGCTGCTCGTCGACCACGACCAGGCCCAGGTCGTGGAACTGCACCTTGTCCTCGATCAGCGCGTGGGTGCCGATCACGATCCCGGCCTCACCGGTGACCAGATCCAGCATCGCCTGCCTGCGCGCGGCCGTCCCCATCGACCCGGTGAGCAGCACGACCTTGGTGGCGTGCTCGGATCCGCCCAGCATTCCGCCCTCGGCGAGCTCGCCCATCATCTCGACGATCGAGCGGTGGTGCTGCTGCGCGAGCACCTCGGTGGGGGCCAGCATGGCGGCCTGCCCACCCGCGTCGACGACGGCGAGCATGGCGCGCAGAGCCACCAGCGTCTTTCCCGAGCCCACTTCCCCCTGGAGCAGCCGGTGCATCGGATGGTCGGTCGCCAGGTCGTCGAAGATCTCCTTGGAGACCTTCTGCTGGCCGTCGGTGAGGGTGAAGGGCAGGCGGTCGTCGAAGGCCGAGAGCAGGCCGTCGGGAGCGGGTTTCCGCGGCACTGCCGGGAGTTGGGCGTCCGCGTGGCGGCGGCGGGCGAGGGCGACCTGGAGGACGAAGGCCTCGTCCCACTTGAGGCGGGCGTGGGCGTCGGCGATGTCGGCCTTGGTGTGCGGGCGGTGGATCTTCAGGAGGGCCTCGGGAAGGGGGACCAGGCCGCGACCCTCGCGGAGGGACTCCGGGAGGGGGTCGACCGCCTCCTGCGCGCTCGGCAGGACCGTCTGGATCGCCTTGCCGATCTTCCAGGACTCCAGTTTGGCGGTGGCGGGGTAGATCGGGATCAGGGCGCCCGCCCAGGACTCGACGGTCTCCGCTGCCTCGTCTTCGGCACCTCGCAGCAACTCGTAGGCCGGGTGCGCCAGTTGGAGGCGGCGGTTGAAGAGGGAGACCTTTCCGGCGAACAGCGCGCGGGTGCCCGGCAGGAGTTCCTTGTGGGGCTTGTGCACGCCGGCGCCGAAGAAGACCAGTTGGAGGCGGCCGCTGCCGTCCGTGATGGTGACCTCCAGCCGCTGCCCCTTGCCGCGCGGCGCCCTGGCGGAGGCGAAGGTGTGCAGGCGGGCGTCGGCGACCTGGGCGACCACGGTGACGTGCTCGTCCATGGGCAGGTCGGCGAGGTGCGTGAGCTGTCCCCGCTCCTCGTATCTGCGCGGGTAGTGGTGCAGGAGGTCGCCGACGGAGTGCAGGCCGAGGTGCTCGGCCATCACCTTCGCGGTGGCGGGGCCGAGCACCTTCTTCAACGGTTCTTCCAGTGCGGGCACGAGATCCATTGCACACCACACCACTGACATTGCCGTATACATACCGGGAAACCCCTGGTCAGACGGCTGGTTGGGGGCATACGATGGCGCGCTCCGGCCATCCGCCCGCGGTCACCGCCCCACCCGGGACCGCCCGACCCCGCGCCGCGCGAACGTTCCCCCCACCGGCGCTGCGACGATGGATTCCCAGACCTCACAGTCACAGACACCCCAGGTGCCTCAGCAACCTCATACGTTCCAGGTCGACCTGCGCGGTCTGGTGGACCTCCTCTCCCATCACCTCTACTCCAGCCCCAAGGTCTACCTCCGCGAGCTGCTCCAGAACGCGGTGGACGCGATCACGGCCCGGCGGGCCGAGCAACCGGACGCCCCGGCCCGTGTGCGGTTGTACGCCGAGGAAGGCACCCTGCGGGTCGAGGACTCCGGGGTCGGCCTCACCGAGGCGGACGTGCACGACCTGCTGGCCACCATCGGACGCAGTTCCAAGCGGGCCGAGGGAGTTCAGGAGGTCCGCTCCGACTTCCTCGGGCAGTTCGGCATCGGTCTGCTGGCGTGCTTCGTGGTCGCCGAGCGGATCCGCGTGGTCAGCCGCAGCGCCCGCACGCCGGACGCGCCGCCCGTGGAGTGGACGGCGAGCGACGACGGTTCGTACCGGGTGCGGACGCTGCCCCACGACGCCCGTCCGGAGCCGGGCACCACCGTGCACCTGGTGGCGCGGGCCGGGGCCGGCGAGTGGCTCTCGCCCGAGCGGGTGCTGCGGCTCGCCCGGGACTTCGGCTCCCTGCTGCCGTACGACGTCCGGGTCGGCGACGAGGCGGTCACCGATCTGCCCGCGCCCTGGGACCGGCCCTACCCCTCCCCCGCCACCCGCCGGGTGGCCCTTGCCCGGCACTGCCACGAGCTGTTCGGCTTCACCCCGCTGGACTCGATCGAGCTGAACGTTCCGCTGGCCGGGATCCGCGGGGTGGCGTACGTCCTGCCCTCGGCGGTCAGTCCCGCCCAGCGGGCCACCCATCGCGTGCACCTCAAGGGCATGCTGCTGACCGAGCGGGCCGAACAGCTGCTGCCGGACTGGGCGTTCTTCGTGCGCTGTGTCCTGGACACCGACAGCCTGCGGCCCACGGCCTCGCGCGAGTCGCTGTACGAGGACGAGACCCTGGCCGCCGTGCGGGAGGCGCTCGGGGAACGGATCCGGTCCTGGCTGACGGGGCTCGCCGCCGGGGACCCGGAGCGGCTCGCGGCGTTCCTGGCCGTGCACCACCTGGGCGTGAAGTCGCTCGCCCGGCACGACATGGACATGCTGCGCACGATGCTGCCCTGGCTGCCGTTCGAGACCACCGACGGGCGGCTGTCCCTGGAGGAGTTCGCGCAGCGGCACGCGGTCGTGCACTTCACGCGGACCGTCGAGGAGTACCGCCAGGTCGCGCCGATCGCCTCCGCCCAGGGCGTCGGCGTGGTCAACGGCGGCTACACCTACGACAGCGACCTGGTCGAGGCGCTGCCCTCGGTGCGCCCGGGCACGGTCGTCGCCGAGCTGGACGCGGACACCGTCACCGCCCACATGGACCTGGTCGATCCGGCCGAGGAGCTCGCCCTGTCCGGCTTCCTCGCGGCCGCGCGGGCCAGGCTGGACCCGCTGGGCTGCGATGTCGTCCTGCGGGCCTTCCGGCCGCTGTCCGTGCCCGCGCTGCACCTGGACGACCGCGACGCCCGGCACGAACAGGCTCGGGCGGAGGCCGAGGACCAGGCGGACGACCTGTGGGCGGGCATCCTCGGCTCGCTGCGCGGCAGCGCCCCACGCGCGCGTCTCGTGCTCAACCATCTCAACCCGCTGGTACGGCGGATCGGTTCACTGGGCGACCCGGAGCTGATGGGCACCGCCACCGAGTCCCTGTACGGACAGGCGCTCTTGATGGCCCAGCGACCGCTGAGGCCCGCTGACTCGGCGCTGCTGAACCGGGCCTTCATCGGCCTGCTGGAGTGGGCCACGAACGGCGAGGAGGGCCGCTGATGAGCGGAGTCGAGTCGAACGCGGCCTTCGACGCGCTGCGCCTGGCGATGGCGGAGAACGCCGAGGAGCCGGAGGGGCCCGCCCGCAACGCGCGCGCGGAACAGCTGCTCGCCGAGGCCGAGAAGCTGAACATCCCCCTGGCGGTGATCGAGGCGCTCGGACACCAGTTGAAGGTCTACAACTACAGCTCCGAGAAGGCCAAGATGTTCGTCCCCTTCGCGCGGCTGCTGCGCATGTGGGACGAGCGCCCGGAGGACTTCGACGAGTACGAGACGCACTCGCTGCACTGGGTCTTCAAGTGGATGACGGCCGGCATGCTGGACCAGCCGCACATCCCGCTCGCCGCCATGGAGAAGTGGCTCGGCGAGATGGAGCACCGCTACCGGCTGGCCGGGCACTCCGAGCGGGCCGTGCGCAGCGCCGAGTACAGCGTGGCCGCGCACGTCGGGGACCTGGAGCGGGCCGAGCGCGCCTACGCCGCGTGGCTGGCCGCCGACCGGGACGGCATGGCCGACTGCCACGCCTGCGAGCTGCACGAACAGGGCTGGTGGCAGTCGCAGCACGGTCGGGACGAGGAGGCGCTCGATCTGTGGGCGCCGGTCCTGGAGGGCGAGTTCACCTGCGCCCACGAGCCGCACGCGGTCCTCGCCTCCTCCCTGAAGCCCTTGCTGCGCCTGGGCCGGCTCGACGAGGCGCGCGCCAACCATCTGCGCGGCTTCCGGCTCGTGCGGTCCATGGAGAGCATGCGCGGCGCCTACGCGGACCACGTCGAGTTCTGCGCGCTCAGCGGCAACGAGGCACGCGCCCTGGAGCTGCTCGCGGAGCGTCCCGCGTACTTCACGGACGACGGCCATCCACGCAGCAGGCTGGACTTCACGGCCGTGGTGGCCCTGCTGATGGACCGGCTGACCGAGCTGGGCCCGGGCGACCGGCCGGTGCCGGGGCCCGCGGGCCGGTCCTGGACCGCGGCCGAACTCGCCGCCCACGCGCGCGAGGAGGCCCTCGCGCTGGCCGCCCGCTTCGACCAGCGCAACGGCACGACCCACGTCAGCGAACGGGCACGCGCGCGTATGGCGCAGCGCCCGCTGGTGGAGCGGCTGCCGCTGGGGGTACGGGCGGTCCGCACGGCCGCCGCTCCCGTGCCCGTGTCTCCGGCCCCCGTGACCGCCCGGGAACCCGATCTGCCCGCGCTGGTCGCCGAGGCCCGGCGGCTGTCGGACACCCTCCAGCCGAACGCCGTGGAGGCGTGGGCGGCGGTCGCCCGGGCCGCCGAGGGCGTCGAACTGGACCCGCGCGACCGGGCGGAGATCGCCGACCACGAGGCCATGGACCGGGGCCCCGAGGGCCTCGAACTGTTCGAGCGCGCCGCCGAGTTGTACGCGGAGGCGGGCGACCCGGGCGAGGCCCTTGCCGCACGCGCGCGTGCCGCGTACGTCCGCGCGCTGGCGGGCGAGGTGGACACGGCGCTCGCGGCGGTCGCCGGTCCGTACGACGAGGTCCTCGCGCTCTACTCCGGCGACGACACGGGCGTCCCGCAGACGGCGTCGGTACTGATGAGCCGGGCCCGGATCCTGATGCGGCGGGTGCACGAGAGTGAGGACGAGGCGTTCCTGACCGACGCCGAGTCGGCCGTACGGGAGGTGCTCGCCCTCGTCGAGGGGCGGACCGGGGACGATGTGCGGCTCGCCGCGCGGGTCGCCGAGGCGCGGGCGATGCTGGCGGAGCTGGCCTCGCGGACCGGGGACCTGCCCGGGGCGACCGAGCTGTTCACCCGGGCCGCGGCGGGGTTCGTGGCCGCGGGCGTGCCGTGGTTCGCGGTGGAGTACGAGGCCAGGCTGGCCGGGCTCCTGCACCACCTGGGCGACCTGGACGGCACGGAAGGGGCGCTGCGGGCGGCCCTGGAGCACGGTGGGCCGCACCTGGAGGCGGTGGGGCGGGCCCAGCTGCATCTCCAGCTCGCCGAGGTCGTCGGCGGCCGGGGGCTCGCCGAGGAGGCCGCCGAGCACGCCCTGGAGGCCGCTCACTGGGCCGACGAGGCCGGTGAGGGACCGACGCTGGGTGCCCTGGCCCGGCACCAGCTCGGCGGGTTCCTGCTGCGTCTCGGCCGGTGGGCCGAGGCCGCGGAGGTGCTGGAGTCGGCGCTGCCCGACCTGAGCGCGGAGAGGCACGGCGAGGGGACGGTCGTACAGACGCAGTGGTGGCTCGGCGACTGTCTGAGCGAGCTGGGCGAGCACCGGGAGGCGGCCGAACGGCGTCTTCAGGCCGCCGAGATCGCCCGGCAGTGGCCCGAGCAGCACGACCACGCCACGCTCGCCCACCTCGCCGCCGAGTCCCTGGGGGCCGCGGGGCTGCCCGTCGAGGCCGACCGGGCGTACGCGCGCGCGGGCGCTCTGTGGCGTCAGCTCGACAATGTGCACGGCCTCGTGCGCTCCCTGCGAGCCCGCGCCTGGCTCGCGCTGCGCGCGGAGGACGGGGCGGGCGCGGCACGGGCGTTGATGGCGGACGCGGTCCGCGAGTGCGATGTCGCCCTGGGGGACGCGCGGGCCGACGAGGAGGCGCGCCGGCGGCTCGTCGGGGAACTCGGGCACACGCACCGGCAGTTCGGGGACCTGCTCGCTCGTTCGGTGCCCGACGACGCCGAGGACGATGCGATCCGGGCGGTGCTGGAGGAGGCGCTGGCCCAGGTGGTGGAGGCGGTCGTCGTGTTCGCCTCGCTCGGGGACGACGCCCTGGACGCCCGGACCGGTGCCGAACTCGCGGCGGGCTGGCTGGCGGCCGACCTGAGCCGACCGGCGGAGGCGGCAGCACGCGCGCGTGCCGTGCTCGACGCCTACGGCGACGCGGACGGGGCCGACGACACGGCACGGACGCGGCGGGCCGAGGCGGAGCAGATGCTGGGGCTCATGGCGGGACAGGACGGCTGATCGCCCGAAGGTTCTACTCGACCCGCCCGAAGGTTCTACTCGACCCCGATGAGCAGCACGGCCCCCTGCCGTCCGCCCCGGTACACCACCGTGTCCACGGCGAGGTACGACTCCCGTACCCGCGTCTCCAGGTGCTCGGCGACGGACTCGGGGGCCTCGTCGCCGAGGACCAGGGTGACCAGCTCGCCGCCGGCCGAGAGCATGCGGTCCAGGACGGTCTCGGCGGTGACGGTGACGTCCGAGCCGATCACGGCCACGTCCCCGTCGATGAGTCCGAGGACGTCACCGGCCTGGCAGATGCCGGCCATGGTCCAGGACTGGCGTTCGGCGACGGCGACCTCGGCGTAGCGGGTCGCGCCGGCCGCCGAGGTCATCTGGACGACGTCCTCGTCGAACCGGCGCTCCGGCTCGTGCACGGCGAGGGCCGCGATGCCCTGGACCGCGGAGCGGGTTGGGATCAGCGCGACCCGGATGCCCTCCGTGCGGGCCTGCTCGGCGGCGGCGGCCGCGGTGTGCCGCAGGTCGGCGTCATTGGGCAGCAGCACCACCTCGCGCGCGTGGGCCCGCCGTACGGCCTCCACGAGCTCCCCGCTCGCGGGCGGCTCCCCGGGACGGGCGAGCACCGTGGTCGCTCCCGCCTCGGTGTACAGCCCTGCCAGGCCCTCACCGGGCACGACGGCGACGACGGCCCGCTGGGCGCGTTCGCGGGGCGGCCGTTCGGCACCGGTGGTGTGCACGTCACCGAGGCCGAAGTGCGTGATGCGGATCCGGTACGGCCGTCCGGCCTCGACACCCGCCTCCACGGCGGCGCCCGCGTCGTCGACGTGCACGTGGACGTTCCACAGTCCGTCGCCGCCGACCACCACGAGGGAGTCCCCGAGCCCGTCGAGCCGCTGCCGCAGCCGTGCGACGGCGGTGTCGTCGGCCTCCAGGAGGTAGATCACCTCGAAGGCGGGGCCTCCGGTGGCCGGGGCGTCGGCGCACTCCTCGGGGGCGTCGGCGGGGGCTCCGGGGGAGGTGGTGGGGACCTCGGCGGAGTCCGCGGAGGACGTCAGGTCCGGATCGCCCGCCACGCGCGCGTGCCCCGTCTCGCTCACGACCGGCACCGCCCTGGGCACCTCCCCCGTGAACGTCTCCACCAGCGCCCCCAGCACCGCCACGAGCCCCCGCCCGCCGGCGTCCACCACTCCGGCCCGCTCCAGGACGGCGAGCTGGCCGGGTGTCGCGGCGAGGGCGGCGCGCGCCCCCTCGTAGGCGGCCCGGGCGACCGTCCCGCAGTCGCCCTCCGCTGCCCCGGCCGCGTCGGCGGCGGCCGAGGCGACCGTGAGGACCGTGCCCTCGACGGGGTGGGCCACGGCCTGGCGGGCGGAGTCGGCCGCGTGCCGCAGGGCGAGCCGGAGTCCCGCGCCGTCCGTGTGAGCCGTCTCACCGTCGGCGGCCAGCACCTGGGCCATGCCGCGCAGGAGCTGGGCGAGGATCGTGCCCGAGTTCCCGCGGGCGCCTATGAGGGCTCCGTGCGCCATCGCGTGCGCGGCGTCGGCGAGGGCCGGTTTCCCCGAGTCGTGGGCGTCATGGGCCTCGAAGACGGCCTCCACCGCGGCGGCGGCCGACTCCGCGGTCAGATACAGGTTGGTGCCGGTGTCCCCGTCGGCGACGGGATAGACGTTGATCGCGTCGATCTCCTCGCGCGCCCGACCCAGCGCCCGCAGCGCGAGGCCGCACCAGGTGCGCACCGCGAGAGCATCGAAGAATGTCTGCGGCACCTGCGCCACCTGCGCCTCCTCGGGCTGCTGGACTGGACGCAGCGTAGACCCAGGGCCGGTGCCCGCCGGAAGAGGGCCGGGAGCGAGTGCCTGGTCAACCATGGTAGTTTCGTTCTACTGGCGCAGTCGTTGTATGCTGCTCCGGTTGCCCGATCCCGATCGGGCCATTCCCCCTGGCAGCGCCACTCAGATCTCTGATCCTACGATCTCGATCCCGGCATGCCGGGATCCGACCGTAAGTGCATCTGAAGTCTTTGGAGTGACCCGTGGCTGCCAACTGCGACGTCTGCGGCAAGGGGCCGGGCTTCGGCAACAACATCTCGCACTCGCACCGCCGTACGTCCCGTCGCTGGAACCCGAACATCCAGCGCGTCCGTACCGTGGTCGGCGGGACGCCGAAGCGCGTGAACGCTTGCACCTCGTGCATCAAGGCCGGCAAGGTCTCGCGCTGACGCACAGCTAAGCGCGCGGCCACTGCTGGTTCGCTGCACTGAGCCGGTCCACCTCACGGTGGGCCGGCTTTTTGCGCTGCCCTGGAGCGACCGGGACCGGCTACTGGCAACCGCCCTGAAGGACCGTCCGTCGCTCCTGGTCGGGGACGAACGTCAAGCTGCCGGAGTACCCGGCGTGGAACCCCTCCGCAGCGCCCAGGCGTGGTCCACGGGTCCGATGCCGCCGCCGAGGGCGAACCCGGCGCTGATCGCGCCGGTGACGTACTCCTTGGCGGCGGTCACCGCCTCCGGCACGGAGTGTCCCTTCGCGAGCTGCGAGGCGATCGCTGAGGCGAGGGTGCAGCCGGTGCCGTGGGTGTGCCGGTTGTCGTGGCGGGGCGCGCGCAGCCAGTGTTCGGCGGAGCCGTCGGTGAGCAGGTCGACGGCGTCACCCGGGAGATGGCCCCCCTTGACGAGCACCCACTTCGGTCCGTACGACAGGACGGCCCGGGCTGCCTCGCGCAGGTGGGACTCCGACTCGACCCGCACACCGGTGAGTTGGGCCACCTCGTCGAGGTTGGGGGTGGCCACGGTGGCCACCGGAAGCAGCAGTCGCCGTACGGAGTTCAGAGCCGACGAGGCCAGCAGCGAGTCGCCGTGCTTGGAGACGCCGACCGGGTCGATCACGGCCGGGGCGTCCGTGGCGCCGATCAACTCGGCCACCGCCTCGACGAGTTCGGCCGAGGCGAGCATCCCGGTCTTGACGGCCTGGACGCCGATGTCGTCGACGACGCTGCGGTACTGGGCCCGCACCGCCTCCACCGGCAGCTCCCAAGCGCCCTGCACGCCGAGGGAGTTCTGCGCGGTGACTGCGGTGACGACGCTCATGCCGTGCACGCCGAGCGCGAGCATGGTCTTCAGGTCGGCCTGGATCCCGGCGCCGCCGCCGGAGTCGGAGCCCGCCACCGTGAGCACGAGGGGCTTCATGACTCGATGTCCCCGCCGAAGTGGTCCCAGCCGCCCTTGCTGGTCCAGGGCGCCCCGTCCACCGTCACCTGGGGCAGCGCCGAGGGGTTGAGGACCTCGCCGATCACCTTCCAGCGGGCCGGGAGCTTCACGTCCGGCGGGAAGGTCGCCACGATCGCGTGGTCCTCTCCCCCGGACAGCACCCACTGGATGGGGTCGACACCGACGGCCTGCCCGATGTCGGTCATCTGGGTCGGGATGTCGATGGCGCCGGAGCTGATGTCGATCCGGACCTTGCTGGCCTCGGCGATGTGTCCGAGGTCGGCGATCAGCCCGTCGCTCACGTCGCACATCGCGGTCGCGCCGAGCGCGGCGGCGGCCGGGCCCGCGTGGTACGGCGGCTCGGGGCGCCGATGCGCCTCGACGAACGCGCGCGGCGAGCGGAACCCGCGGGAGAGCACCGCGTACCCGGCCGCCGACCAGCCCAGCCAGCCGGTCACCGCCACCAGGTCGCCGGGCTGGGCACCGGCCCGGGTCACCGGCTCCTGGCCCCGCAGATCACCGAGGGCGGTGATGGAGACCATGATCGTGTCCCCCCGTACGACGTCCCCGCCGACCACCGAGGCGCCCGCGACCTGGCATTCGTCGCGCAGGCCGTCCATGAGCTCCGAGGGCCAGGTCACCGGGAGTTCGGCGGGCACGACCAGGCCGAGCAGCAGGGCGGTCGGCACCGCGCCCATGGCGGCGATGTCCGCGAGGTTCTGCGCGGCCGCCTTGCGTCCGACGTCGTAGGCCGTGGACCAGTCGCGGCGGAAGTGCCGGCCCTCCAGGAGTATGTCGGTGCTCGCCACGACCCTGCGGTCGGGCGCGGCGACCACCGCGGCGTCGTCGCCGGGGCCCACCCGGACCGCCGGGGTGGTGGTGAGACGGGAGGTGAGCTCCCTGATGAGCCCGAACTCGCCGAGCTCACCAACAGTGCCCTTCATTGCCCTTACGCCCCTTCTGTGCCGTGCCGTGCCCGGTCGCGCGTCATCAGTGTCCTCGATACGGTCGAGGGGACCGTGAACTTCTGTCGTGTCCGCACCCGGCACGGGCGTCCGCGTCCCCCGCGGGTCTCCCCGCAGCGCGCGGCGACGCGATACCGTGGCGTTCCTTTTCCCCACATGATCCTCGTGGCCGCCCTGGAGGTTCCGTGGTACAGGCGTACATCCTGATCCAGACGGAGGTCGGCAAGGCGTCGACCGTCGCCGAGACGATCAGCAAGATCCCTGGAGTCATCCAGGCCGAGGACGTGACAGGACCGTATGACGTGATCGTCCGCGCACAAGCCGACACCGTGGACGACCTCGGCCGCATGGTGGTCGCCAAGGTCCAGCAAGTGGACGGCATCACCCGCACCCTGACCTGCCCGGTCGTCCATCTGTAGCCCCCGTCTACCCTTGGCCGGTGAACTTCTTCCGTCACCGGCCTCTCGGTCTGTCCGCGCTCGCCCTGCTGATCACGGTCTCGGGCTGCTCCTCCGCAGACCACGAAGCGTCGGCGGCGGTTCCCTCGCCGGGGGCGGGCGTCACGAAGCTGTGCCGAGAACTGGACCGGGTACTGCCGTCCGAGGTCGACGACCAGGACCGTCGAGATCCCGAGCCCGTGTCCGCGCTGACCGCGGGCTGGGGTGACCCGGCGATCATACTGCGGTGCGGTGTCGAGCGACCCTCCGAGATGGACGATCCGGAGGCCGACGGGGTCGAGGTGAACGGGGTGGGTTGGCTGCTGCAGAAGCAGGACGACGGGTCGTTCCGGTTCACCACGACCCTGCGCAAGGCGTACGTCGAGGTCACGATCCCCAAGGACCGCACCGCGGACGGCATGGCACCGCTGGTGGACCTGGCGTCCGGCATCAAGAAGGCGATCCCCAAGGGAATAGCCGACTAGCCACCGCCGACCACCTCGAATCCCTTACGGCCGCCCCCGCGGAACCCCGCCGACCAACGCGGGGAACCCCACAGCCGGGCCGGACGGAGCGGAGGCCCTACCGACCGGCGCCCGAAATCCCAACGACCAGCCACCACCACTTCGGACCCGCCACGGAAGCCTCACCGACCAGCCACCACCACTCCGGACCGCCACGAAAGCCTCACCGATCAGCCGCCGAAGTCCCGCCGATCCACCACCAAGACACTCCCCCCACCAGACGCCGAAATCCGCCCCACCCGCCACGGAAGCTGCGCCGACCAACCGCCGCCGCACTCGTGACCGTTCAACGGAAGCCCCACCGCCCCGACCGCAGGAGCCCTACCGACCGGAGGCCGCAATCCCAACGACCCGCCACCAGCACGTCGAAGGGCCACGGAAGCCGCCGCCCAGCCGCCGCACTCGCGACCGGCAACAAAAGCCCCACCGCCCCGGCCACGTGAGGCCCCACCGACCGGCGGCCGGAATCCCAACGACCGGCCACCACCCCTCCGGACCGCCACGAAAGCCTCACCGATCAGCCGCCGAAGTCCCGCCGATCCACCACCAAGACACTCCCCCACCAGACGCCGAAATCCGTCCCACCCGCCACGGAAGCTGCGCCGACCAACCGCCGCCGCACTCGTGACCGTTCAACGGAAGCCCCACCGCCCCGGCCGCAGGAGCCCTACCGACCGGCGGCCGCAATCCCAACGACCCGCCACCAGCACGTCGAAGGGCCACGGAAGCCGCCGCCCAGCCGCCGCACTCGTGACCGGCAGCGAAAGCCCCACCGCCCCGGCCACGTGAGGCCCCACCGACCGGCGGCCGCAATCCCAACGACCGGCCACCGGCACGTCGAACCCGCTGCGGAACCGGTCAGCCCCCGAAGCCCTGCCGACCCACCGCCGACGCACTCCCGGCGGCCGCCGAGCCGTACCCGACCCGGCGGCGAAACACTGGCGACCAGCCGCTGCACCGCTCCCGACCGACTGGCGAATCCTGCCGGCCGGCCACCGGGCCGCCCCCTCCGGGACCGTGGGAACCCGTCCGACCCGCCGCCAAGCCCCACCGACCGGCGACCGCAGCCCTATCGACCACCCGCCGAACCACCCCCAGCTGGCACCAGAGCGCGAACGCCTCCCGCGACTACCGAAGCCCCGTCGACCTTCGCAGCGCCGCCCCGATGAGCCGGTCCACCAGCTCCGGGTAGCTGATCCCGCTCTTCTCCCACATCTGCGGGTACATCGAGATCGGGGTGAAGCCCGGAAGCGTGTTGATCTCGTTGATCACGAACTCGCCGTCCTCGGTGAGGAAGAAGTCCGCGCGGACCAGCCCCTCGCAGGAGGCCGCCTCGAAGGCGTCGACCGCGAGCTTCTGGACCTCGGCCGTCTCCTCGGGCGTGAGCGGCGCCGGCACGATGCCCGGGGTCGAGTCGATGTACTTCGCCTCGAAGTCGTAGTACGCGTGCTCCTGCGGCGGCGGGATCTCCGCGGGGACCGACGCGCGCGGGCCGTCCTCGAACTCCAGGACCCCGCACTCGATCTCGCGGCCCCGCAGCGCCGCCTCCACCAGGATCTTCGGGTCGTGGCTCTGCGCCTCGGCGATCGCCTCGTCCAGGCCGGACAGGTCGTCGACCTTGGTGATGCCGATCGACGAACCCGCGCGCGCGGGCTTCACGAACAGCGGCCAGCCGTGCTCGCCCGCGAAGTCGACGATCTTCTTGCGGGCCGCGGACTCGTCCCGCTCCCACTCGCGCGGCCTGATCACCACGTACGGGCCGACCTTGAGCCCGAAGGAGATGAACACCCGCTTCATGTACTCCTTGTCCTGGCCGACGGCCGAGGCGAGCACGCCCGAGCCGACGTACGGGACACCGGAGAGCTCCAGGAGACCCTGGAGGGTGCCGTCCTCGCCGTAGGGGCCGTGCAGGACGGGGAAGACGACATCGACCTCACCGAGCGCCTTGGGCACCGATCCGGGCTCGCTGTAGACGACTTCGCGGTTCGCGGGGTCCACGGGGAGCACCACGCCGCCCTCGGTCGACTCGGCCAGCTCCTCGACACTCGGCGTGCGGCGCTCGGTGATCGCCATGCGTTCCGGTTCGTCGGCGGTGAGCGCCCAGCGGCCGTCCCGGGTGATGCCGATCGGCAGGACGTCGTACTTGGTCCGGTCGATGGCCCGCAGTACGGCGCCGGCGGTGACCACGGAGATCCCGTGTTCGGAGCTGCGCCCGCCGAACACGACGGCCACGCGCGGCTTGCGAGGCGGCTGCTCAGGGCTCTGGGGGAGGTTCTCGGTGCTCATATCGCGTTGAGAGTACCCGGTGGTAGTGCCCTGAGACAGCGCCCACCCCTGCGGCGAACGAGGCAAAAAACGCCGTCGTGGCTCAGCGTCGCTCGGGCTTCGCGCTGCGCGACATCAGCTCCTTGACGGCGACCACCGGGGACTTGCCCTCGTGCACGATGCCGACGACCGTCTCGGTGATCGGCATGTCGACGCCGTGCCTGCGGGCGAGATCCAGCACCGACTCACAGGACTTGACGCCTTCCGCGGTCTGCTTGGTGACCGCGATGGTCTCCTGGAGGGTCATGCCCTTGCCGAGGTTGGTGCCGAAGGTGTGGTTGCGCGACAGCGGCGAGGAGCAGGTCGCCACCAGGTCGCCGAGGCCGGCGAGTCCGGAGAAGGTGAGCGGGTCCGCGCCCATCGCGAGGCCCAGCCGGGTCGTCTCCGCCAGACCGCGCGTGATGAGCGAGCCCTTGGCGTTGTCGCCCAGTCCCATGCCGTCCGCGATGCCGACGGCGAGGCCGATGACGTTCTTGACGGCACCGCCCAGTTCGCAGCCCACCACGTCCGTGTTGGTGTAGGGGCGGAAGTACGGCGTGTGGCAGACGGCCTGGAGGCGCCGGGCCACCGCCTCGTCGGTGCAGGCGACCACGGCGGCGGCCGGCATGCGCGCGGCGATCTCCCGCGCGAGGTTGGGCCCGGTGACCACGGCGATGCGGTCGGCGCCGACCTTCGCGACGTCCTCGATCACCTCGCTCATCCGCATGGCGGAGCCGAGCTCGACGCCCTTCATGAGGGAGACGAGGACGGTGTCGGGCGCGAGCAGCGGGGTCCACTCGGCGAGGTTGGCGCGCAGGGTCTGCGAGGGGATCGACAGGATCGTGAAGTCGGCGCCCGCGGCGGCCTCGGCGGGATCCGTGGTCGCCCTGACGCCCTGCGGGAGTTCCACGCCGGGGAGGTAGTCGGGGTTCGTCCGGCTGGAGTTGACGGCCTCGGCGACCTCGGGACGGCGTGCCCAGAGGGTGACCTCGCAGCCCGCGTCGGCGAGCACGACACCGAAGGCCGTACCCCATGAACCGGCGCTGAGAACCGCCGCCTTGACGGGTTTGCTCACTTGCTCTTCTCCCCCTCGTGGCCGCTCTGGGCCTGGGTCCTGCGCCGCTGCTCGATCCGCTCGCGGCGCGGGTCGTACGCCGTCTCGGGTGCCTTCTCGCCCCGGATGATCTCGAGCTGGGCGGTGACGGCGGCCATGATGACCTCGGTGGCCTCCTTCAGGAGGTCCGGGGTCATCTCCTTGTCGTAGAACGGCGACAGGTCCACGGGCGGTCCGGCGAGGACGTGCGAGGTCTTGCGCGGAAGGATGTGGAGCTTCTTCGCGTACGGCGGCAGCAGTTCGTTGGCGCCCCACTGCGCGACCGGGACCACCGGGCACTTGGTCTGCAGGGCCACGCGCGCGGCGCCGGTCTTGCCGACCATGGGCCATTGGGCGGGGTCCCGGGTGATGGTGCCCTCGGGGTAGAACGCGACGCATTCGCCGCGTTCGACCGCCTCGATCGCGGCCCGGAAGGCGCTGAGCGCGTCCGTGGTCTCGCGGTAGACGGGAATCTGCCCGGTGCCGCGCATCATGGCGCCGACGAATCCCTTGTTGAAAAGCGGGCTCTTCGCGAGGAATCGCGGAACGCGCCCGGTGTTGTACTGGAAGTGCGCGTACGCGAAGGGATCGATGTGCGAATTGTGGTTGACCGCGGTGATAAATCCGCCGTCAGCCGGAATGTGCTCCATTCCACGCCAGTCCCGCTTGAGCAGAACCACGAGCGGCGGTTTGGCGATCACCGCTGCCAGGCGGTACCAGAAGCCGATTCTGCGGCGGGGCACGCTGACACCTTCCTCTTGGGCCTGGGGGGCCGCACAAGTGTCGCCCCGGGCCGTCCGTCTGTCGAGAACACCGTACGCCCCGCCACCGACACCGCCAGATGGGGCGCGTGACGACTGAGTGACAATGGCCGTGAGAAGAGAAGGACGGAACGCTCGTGCAGTGGACCTTGGTCATCCCGCTGAAGCCCCTGGCGCGGGCCAAGAGCAGGCTCGCGGACACCGCCCACGACGGGGTGCGACCGGGTCTGGCCCTCGCCTTCGCCCAGGACACCGTGGCGGCCGCGCTGGCCTGCCCGGCGGTCGGGGATGTGGCGGTCGTCACGGACGACGCCCTGGCCGGCCGGGAGCTGAGGGCCCTGGGCGCCCGGATCGTTCCCGACGAGCCCCGAGGGGGCCTGAACGCGGCCCTGGCGCACGCGGCGGCCGTCGTACGGTCGACCAGGCCCGAAAGCGCCCTCGCGGCCCTGAACGCCGATCTTCCGGCACTGCGCCCCCATGAATTGGCCCGGGTACTCGACGCCGCCGCTGAATTCCCGCGCGCTTTTCTCGCGGACGCCGCGGCAATCGGCACCACCCTGCTGGCTGCGCGGACGGACACGGAATTGCGTCCCGCCTTCGGCCCCGATTCGCGCGCCCGGCACCGCGCCTCGGGAGCGGCGGAACTCCCCCTCGCCGAGGTGGATTCCGTACGGCAGGACGTGGACACCGGCGAGGACCTGCGGGCCGCGCTCGCGCTCGGCGTGGGTCCCCGGACGGCCGCCGCCGCGGCGCGGTTGCTGATTCCCGGGCAGTAGGCTGCGGCCATGCAGGCGACCGCGTACACGTACGACCCCGAAAGCCGCAGTGGGCAGGTGCTTCTCGACGACGGCACCCCCGTGCCCTTCGACGCGCCGGCGTTCGAGGCGGGGGGCCTGAGGCTGCTGCGCCCCGGGCAGCGCGTGCGGATCGAGATGGCCGGGGACAAGATCACCCTGGTGACGCTCCAGACCTTCTGAACAGGTCTTCCGAACAGGCCTTCCGAACCCCTTGCACACGCCGCGGGCCGGACTCCGATGCGGAGTCCGGCCCGGCGCGTGAGTGCCC
Organism: Streptomyces sp. NPDC006335; assembly: GCF_040612795.1. NCBI lineage: Bacteria > Bacillati > Actinomycetota > Actinomycetes > Kitasatosporales > Streptomycetaceae > Streptomyces > Streptomyces sp. NPDC006335. The sequence goes on from NZ_JBEXQX010000008.1 coordinate 212,720, forward strand.
CTGTGCCCTTACCTCTTGCGGGCCGTGGCCTTCTTGGCGGTGGTGGTGCGAGCGGCCGACTTCTTGGCGGGTGCCTTCTTGGCGGTCGCCTTCTTCGCCGGGGCCTTCTTGGCCGTCGTCTTCTTCGCGGTGGTCTTGCTCGCCGCGGTGCTCTTGGCGGCGGTGCCGGTGGCCTTCTTGGCGGGGGCCTTCTTCGCCGTCGTCTTCTTGGCGGTGGCCGTGGTCTTCTTGGCCGTCGTCTTCTTCGCGGTGGTCTTCTTGGCCGTGGCGGTCTTGGCGGTCGCCTTCTTCGCGGCCGCCTTCTTGACCGTGGCCGAAGCCCCGCCGGTCAGGCTGCCCTTGGGCGCCTTCTTGACCGCGACGTCGTTCTTGGGGAGCTTCTTCGTGCCGCTCACCAGGTCCTTGAAGCCCTGGCCCGCACGGAAGCGCGGAACGGAGGTCTTCTTGACCCGAACCCGCTCGCCCGTCTGGGGGTTGCGGGCGTAACGGGCCGGCCGGTCGACCTTCTCGAACGAACCGAAGCCGGTGACCGAGACCCGGTCGCCCGCGACCGTCGCGCGGACGATGGCGTCCAGGACCGCGTCGACCGCGTCGGCGGCCTGCTGGCGGCCGCCCAGCTTGTCGGCAATCGCTTCTACGAGCTGCGCCTTGTTCACGTCTTCCCCTTCGGAGACATTGCCCGAACGAAACTGTTCAAGCTTTTTCGCACGTTAGGCAGATATATACCGCAAATCAAACACGAAACGGGCTTATCACCCTTGTGCCGCAACGAACTCGACTGCTCTGGACTTGTTCAGCGTTCCTCTTCCGGGATTCGACCCGCGTCGAGGTCGGCCATGAACCCCTCCAGACGCCTTGTCGCTTCGACGACGTCGTGCTTGGCCGCGGCCGTAATGACCAGCAGCTTCCGGGTCAGCGCCATCCGTACGCCCTCCGGGACTTGCAGTGCGCGCACTCTTGCGTGCGCTTCCTTCAGTTGGTCCGCGACCGCCGCATAGAGCTCGAGTTGGCCGTCGTGTTCCATGCACAGATTGTGCCATCTGGGGCGAGTTGTCGCCTGCTAGGGGTGCAACTGCCGCCTCAAACGGCCTTCCGGGCACATCCGGGAGTCACGGCTACAAGGGACGCGTACCCCGACAACACCCGCCTTAACGTGGGAAGTTGAGCGGGCGTGTCGCGCGGTGCGAGTCCGTCCGGACGCAGACACGGCCGTACCCCCGATCGGGCTGATCGGGGGTACGGCCGGGGTGTTGGGTGGCCGAAACTCGACCTGTTCAGTTGCTCCGAAGGAGGGGCGCGATCACGCCTGCAGCGTCCGCGGCTTGTACGAGGGCCGCTTGGCCTCGTACGCGGCGATGTCCGCCTCGTTCTGGAGGGTGATGGAGATGTCGTCCAGGCCGTTCAGCAGCCGCCAACGGGCGTTCTCGTCGAGCTCGAAGGCGGCGGTGATGCCCTCGGCGCGCACCTCGCGGGCCTCGAGGTCGACCGTGATCTCGGCCGTGGGGTCCTTCTCCGTGAGCTCCTGGAGCGCGTCCACGATCTTCTGCTCCAGAACCACCGTGAGCAGGCCGTTCTTGAGCGAGTTGCCGCGGAAGATGTCGGCGAAGCGCGAGGAGATCACGGCCTTGAAGCCGTAGTTCTGCAGCGCCCACACCGCGTGCTCACGGGAGGAGCCGGTGCCGAAGTCGGGGCCGGCGACCAGGACCGTGGCGCCCTTGCGCTCGGGCTGGTTGAGGATGAATTTCTCGTCCTTGCGCCAGGCCTCGAACAGTCCGTCCTCGAAACCGTCCCGGGTCACCTTCTTGAGCCAGTGAGCAGGGATGATCTGGTCGGTGTCGACGTTCGAGCGGCGCAGCGGGACGGCCCGGCCGGTGTGCGTGGTGAATGCTTCCATGACTCTCAGACTCCAGCGGCGACAGGGGCGTCGGACAGGTCGGCGGGCGAAGCCAGGTGGCCCAGCACGGCGGTCGCGGCCGCGACCTGCGGCGACACCAGGTGCGTACGACCGCCCTTGCCCTGCCGGCCCTCGAAGTTGCGGTTGGAGGTGGACGCGGAGCGCTCACCGGGGGCCAGCTGGTCCGGGTTCATGCCCAGACACATCGAGCAGCCCGCGTGCCGCCATTCGGCGCCGGCCTCCTTGAAGACCACATCCAGGCCCTCGGAGACGGCCTGCAGGCCCACGCGCGCGGAGCCGGGGACAACCAGCATGCGTACGCCGTCGGCGACTTTGCGGCCCTTGACGAGCTCGGCGGCGGCGCGCAGGTCCTCGATGCGGCCGTTGGTGCACGAACCTACGAAGACGGTGTCCACCTTGATGGAGGTGAGCGGCTGGCCGGCCTCCAACCCCATGTATTCCAGGGCCTTTTCGGCGGCGAGGCGCTCCGAAGCGTCTTCGTACGAAGCGGGATCGGGGACGTTCGCCGAAAGCGGCGCGCCCTGGCCCGGGTTGGTGCCCCAGGTGACGAACGGCGACAGTTCGGCGGCCTCGATGACGACCTCGGCGTCGAACTCGGCGTCCTCGTCCGTCTTCAGGGTCTTCCAGTACGCGAGCGCCGCGTCCCAGTCCTCGCCCTTGGGCGCGTGCGGGCGGCCCTCGAGGTAGTCGAAGGTGGTCTGGTCGGGGGCGATCATGCCCGCGCGGGCACCGGCCTCGATCGACATGTTGCAGATGGTCATGCGGGCTTCCATCGACAGCTTCTCGATGGCGGAGCCGCGGTACTCCAGGACGTAGCCCTGGCCGCCGCCCGTACCGATCTTGGCGATGATCGCCAGGATCAGGTCCTTGGCGGTGACGCCGTCGGGCAGTTCGCCGTTGACCGTGATGGCCATGGTCTTCGGGCGGACCAGCGGCAGCGTCTGGGTGGCCAGCACGTGCTCGACCTGGGAGGTGCCGATGCCGAAGGCCAGACCGCCGAAGGCGCCGTGCGTGGAGGTGTGCGAGTCGCCGCAGACCACCGTCATACCGGGCTGGGTCAGACCGAGCTGCGGGCCGACGACGTGCACGACACCCTGCTCGACGTCGCCCAGCGGGTGCAGGCGCACACCGAAGTCGGCGCAGTTCTTGCGCAGCGTCTCCAGCTGGACGCGCGAGACCGGGTCGGCGATCGGCTTGTCGATGTCGAGGGTCGGGGTGTTGTGGTCCTCGGTGGCGATGGTCAGGTCGAGCCGGCGCACCTGGCGACCGCTCTTGCGCAGACCGTCGAAGGCCTGCGGGCTGGTCACCTCGTGCAGCAGGTGCAGATCGATGAAGAGGAGGTCGGGCTCGCCCTCGGCGCGCCGGACGACATGGTCGTCCCAGACCTTCTCCGCGAGTGTCCTACCCATCGCTTTCCCTCCGGTCGGCCATAGCCGCGCCGACCCAACTAGAAGATCTTGTGGAGGCGACGCCCGTGGCCCCTGTTCCCGGGCACCCGCCGCCAGGCCCGTTGGTCCGCGGGCCGCTGTGTCTACAAGGGTTGCGCGTCTCACGGAAAAAGGAACTTGCGTTTCACAGAGTGAGACGTGAGTATCGTTTCATGGACAACAGTAGCGGCGTCGGCGTTCTGGACAAGGCGGCCCTTGTTCTGAGCGCTCTGGAGTCCGGACCCGCCACCCTCGCAGGACTGGTCGCGGCCACCGGACTGGCACGACCCACGGCCCATCGGCTGGCCGTGGCTCTGGAACACCACCGCATGGTGGCACGTGACATGCAGGGCCGTTTCATTCTCGGCCCGCGCCTCGCCGAGCTGGCCGCGGCCGCCGGCGAGGACCGTCTCCTCGCGACGGCCGGCCCGGTGCTCACGCATCTGCGGGACATCACCGGCGAGAGCGCGCAGCTCTACCGCCGCCAGGGCGACATGCGCATCTGCGTCGCCGCGGCGGAGCGCCTGTCGGGCCTCAGGGACACGGTCCCGGTCGGCTCGACGCTCACCATGAAGGCGGGCTCCTCGGCGCAGATCCTGATGGCCTGGGAGGAGCCGGAGCGCCTGCACCGCGGCCTCCAGGGCGCCCGCTTCACGGCCACGGCCCTGTCGGGCGTACGGCGCCGGGGCTGGGCCCAGTCCATCGGCGAGCGCGAGCCGGGCGTCGCGTCCGTGTCGGCGCCCGTACGCGGCCCCTCCAACCGCGTGGTGGCCGCCGTCTCGGTCTCCGGTCCCATCGAGCGCCTGACCCGCCACCCGGGCCGCATGCACGCCCAGGCGGTCATCGACGCGGCGGCCCGTCTCTCCGAGGCGCTGCGCCGCACGGGTTGAGGGCGCGCCCTGTCGATCCGAAGTCCGGCCTCAACGCCGCGGCAGGTCTTTCTATCGACAGGGCGATGTCCGACCTCCTCAGGGGCGCGGGGAACTGCGCGATCAGCCCCCACCGGCCGTCAGTCGACTGACTCGCCGTCGTGGCCGGTTGCGCGGTTGTCCGCGCACCTTGGCAGGTCACATGCTCCCGGCCCGATGAGCGAACCTCTCCTTCGCGGACCGCCCGCGCGCAGCGACCGGCACCTGACCGTGCGCCGCCGCCAACCCGAACGCCGGCATGTCGACGTAGATCGACTCGTGCGATCCCTCCGGCACCACGTACGCCTCGTGCCACAGCCCCACGTGCTGCCGCACCTTCCCCGCCTTCTCCTTGCGGTTGATGATCGCCCAGGCCCGGTGGTGGAACATCTCCGGCGAGTGCGCGTAGGCGTACAGCTTCTCCTTCGACTCCCAGTACTGGACGACGTAGTACGTCCGCGGCGAGGCCGTCAGCAGTACGTGCGAGAGCAGCCCCCGCTCCGGCGCCCGCGACAGCTCCCGCAGCATCCGCGGCATGGCCAGGATGACCGGGACCCAGTGGTGCACGGCCCAGAAGTGGTTGACGCGCATCCCGATCAACAGGACGACCACGTCCTTCTGCGGGGACGCGGTGGTGCGGCCTGCGACGACTTTCTTCCCGAACATGGGACCCCCTCGTTGGCGAGCAGCACTATCCGACGGCGGATGTTTGGATAGTGCCGGTATCCGAGAGGACGTACAAGAGATGCGGCTGGCCGAACTCAGCGAACGCAGCGGGGTGTCCACCGCGACGATCAAGTACTACCTGCGCGAAGGGCTGTTGCCGCCGGGCCGCCGACTCAACGCCACCACGGCCGACTACGACGAGGACCATCTGCGCCGGCTGCGACTGGTGCGGGCGATGATCCAGGTCGGCAAGGTGCCGGTGGCCACGGTCAGGGAGGTGCTGCGGCACGTCGACGACGACTCCCTGCCCCGCGCGATGCGCCTGGGCGCGACGGTCTGGGCGCTGCCGCAGCTGCCGGAGCCGGACGCGGACGACGAGTTCGTGCGGAGCGCGCGGGTCGCGATGGAGGAGTTGCTGAAGACGCTGGGGTGGACCCACGCCCAGGCCATGACGAGCGTCTCCCCCTCGTTCCGCTCCCTGGTGGTGGCGGCGGCCGCGCTGCGTCGTCTCGGCTACGACTGGAGTCCCGAAATGCTCGTGCCCTACGCGCGGTTGATGCGCCAGGCGGCCGAGCTGGACATGGCGTTCGTGGAGTCGCATGTGTCGGAGGCCGAGAAGGCCGAGGTCGCGGTGTTGGGCGTGGTGCTCGTCGAACCGATGCTCCGGGCACTGCACCGGCTGGCGCAGGAGGAGGAGGCGACGCGGAGATACGGTTCCGAGTGACCCCGGAACACGGCGAAGGCCCTCCGCCTGAGCGAAGGGCCTTCGTGTGGTACCCCCGACCGGATTCGAACCGGCGCTACCGCCTTGAGAGGGCGGCGTGCTAGGCCGCTACACAACGGGGGCGTGGATCCTGCGTTGCCGCAGGCCCGAGCTGGTCTACCTGGACTCGAACCAAGACTAACTGAACCAGAATCAGTCGTGCTGCCAATTACACCATAGACCAATGTGGTTTAGACCAGTTCCGTACCCCCGACCGGATTCGAACCGGCGCTACCGCCTTGAGAGGGCGGCGTGCTAGGCCGCTACACAACGGGGGCCCTAGCGATCCTGCGTGAGAGTCAGCGGGTGCGACCCTGACTGACCCTCCGGGAAGGATCTGTACCCCCGACCGGATTCGAACCGGCGCTACTGCCTTGAGAGGGCAGCGTGCTAGGCCGCTACACAACGGGGGCTTCGCGGAGTTGATCTCCGCCTGCAGATGAGCTCTGCGAGCTGGCCTACCTGGACTCGAACCAAGACTAACTGAACCAGAATCAGTCGTGCTGCCAATTACACCATAGGCCACTGGAACGCAAGCCCCTACGGGGATCTTGTTCTAGTTCTGCTCCTCCGGTTCCCGGCCTTTCGGCCCGCTCTCCGGCGGCGCAGGAAGAACATTACCCGAAGGTGGACGGGGCTCCAAAACGGGTATCCGCGCCGAGGATCGCGGGGAGTTCGGCGAGGGAAGCGATGCGGTGGGTGCCGTCGGGTGCCTCGATGGTCGCGTACGGGCCCTCGCGGGCGATCCAGACCGAGAGCAGTCCGGCGTCCGCGGCGCCCCGGCCGTCGATCTCCGGGTGGTCGCCGACATAGGCCACCTGGTGCGGGGCCAGCTCCAGGGCGTCGCAGGCCGCGAGGAAGGCGCCGGCCTCGGGCTTGGAGACGCCCAGCTCGGCGGCGCACAGGATGACCTCGAAACGGTCGTGGACACCGAGGACGCGCAGCTTGTGGTCCTGGACGTGGATGCTGGAGTTGGAGAGCACCGCGTGCCGGTGACTGGTGGCGAGGGCGTCCAGGACCGGCAGGACGTCCGGGAAGAGGGCCCAGGCGGTCTCGTAGTGGGCGATGTACCGCTGGAACCAGGCGTCGGCCTCCGCGTCGGTCAGCTCCTCGCCGAGGAACACCCGCACCCGGTCCCGCCGCTGCCCCTGGAAGTCGACCTCCCCCGCCGAGAACCGCGCCCACTGGGTGTCGGTGACCGCCCGCCACCGCACGATGGCCTGCTCGACGCTCTCGTACGCCTCCAGCAGTCCCTCGGCCGCCAGGTGCAGGCCCATTCCGACGCGGTCGGCCCCCGTGTAGTCGAAGAGGGTGTCGTCCACGTCCCAGACCACGGCCCGAATGCTCATGATCCGACGGTAACCCGGCACCCGGGGGCACGTCCGGCGATTGCGGTGCCTCAGGAGGGGTCGGGGGCCACGAAGAAGTCCGTCAGGAAGCAGGTGACCTCACCGGACGCGGATCGCCCGATCCAGGTGGGGTAGAAACCGTCTCCCCAGCCGGAGGTGAAGGCGGCGAGGGTGTGACCGGTGGAGGGGGACGTGACCAGGTGCGGGCCGCCCGACCAGTCGCTGTTCTCGAAGGCGTCCCACAGCGGGCCCTCGTCCTCCTGCGCCTCGGGAAAGGCCTCCTCGGCCGCCGCGTCGTAGAAGCAGCCGGTGCCGGCGTCCACGCCGTAGCCGAAGAACTCGTCCTCCTCGAGCTCCGCGGGATCCTGTTCGGGGCGCAGCGCCAACTCCCAGGCCGTGGTGGGCTCGTCGCGTATGACCAGGCGGGCGGCGGCCACCCTGAGGTGGGGCGTGGCGGCCGGGGGCTCGCCGGGCCGGCTCAGGGTCGCGACGGCCGCCTCCACGCGGTAGCGGCCGGGGGGCACGGAGACCGTGAACGGCTCGATGTCCCCGGAACCGAGGTAGACGAACGGATCGCAGGCGACGACCCGTCCGGTGGGCAGGTCGAGCTCCCCTCCCGCCGCCACGTGGATCACGCCGGTGGTCCCGGACTCGTCGGCGAAGGTGCTGCCCGGCGTGAACAGCCAGGTGTGGTCGCGCGGGGACATCGGCACGGGAGCGCCTTTCCGGATCTTGTGCAGGTGAGCCGGAACAGTAGTGGGCGCCACTGACAGTGACGCGTGAAGGGCGGCAACCGGGGTCCGGTTGCCGCCCTTCACGCGTGCGTGCCCTACGCGGTCAGCTTCGCCAGCGCCGCGTCGATCCTCGCCAGCGTCGTCTCCTTGCCCAGGATCTCCAGGGACTCGAAGAGGGGCAGGCCGACCGTGCGGCCGGTGACGGCGACCCGGACCGGGGCCTGGGCCTTGCCGAGCTTGAGGCCGTGGGTCTCGCCGGCGGCCAGGACGGCCTCCTTGAGGGACTCCGGCGAGGTCCAGTCCGCCGACTCCAGCTTCTCGCGGGCCGTGCGCAGAAGGGCGTCCGAGCCCTCCTTCATCGCCTTCGTCCAGGAGGGCTCGTCGAAGACCGGCTCGGGGAGGAACAGGAAGTCGACGTTGTCGGTGATCTCGGAGAGGACCTTGAGGCGGGTCTGGGCGTGCGGGGCGATCGCCTGCCACTTGGTCTCGTCGAAGTCCTCCGGCGCCCAGGGGGCGAAGGGGGCCTTCAGCCAGGGGGCGCAGCGCTCCGTGAAGTCCTTCACGTCCAGCATCCGGATGTGGTCGGCGTTGATCGCCTCGCACTTCTTCAGGTCGAAGCGGGCCGGGTTGGGGTTCACGTCCGCGATGTCGAAGGCCGCGACCAGCTCGTCGGTGGTGAAGATGTCCTTGTCCGCGGAGAGCGACCAGCCCAGCAGGGACAGGTAGTTGAGCAGGCCCTCGGGCAGGAAGCCGCGCTCCCGGTAGAGGTTGAGCGAGGCCTGCGGGTCGCGCTTGGAGAGCTTCTTGTTGCCCTCGCCCATCACGTACGGCAGGTGACCGAAGGCCGGCACGTACTTGGCGACGCCCAGCTCGATCAGCGCCTTGTACAGGGCGATCTGGCGCGGGGTGGAGGACAGCAGGTCCTCGCCGCGCAGGACGTGCGTGATCTCCATCAACGCGTCGTCGACCGGGTTGACCAGCGTGTAGAGGGGCGCCCCGTTCGCCCGTACGATCCCGTAGTCCGGGACGTTCTCCGGGGTGAAGGTCAGCTCGCCGCGGACCAGGTCGGTGAAGGTGATCGTCTCGTCGGGCATGCGGAAGCGGACGATCGGCGTACGGCCCTGGGCCTTGTACTCCTCGACCTGCTCGGCGCTCAGGTCGCGGCAGTGGCCGTCGTAGCCGGACGGCCTGCCGGCCGCGCGGGCGGCCTCGCGGCGGGTGTCCAGCTCCTCCTGGGAGCAGTAGCAGTGGTAGGCGTGGCCGGCGTCCAGGAGCTTGGCGGCGACGTCCTTGTAGAGGTCCATGCGCTGCGACTGGCGGTACGGCGCGTGCGGGCCGCCGACCTCGGGGCCCTCGTCCCAGTCGAAGCCCAGCCAGCGCATCGAGTCCAGCAGCTGCTCGTAGGACTCCTCGGAGTCGCGGGCCGCGTCGGTGTCCTCGATGCGGAAGACGAGGGTGCCCTGGTGGTGCCGGGCGAACGCCCAGTTGAACAGGGCGGTGCGGACCAGGCCCACGTGGGGGTTACCGGTGGGCGAGGGGCAGAAACGTACGCGGACGGGTGCGCTAGCCACGCTTGACAACCTTGTTGGTGAGAGTGCCGATGCCTTCGATGGTGACGGCGACCTCGTCGCCGACGGTGAGCGGCCCGACGCCTGCCGGGGTGCCCGTGAGGATCACGTCGCCGGGAAGCAGCGTCATGGCCTCGGAGATGTTGACGATCAGATCCTCGATGCCGTGGATCATCTCGCTGGTGCGGCCGAGCTGGCGTTGTTCGCCGTTGACGGTGAGCTGGATCGTCAGGTCGGCGGCCGTCTCCAGGTCCAGGCCGGTCTCCACCCAGGGGCCCAGCGGGCAGGAGGTGTCGAAGCCCTTGGCCCGGGCCCACTGCTTCTCGCGCTTCTGGACGTCCCGGGCGGTGATGTCGTTGGCGCAGGTGTAGCCGAAGATCACGTCCTTGACGCGCTCGCGCGGGACCTCGCGGCACATGCGGCCGATGACGACGGCCAGTTCGGCCTCGTGGTGGAGGTCCGCGGAGAAGGACGGGTACTGGATCTCGTCGCCGGGGCCGATCACCGAGGTGGAGGGCTTGAAGAAGGCGAACGGGACGTCCGGGACCTCGTTGCCCAGTTCCCTCGCGTGGTCGGCGTAGTTGCGGCCGTACGCCACGACCTTGTTGGGGAGCACCGGCGGCAGCAACCTGACCTTGCTCAGCGGGACCTTCGTACCGGAGAGCTCGAAGTCCGCGAACGGGATGCCCTTGATGATGTCGAGGACGAGCTCGTCCGGCCTGTCGCCCTCGACCGCGCCGAAGGCGACGTTCCCGTCGATGGAGAATCTGGCGATGCGCACGGGATCTGGGCGCCCCTCTACTCGGCCGGCTGGAGTCTGACGCTCCAGGCTAACGCGGGAAGGGGTGCCCCGAGGCTCCGGACGGCGCGACGCCCGGGCCACCTCCCCGAAGGGCGGTGATCCGGGCGCGATACGGTTACTTGGCCGCGGAGACCGGGATCTCCATCAGGACCGTGCGCCGGGGGTTGGCGGTCTGGGCGGGGAGGTCGAGCGGGTGCTCCGGCTGCTCCGGGATCCGCAGGGCGTCGGCGTCCTCGAGGTGCGCCAGCGTCGTGCGCCGCGGGTTGGCAATGTTGCGGAACATCATCGTCGTCTTCACGGTTGTACTCGACCTCGGCTGTGGTGGGTTGGACAGATGCGGCCTTCTTGTAAAGCGTCAGGCTAAACATTCCATTCCCTTCCGAAGTCGTGAAGACCCCATGATCAGCATGTGAGTTTGCTCACTCACGTACGGGCAAAACGGACAATCCGCAGCACCAATCCACCCCTACGAAACGGACATTGGCTCCCTGAAGCCATCATTCCGCTCCTGATCATGGCGACTGGGACACCCACCCCCGCGGGGGGACTCGCGGACCTATGTCCGATATGACGAGAACGCATTCCACACCCGGTGACCCGACCCTCACGTGGTGTCACGTAGGTCACGGTCTGACCCACGGACCTTGTTGGAGATCCTGCACTGTGCTGGAATTCCACGGACCGCCGCGGAATCGAGCCGGCGCACAGGGGGCGCAGAGAAGCGCCGAGTGGCGGTGAGAAGGGGGAGCCAGCGCCGGTCACTCAACGACCACCCGGGGTGCGTATTCAGGGCGCTCCCCACAACGCCGACACCGTGCTCCGCCGTCCTGCGGAGGAGCGCCTGGTCCAGAGGTTGCGACGCTAGTGCAGGGACGTTTCAAGAGGGATGGCAGCGCTTCGGCCGAGCCGGAGCGGCACGGCGGGACTGGCCCCAATGTCGGCAGTTCCTCCCCCCAGCACGCCCAGAACCCGGGCCCGGCACCGTCGGCCGACGGGGGTTCCGGCCCCGGCCGCCCCGGCGCTTCGGCGTCCTCGGGCCCGGCGGCCACGCCGACGGTGAAGCCACCGAAGGGTCCGAGCGGCCCCGGGTCGCGCATAGCCCTGCGCAACTGGCGCATCTCCACGCGCCTGGTGTCGCTGCTCGCGCTCCCCGTGGTGGCGGCCACCTCGCTGGGCGCGCTGCGCATCAACGACTCCATGGACGACATCCAGCAGCTCGACAACATGAAGCTGCTGACGGAGATGACCAAGCAGGCCACCGAGCTGGCCGCCGCCCTCCAGGACGAGCGCGACCAGTCCGCGGGCCCGCTGGCGCACGACTCCACGGCGAGCAACATCACGGTCAAGGGCTACCGGGACAAGACGGACCGGGCCGCGACCAACTTCGTCAACGCCGCCGAGGACATCGACACCTCCAGCAAGGACGGCAACCTCCAGGGCGTCCGCGACAGCCTCGTCGGCCTGGTCCGCGACCTGGACACGCTCGGCAAGATCCGCAGCGACGCCTACGAGACCAAGGGCAACGCCACCCAGACGGTGGAGTCCTACCACCGCCTGATCACCCACCTGCTGGACCTCTCCCAGGACATGGCCGAGGCCACCAGCAACCCGGACATGATCCAGCGCACGCGTGCCCTGGCGGCCTTCTCCTCCGCCAAGGAGTACGCCTCCGTCCAGCGCGCGATCCTCGCCGCGGCCCTGCCGGCCAACAAGACGACCCTCGGCGACCTCAGCGAGAACGACCGGCTGTACGCCCAGGGCGCCCTGGACAGCGAGGAGTCCGACCTCAACAGCTTCCGGAGCATCTACGGCGACGAGGACGCCGAGCAGCTCCTCAAGCCCGTCGAGAACGGCAGCTCCACCATCGAGGCCGCCGACCAGTACGCCAGCCGTGCCTTCGGCCGGCCGGAGGGCCTCGCCGACCTGGACCGCCGCTCCTACAAGGACTGGGTCGACGACAGCTCGACAAAGATCCAGGAGATGGGCCGCATCGAGCACACGCTGCTCGAGGACATGGAGCAGAAGGCCCGCGAGCTGCGCAGCGCCACCGAGCGCGACGCGATCATCGCCGGTGCGCTGATCCTGCTCGTCCTCGGTGTCTCCCTGGTCGGCGCCTTCGTCGTCGCCCGGTCCATGATCCGCTCGCTGCGCCGCCTGCAGGAGACCGCCACCAAGGTCGCCCAGGACCGCCTGCCCGAGCTGGTCAAGCAGCTGTCCGAGTCCGACCCGCAGGACGTCGACACCTCCGTGGAGTCGGTCGGTGTGCACTCCCGGGACGAGATCGGCCGCGTGGCCGCGGCCTTCGACGACGTGCACCGCGAGGCGGTCCGCCTCGCCGCCGAGCAGGCCCTGCTGCGGGGCAACGTCAACGCGATGTTCACCAACCTCTCGCGCCGCTCCCAGGGCCTCATCCAGCGTCAGCTCTCGCTCATCTCCGAACTGGAGTCCCGCGAGGCCGACCCGGACCAGCTCTCCTCGCTCTTCAAGCTCGACCACCTCGCCACCCGCATGCGCCGTAACGGTGAGAACCTCCTCGTCCTCGCGGGTGAGGAGCCCGGCCGCCGCTGGACCCGTCCGGTCCCGCTGGTCGACGTGCTCCGCGCCGCCGCGTCCGAGGTGGAGCAGTACGAGCGCATCGAGCTGGCCGCGGTGCCGACCACCGAAGTGGCCGGCCGCGTGGTCAACGACCTCGTGCACCTGCTCGCCGAGCTGCTGGAGAACGCGACCTCGTTCTCCTCGCCGCAGACCAAGGTCAAGGTCACCGGTCACGCGCTGCCCGACGGCCGCGTGCTGATCGAGATCCACGACACCGGCATCGGCCTCTCCCCCGAGGACCTCGCCGCGATCAACGAGCGGCTCGCCTCGCCGCCCACCGTGGACGTCTCCGTCTCCCGCCGCATGGGTCTGTTCGTGGTCGGCCGGCTGTCCCAGCGGCACGGCATCCGCATCCAGCTGCGCCCGTCCGACTCCGGTGGTACGACCGCGCTGGTCATGCTGCCCGTCGACGTCGCCCAGGGCGGCAAGAAGCCCCAGCCCAAGCCCGGTCAGGGTGCTCCCGGCGCCCCGGCCGCGGCTCAGGCCGCCGCCGGTGTGGCCGCGGCCCGTCGCGGCGGCGGCAACGGCCAGGGCGGCGGCGCCCTCGGCGGTGCCCCCGGTGGTCCGGGCGGCGGCGCTCTCGGCGCCGGTGCCTCCTCGGGCGGACGGCTCAACGCCGGTCAGGGACCGCGGGCCGCGCTGCCCGGCAGCGGTGGCCAGGGCGGTCGTCCCGGTGCGCCGGGCGGACCGCGTGGACCGCAGGGTCCGGGTACGCCCCCGCAGGGCCGGCCCGCTCCGGCCGGTGCCGGCTTCGGCGGTCAGGCGCCGGGTGCCCCGCAGGGCCTCCAGGCCGCGGGCACGGGTGGCCCGGGTCAGGACGCCTTCAGCGCCCAGGACGCTTTCGGCGGCGGTCAGGACGCCTTCGGCGGCCGGGGTTCCGTGCCCCCGCAGTCGCAGGCCCAGGGCCAGGCCCCCGAGCCGCAGCAGGGCCGGCGCCGTCGACCGCAGCTCCCGGGCCGCGGTGGTCCGCGCGCCGAGCTGCCCGGCGGCAACCAGCAGCCCCGCACCCCGAGCTGGAGCGACGAGAACGCGCAGCCGCCGGTGCCGCGCGCCTCGCTCGACGTCCCGCGCGGCCACGACGAGCAGGACCCCGCCGCCACCTCGCGCATGCCGCGGATCGAGGAGCACCAGGGCCCGGCGGGCACCTCCGAGTTCCCCCGCCCGGACTTCGACGCCCCGCAGAACACCGGCCAGTTCCCCCGGCCGGGTGCGAACGGTCCGCAGGGCGACTTCCCCCGTCCGGGCGCGGTCGGCCCGCAGAGCACCGGCCAGTTCCCGCGGCCGGGATCCAACGGCCCCCAGGACACCGGCGAGTACCCGCGTCCCGCCGCGAACGACCCGCAGGACATGGGCCAGTACGTCCGCCCGGACGTCTTCGGCACCCCGTCCGGACAGAACGGCGGCTCGCAGACCGGGCAGTTCGCGACTCCGCAGTCGTACGACAACGGCTCCACGGGCCAGTTCGCGATGCCGGGCTACGACGGCGGCTCCACCGGGCAGCACTCGCTGCCGGGTCGTCAGGACCCCGCGTCCACGGGCCAGTTCGAGCGTCCCCAGACCAACGGCGCCGACTTCGGTGCCCCGCGGCCGCCCATGCCGCCGCGGCCCCAGCAGCGGCCGGTCCACCAGGAGCCGGAGGCGCTGCCGCCCGCGGGTCCCGGTGACGGCCGTACGCCGCTGTACGACACGTTGGAGACCAACTGGTTCCACGGCAGCCAGCAGCAGGGACAGGGGCAGCCGGCCAACGGCAACGGCTCCTCCTCCGCTCAGGCCCCGCGGCAGCAGCAGGCTCCGGCGGCCCCACAGAGTTCCGCCGCCGCTCCGCAACGGCCCGCGGCCTCCGCGGCCTGGCGCAGCTCGCCGAACGACGACCTCGTCCGGCAGGCGGAGCGTGTCCGGCAGCCGGCCGCGGGCGGTGTCACCACCTCCGGTCTGCCGCGCCGGGTGCCCAGGGCGAACCTCGTCCCGGGCACGGCTCAGCAGCAACAGCACCAAAGCGGTCCGGCTGTCTCGCGTGCGCCTGACGACGTGCGCGGCCGGCTGACCAACCTCCGTCGGGGTATCGCGCAAGGACGTCAGGTCGGCGGCAACAACGGCCAGACGGGCAGTTTCCCGAACCCCACTCACCAGCAGGAGCGTTAGTTGAGCCCGATGAGCCAGGCGGCACAGAACCTCAACTGGTTGATCACCAACTTCGTGGACAACACCCCCGGGGTGTCCCACACCGTCGTCGTGTCCGCCGACGGCCTTCTGCTGGCGATGTCCGAGGGCTTCCCGCGCGACCGTGCCGACCAGTTGGCCGCCGTCGCGTCCGGGCTGACCTCGCTCACGGCGGGCGCCTCTCGGATCTTCGAGGGCGGCAGCGTGGCCCAGACCGTCGTGGAGATGGAGCGGGGATTCCTCTTCCTCATGTCCGTCTCGGACGGTTCGTCGCTCGCGGTCCTCGCGCACCCGGAATGCGACATCGGCCTCGTCGGCTATGAGATGGCACTGCTTGTCGACCGCGCGGGGGCAGTGCTCACGCCCGATCTGCGAGCCGAGCTGCAAGGCAGTCTGCTCCACTGACCCCACCGGATCCACCCGTCTCACCACATCACCGTCCGGCCGCCACAATCCCCCCACCGGCCTCACCAGACGGCTAGCCAGACCGACTTGCTGTCCCGCCCGGAGGATTCATGACCCCGCCCACCGCCTCTCATGATCCGTACGCGGAGCCGTACGAGGATGAGGGCGACCAGCCGCTGGTACGTCCGTACGCGATGACCGGCGGCCGGACCCGGCCGCGCTACCAGCTCGCCATCGAGGCCCTGATCAGCACCACGGCCGACCCGGCGGCTCTGATGGGGCTCCTCCCCGAGCACCAGCGCATCTGCCACCTGTGCCGTGAGGTGAAGTCGGTCGCCGAGGTCTCGGCACTGCTCGCCATGCCGCTCGGGGTGGCCAGGATCCTCGTCGCGGACCTCGCCGAGGCCGGCCTGGTGGCCATCCACCAGCCGGGCGGCGACGAGAACAACGGCGGCGCTCCCGATGTGACGCTGCTCGAAAGGGTGCTCAGTGGACTTCGCAAGCTCTGACACGGGGCGGGCCACCACGTCCGCGAAGATCGTGGTGGCCGGCGGCTTCGGCGTGGGCAAGACCACGTTCGTCGGCGCGGTCTCCGAGATCAACCCGCTGCGCACGGAGGCCGTCATGACGTCCGCGAGCGCGGGCATCGACGACCTCACCCACACCGGGGACAAGACGACCACCACGGTCGCCATGGACTTCGGCCGCATCACGCTCGACCAGGACCTGATCCTGTACCTCTTCGGTACGCCGGGCCAGGACCGATTCTGGTTCATGTGGGACGACCTGGTCCGCGGTGCCATCGGCGCGGTCGTCCTGGTCGACACCCGGCGTCTGGCCGACTGCTTCCCCGCCGTCGACTACTTCGAGAACAGCGGTCTGCCGTTCGTCGTGGCCCTCAACGGCTTCGACGGGCACCAGCCGTACGCTCCCGAGGAGGTGCGCGAGGCCCTGCAGATCGGGCCGGACGCACCGATCATCACGACGGACGCCCGGCACCGGTCGGACGCCAAGAGTGCCCTGATCACACTGGTCGAGCACGCTCTCATGGCACGTCTGCGGTAACGCCCCGAAGGCGTGTCGACCAGCTCCCAAATCAACATCGTCATACGGCAGTTGTCGTAGATGTCCCGGAGCCGGCTGTGGCCTTGGACACGGTCGGCCCCGGTGTTCATAACGTTTCGGCAGAGGAATCGGATGGTACGGCCACGCGTGGTTGCCAACCGGTCTCGCTGCGCTCACAACAGCCCCGTCATTTGACGGGGCTCGCTCTTTATGACCGTTTTATCTGGGGCTTACATCACGCGGAATCCCCGCGTACCAATGTTTGGAGGTGCGGAGGCCGTCGTGCTGGAATGCCTGAACTGCCCAATAGTCAAAGACGTACTCATCAGTCGATGACGTACTGGGCTCTGAGAGACTGCGGCACAACGTAGGTGCCGACCCCTCCGAGAGGTTGTTGGTCGAGTGAGGCGAAGCAAGAACGGTCCCGAGCCGTCGGCCCGGGGCAACTTCACCCCGCCGCCGCGCGGAGCGGCGCCCTCCCCTGTGCCCGGTCCCGAGCCGACGGCCGCGCCGCCGTCCAGCGGTGGCCGGTTCTCCCCGCGCAACTGGCGGGTGCCCACCCGACTGAACGCGATCCTGCTCATACCCGTGATCGTCGGCCTCGTCATGGGCGGCTTCCAGGTCAAGAGCTCGATCGACACCTGGCGGGAGGCCGAGGACGCGGAGAACACCGCGCGTCTGGTGCGGGCCGCTCTCAGCTACGCCGACGCCCTCTACAACGAGCGTGACAGCACCGCCGCCCCCTTGCTGAGCGGCCAGGGCCAGGACAACGCCACCGTCGTCGCCGCCCGCAAGAAGACCGACCAGGCCGCGGACGCCTTCGACGAGGCCGCCCAGGACATGCCGCAGAAGGCGGGCCTCGAGCGCCGCCTCACGCTGTTCCGGGACGGCGAGGGAGGGCTCCAGACGCTCCGCGCCGGCGCGTACACCTCCCCCAAGCTCACCGGTGTGAAGACCGAAGAGGGCTACACCCAGATCGCGCACCCGCTGACGGAGTTCGCCAACGAGCTCGGCCTGGGCACCGGCAACATCACCAGCTACGGCCGGACCGTCTACGCCATCGAGCTCACCAAGGCGGCCCTGTCGCTGCAGCGCTCCATCGGCATGCACCTGCTGATCAAGCCCGGCCCGGGGCTGAGCAGCTTCGCCAGCCAGAAGGTCGCCCTGTCCTCGTACGCGTACCTGGAGGGCATCGCCGTCGAGGAGTACATCGGCGGTGGCACCGAGGCCGACGCTGCGAAGCTCGACACCGCGAAGAAGCAGATCCAGACGGAGGGCGCGGCGCTGGCCAAGGAGGCCGCCGCCAAGAACCCGAACTACGTCCCGCCGCCGTCCAACCCGACGGACATGGTCTCCGGCATCGCCCAGCTCCCGTCGATGGACGAGAGCGCCCGTGAGTCGCTCGCCAAGGACGGCATCACCGCCGAGAACTGGTGGGCGGTGAACACCCTCAAGTACAACGCGTACCGCCAGATCGAGACCGACCTGGCCGACACCGCGGTGAACGAGGCCGCGAGCATCGCCGACGAGGCCAAGCGGGACGCGTTCATCGTGGGTGCCGCCGTCGTGGTCGCCCTGCTCCTCGCGTTCATCCTGGCCGGCGCCGTCGCCCGGCAGATGTCCCGCTCGATGCGCCAGCTGCGCAACGCCGCCTTCGGCATCGCCGAGCAGCGCCTGCCGATGCTGGTCGACCAGCTCTCGCGCACCGACCCCGGCCGCGTGGACACCCGGGTCCAGCCGATCCCCATCAACACCAAGGACGAGATCGGCGAGGTCGCCCGCGCCTTCGACCAGGTCCACCGCGAGGCCGTACGACTCGCCTCCGAGCAGGCCCTGCTGCGGGGCAACATCAACGCGATCTTCACCAACCTGTCCCGGCGCAACCAGTCGCTGATCGAGGGCCAGCTGACCCTGATCACCGACCTGGAGAACAACGAGGCCGACCCGGACCAGCTGGAGAACCTCTTCCGCCTGGACCACCTCGCGACCCGTATGCGCCGCAACGGCGAGAACCTCCTGGTCCTCGCCGGCGAGGAGCCCGGCCGCCGCTGGGACCAGCCGGTCCCGCTGGTCGACGTGCTGCGCGCCGCCTCCTCCGAGGTGGAGCAGTACGAGCGCGTCGAGCTGTCCGGCGTCCCGGAGGCCGAGATCCACGGCCGCGCGGTCACCGACCTCGTGCACCTGCTCGCCGAGCTGCTGGAGAACGCCACGACGTTCTCCTCCCCGCAGACCAAGGTCCGGGTCACCGCGACTCGGCTGCCCGACGGTCGCATCATGATCGAGATCCACGACAAGGGCATCGGTCTGACCGCCGAGGACTTCGCGGACATCAACCACAAGCTGGCCAACCCGCCGACCGTGGACGCCGCGATCTCCCAGCGCATGGGCCTGTTCGTGGTCGGCCGGCTGTCCGACCGGCACGGCATCCGCGTCCAGCTCCGCCCCTCGGGCGAGCAGGCCGGTACCACCTCGCTGGTCATGCTGCCCGACGCGATCACCCACGGCGGTGGCGGCGAGCACCAGCCGGCCTCCGACGAGTTCACCGTCTCGCAGATCATGCCGGAGCAGCAGCAGTACCAGGGCGAGGACTTCAACAACGGTCTGCCGATGCGTACGGCCGCGGAGCTCGGCTTCGACGACAGCCGCTACTCCGAGGTCCCGGACGACATACGCGAGCTGGACCCGGTCGGCCGCTCCCTCATGCGTGAGGAGCGCCGCGCGGCCCTGGAGGCCCAGAACCAGGACCAGCCGCCCGCCCTGCAGGGCCCCGAGCGGTCGTACGCCGACGCGTTCGACAACTCCCCCAACGCCCCGCAGACCGGCTACGACGCCAACCGTGGCGGCTATCCCGAGCAGCAGCCGGCCTCGTACGACCAGCAGACGTCGTACGAGGAGGCTCAGCAGGCGCCGTACGAGGAGCAGCGGCAGACGGCGTACGAGGAGCCGAACCGTCCGTCGTACGACGAGCCGTACTTCGCGCAGAACGGCACTCTGCCGCAGAACGACACCTTCTCGCCGGGCGGCGGTTACCCGGAGCCCTCCTATGCGGAGCCGGTCCAGGAGGAGCCCGCGGCGGTGCACGCCACCGCCCCGGAAGCCTTCTCGGGCTTCGAGGAGCGCCGCTACCAGGATGACTGGCCGCAGCCGGACGGTTACCGGGGCGGCTACCCGGACCAGTACGCTCCGGAAGCGGAATCCGTGCAGGCCGCTGACGTGAGCGAGCCTGACCGCGTAGGCTTCGACCGTCCGGGGCCGGCCCCCGCCTCCGTGGGTCACGAGCTGACCGACGCCGGGCTCCCCCGCCGTGGCTCCCCCGGGAGCGGCGCCAACGGCTCGAACGGCACGCGGAACGCGACCCAGGAGCCGCCGGCCTCGGCGCCGGAGAGCAACGGCGGCGGCGACAGCTGGCGTTCGGCCAACGACGCGCGGTGGCAGCAGGCCTCCCAGCTCCGGAAGCCCAAGGCGGGCGGGGTCACCTCCTCCGGTCTGCCGCGGCGGGTGCCCAAGGCCAACCTGGTCGAGGGAGCCGCCGAAGCCACCCACCAGGGAGGCCCATCGGTCTCCCGTGCTCCGGAGGACGTCCGGGGCAGGCTGAGCAACCTGCGTCGCGGTGTCCAGCGGGGCCGCAACGCAGGCAGTGAAACGAACGGTCAGGGCTTCGGTTCTGACAGCACCTACAACCAGGAGCGTTAGTGTGAGCCCGATGAGCCAGGCGGCGCAGAACCTGAACTGGTTGATCACCAACTTCGTGGACAACACCCCGGGGGTGTCCCACACGGTGGTGGTCTCCGCCGACGGACTCCTTCTGGCGATGTCCGAAGGCTTTCCGCGCGACCGAGCCGACCAGCTTGCGGCCGTCGCCTCCGGTCTGACCTCGCTGACCGCGGGTGCCTCGCGCATCTTCGAGGGCGGCGCGGTGAACCAGACGGTTGTGGAGATGGAGCGGGGATTCCTCTTCATCATGTCCGTATCCGACGGTTCGTCCCTCGCGGTCCTCGCACATCCGGAGGCGGACATCGGTCTCATCGGGTACGAGATGGCTCTTCTGGTGGACCGTGCCGGTTCGGTCCTGACGCCCGATCTGCGTGCGGAACTCCAGGGCAGCCTGCTCAACTGACAGACAGACGGTGCGTTTTGGCGTCCCGGGGCCGTAAGGTTTCGGGACGCGGCTCCACACAGCGTGATGGGTGCCCGGCACAGTCGGAGGAGGAGAGAAAGTGGCAACACCCCCAGGTGGTTCATCTGGCAATTGGTCGTACGGCCCTGGCCAGGGTCAGAACGACGGTTCCCAGAACCCGAACCGCTACAACTTCCCCTCCGCACCCAGCCAGCGGCCCCAGCAGCCGTACGCGCCCCAGGGCCCCGGGCCGTCGCCGTACGACCAGCCGCCGGCCCCGCGCATCCAGCCGGTGCAGCCGCAGCGACGCTCTGAGCCGGCGCCCGCTGGGGCGTCGAACAACCCCTTGGTGCGTCCGTACGCCATGACCGGCGGCCGGACTCGCCCGCGCTACCAGCTCGCCATCGAGGCGCTGGTGCACACCACCGCGCAGCCGCACCAGATGCAGGGCCAGTTGCCCGAGCATCAGCGGATCTGCAACCTCTGCCGGGAAATCAAGTCGGTGGCGGAAATCTCCGCGCTCCTGACGATCCCTCTCGGCGTGGCCAGGATCCTCGTCGCCGACTTGGCGGAGGCGGGCCTGGTCGCCATCCATCAGCCCGGCGGCGACGAGAGCGCCGGCGGCCAGCCAGACGTGACACTGCTCGAAAGGGTGCTCAGTGGACTTCGCAAGCTCTAGCGGAGGGCCTTCCCGCTCCACCACGTCCGCGAAGATCGTGGTGGCTGGCGGCTTCGGCGTGGGCAAGACCACGTTCGTCGGCGCCGTCTCGGAGATCAACCCGCTGCGCACAGAGGCCGTGATGACGTCCGCGTCGGCCGGCATCGACGACCTCACCCACACCGGGGACAAGACGACCACCACGGTCGCCATGGACTTCGGCCGCATCACCCTGGACCAGGACCTGATCCTGTACCTCTTCGGTACCCCGGGCCAGGACCGCTTCTGGTTCATGTGGGACGACCTGGTCCGCGGCGCCATCGGCGCGATCGTCCTCGTCGACACGAGGCGCCTGGCCGACTGCTTCCCGGCTGTCGACTACTTCGAGAACTCGGGGCTTCCCTTCGTGATCGCCCTGAACGGCTTCGACGGCCAGCAGCCGTACAACCCGGACGAGGTCCGCGAAGCGCTGCAGATCGGGCCGGACACGCCGATCATCACGACGGACGCGCGGCACCGGGCCGATGCGAAGTCTGCTCTCATCACGCTGGTCGAGCACGCTTTGATGGCTCGACTGCGGTAGGTGGTTCTTGCGGCTACCGGGCTGCCACGGACGGTTGTGTGCCGTCTGCGGCAGCCTTGTGGTTGCTCGCGCAGTTCCCCGCGCCCTAAAGACAAAAAAGCCTGAGGGCCCCTCTCTTGCGAGAGGGGCCCTCAGGCGTCGTACAGGCTCAGTGCCAGCTGTGCGGGGCGCGGAAGCCGCCCTCGCGCTCCAGGCGGCGCCAGGCGGCCCTGGGGCGGCCTCGGTGGGTCGGGGTCTCGGAGGGCTGGGCGGCGGCGCGCGCCAGGAGGATCGCCGTGATGGCGGCGACTTCCTCGGGCTCGGCGTGGCCCTTCTCGACGCGGATGTCAGGGGTGCTCATAGGTCACAGTCTCCGTGAGAGAGGTTTCCGCGAGGGTGTCGCGGAGGGTCCGCGGGGTTACTGCGGGGGGTTGCCGTGCTTGCGGGAGGGCAGGTCGGCGTGCTTCGACTGGAGCATCGCCAGGGACCGGATCAGCACCTCGCGGGTCTGCGCCGGGTCGATCACGTCGTCCACGAGGCCACGCTCGGCCGCGTAGTACGGGTGCATGAGCTCGGACTTGTACTCCTTGACCATGCGGGCCCGCATGGCCTCGGGGTCCTCGGCCTCGGCGATCTGACGCCGGAAGATGACGTTGGCGGCACCTTCGGCGCCCATCACGGCGATCTCGTTCGTCGGCCAGGCGTAGGTGAGGTCCGCGCCGATGGACTGGCTGTCCATGACGATGTAGGCCCCGCCGTAGGCCTTGCGCAGGATCAGGGAGATCCTCGGCACGGTGGCGTTGCAGTACGCGTAGAGCAGCTTCGCTCCGTGCCGAATGATGCCGCCGTGCTCCTGGTCGACACCCGGGAGGAACCCGGGGACGTCCAGGAAAGTGACGATCGGGATGTTAAAAGCGTCACACATCTGGACAAAGCGTGCAGCTTTTTCCGATGCCTCGATGTCCAGGACACCGGCGAGCGTCGAGGGCTGGTTGGCCACGATGCCCACGACCTGGCCGTCGAGGCGGGCCAGCGCGCAGATGATGTTGCGGGCCCAGCGCTCGTGGACCTCCAGGTAGTCGCCGTCGTCGACGATCTCCTCGATGACCTTGGTCATGTCGTACGGCCGGTTGCCGTCCGCGGGCACCAGGTCGAGGAGCACCTCGCCGCGCCGGTCGGCCGCGTCGGAGGACTCCACGCGCGGCGGGTTCTCCCGGTTGTTCTGCGGGAGCATCGACAGCAGGTAGCGCACCTCGGCGAGGCACGTCTCCTCGTCGTCGTAGGCGAAGTGGCAGACACCGGAGGTCTCGGCGTGCACGTCGGCGCCGCCGAGGCCGTTCTGGGTGATCTCCTCGCCGGTGACCGCCTTGACGACGTCCGGGCCGGTGATGAACATCTGGGACGTCTCGCGGACCATGAAGACGAAGTCGGTGAGGGCGGGGCTGTAGGCCGCGCCGCCGGCGCACGGGCCGAGCATCACCGAGATCTGCGGGATGACGCCCGACGCCTTGGTGTTGCGCTGGAAGATGCCGCCGTAGCCGGCGAGGGCGGAGACGCCCTCCTGGATGCGGGCGCCTGCGCCGTCGTTCAACGACACCAGGGGCGCCCCGGCCGCGATGGCCATGTCCATGATCTTGTGGATCTTCGTGGCATGGGCCTCGCCCAGCGCGCCGCCGAAGATGCGGAAGTCGTGGGCGTAGACGAAGACCGTGCGGCCCTCCACCGTGCCCCAGCCGGTGATGACACCGTCGGTGTACGGCTTCTTGGCCTCCAGGCCGAACCCTGTCGCCCGGTGCCGACGGAGCTGCTCGACCTCCTGGAAGGAACCCGCGTCGAGGAGCAGCTCGATGCGCTCCCGTGCGGTCAGCTTCCCCTTGGCGTGCTGCGCCTCGGTCGCCTTCTCGCTGGGGCCGGCCAGGGCCGCCGCACGGATCTCGTGCAGCTCCGCCACCCGTCCGCGCGCGTCCGTCGGCTCGCCCGTCGACTCACTCGGCGCCTCATCCAAAACGGTCATGTAGCGACCTTACGAAGACCCGCGAGAAAAGCGAGCCGTCGACTCCTCACAGTCTCCGGCCCGTTTTCCTGGTGCCACTGAACAGAACCCCGGAAGCATGCAGGCGTTCTGACTGCTCAAGGGGCCTGCCGCTTGTAGGGGTCTCACAAAGTCAGCGCGTGAGAGCCACCTCACATTCGTGCGGAGCGCATACCGTCCCCGGAGTGACACGCAGGTGCAGCAGGCGGCCGGTGGCGAGGACCTCGACCGTGTCGTCGGCCCGCACGACCGAGCGCACGGGCCGGTCCCAGACGATCTCCAGCGGTTCGCCCGAACGGGGTGGCTCACCGACGCAGAGGGTAGCGGTACGGCCGCCGCCGCGGACCAGCACGCTCGCTCCCGCCGACGCGGTGAGCGCACCCGCCGTGCCGGCCCGCCAGAAGTTCGCGACGGTCAGGCCGAGGCGGTCGACGCGGACCGACTGGCAGGCGCTGTCGTTGGCGAGGACCGACATCCAGTGCCGGTCGGCGGCGCGGGCGGCGACGGTGCGCCGGGAGGCCCCGGGCATCAGGACGTAGACGTAGGAGGCGTCCTCGGGGTCGGTGCCGTGGTCGAGCCAGAGGGTCTGCCAGCGCCGGGTGCGCCGTTCGCTCGTACCCAAGGTGTTGATGTCGGACCAGGCGCCGGCGCGGTCCTCGCGCAGGGCGCGCAGGCCTTCGGGGACGAGCCAGCCTCCGTGCCCCTCCAGGTGCGCCCAGCCCCGTCCCCGTACGAAGGACTGCGTGCCGGCCTCCCCCAGGTTGCGGTTGTCGACGACCGTCTCGACCGGGACGCCGTCGGCGCAGGTGATGCCCGCGCCGAGGCAGATCACCGCGTCGTCGACGCAGAACCACGACTTGCGGGCCTCAAGCGTCGAGCCCAGTCCCTTCAGGTGCTGGCCGATCGCCGCGTACTCTCCGTCGGTCGTACCGCCGACCCAGCGGACGTCCGGCTTGGGCTCGCCCCACTCGCCGCCGGCCCGGTCGGCAAGGCGCTTGGTGGAGACGGTCGTGCCCGGGAGGCGGTACCAGTCGACGGTGGGCCAGTACCAGTCCGTGTACTGATCGCTTCGGCCCTCCGCCCACCAGGAGAGCATGCCGGCGCCGGTGTGCCAGCCGCGCGGGTTCTCGCCGTTGCCGCATTCGTAGGCGGCGATCCGGTCGCTCGCCATGGCGATGTTGGCGACGAACCCGGGACGGCGGTGGACGGCCCTGTCCATGGCGGCGAAGAGCGTGTGCCCGACGGGTTCGGGGGCGGCCGGGACCGGTGACGCGGCGACCGCGTGCAGCCGGGCGAGGTCGGCGACGCCGAACTGACGTGCCGTCAGGATCGGTGTGACGGTGTCCCGTTCGATCCAGCCCTTCACCATGCCGTGCCAGCGAGTCCGCTCCGCCTCGCTCGCGCCGCCCGCGAGCAGCGCGATGGCGGCGATGATCCCCTGGCCGTGGAAGTGGTCGCTTCGCAGGACGTGCCGTTCGTCGCTCTTGAGGTGACCGCGGCTGATGGCACGGCCGTTGACGCTGTCCATCACCAGGCCGTCGTGGATCAGCGGGGCGTAGGCGCGCTCGACGCTGTCGAGGACGGTCTTCCGGTGCGGGTCGGTCACCTCCCACGCGGAGCCGGCGAGCAGGGCGAAGAGGCGGCCGAGGCCGTCGAGCATGACCTGGCCGTAGGTGCCGGAGTAGGCGACCCAGGTGTGCTGGACGAACGAGCCGTCGGCGTAGAGGCCGTCGCCGTGGGTGACGTACGGGAAGACCGGTGAGAGGGCGTCGCGGGCCAGGGCGATCCGGTCGGGGGCCCGGCCGAGGATGCCGCGCAGGGCGACGGAGCGGCACAGGTCGACGCGGTTGGCGCCGGTGGAGGTGCCGGAGTAGTCGGTGAGCATGGTGTCGGGGACGAAGTGGTCGACGGCTGCGCAGGCCGCGGCCCTCTGGGTGTCCGTGAGGTGGTCGTGGAGGGCGGCCGTGATGTCCATGAGGAGGCGGGGACTGCCGATCTGCCATTCCCACCAGTTGCCGTAGCGGGCGGTGGTGGGGTTGTAGACGGTGGCGGAGAGGTGGTCGAGGCCGCGCAGGACGTCCGCGAGGAGGCTCTCGTCGCCGGTCGAGCCGGTGCCCTGCTGGACGTAGGCCTGGGTCATCGTCCACAGGCGGCCGTAGCTCTGGGTGATGCCGGCCGGGGGGTCGTAGGGAAGGCCGGTCCAGAGGGAGTCGGCAGTCGGGGCCATGGTGGCGCGGAAGCCGCGGGCGAGTTCGCCGGTCTCGGCGAGGCGGGAGGCGTACGGCTCGGACGCCGGGTCGTAACCGGTGCCGAGGGCGATGTCGAGCCAGCGCCCGCGGAGGGTGTCGTAGGGGTCGGCCGCGGCGGCTCGGGCGGGCGGGGCGGCGGCTGCCAGGACCGCGGCCGCGAGTAAGACGGCTCTGCGGGTGGGTCGCACGGGGGCTCTGCGCTGCGGGTTCATACCGGGGCGTGTACCACCGCGGGGCGGGATCGCCAACACTTCGCGGATGATGTTGAAAATTGAACGGAATAGGTCTACGGTCGTTCTCGTTGAGTAGTTCAACGTTCAACATTCTCGCTTCAAGGAGCCTCGTCATGACGAACACCGACCTGACCGCACTGACCGGCGACTACAGCATCGACACCGCCCACTCCACCATCGGCTTCACCGTCCGGCACGCCATGGTCACCAACGTCAAGGGCAAGTTCAACGACTTCAGCGGCTCGCTGCACCTGGACGGCGCCGACCCGTCCGCGTCGACAGCCTCCATCGACGTCAAGATGGACAGCATCGACACCGGTTCCGAGGACCGTGACGGGCACCTCAAGAGCGCGGACTTCTTCAAGATCGAGGAGTTCCCGACGATGACCTTCCGCTCCACCAAGGCGGAGGCGCTCGGCGACGAGGACTACCGCATCACCGGTGACCTGACCATCCTCGGCACCACCAAGCCGCTCACCATCGACCTCGAGTTCAACGGCGCCGCGAAGGACCCCTTCGGCAACGAGCGCGTGGGCTTCGAGGGCAAGGCCGAGATCAAGCGCTCCGAGTGGGGCCTGACCTGGAACGCGGCCCTGGAGACCGGTGGCGTCCTGATCTCCGACAAGATCAAGCTGACCTTCGACATCTCCGCGATCAAGAACGCGTGACCCCGGTCGGTCACGAGCGCGTGACCCCGTCGCCGCGGATCAGCAGGTGCGCCGGTACGGGAGGTCCGGGAGGTACGTCTTCCAGGCGGCCTCGGACAGCCCCGAGCCGGCGCGCTCGCAGATCTCGGTGATCAGACGTCCCGGGTCCAGGTCGTAGCGCTGTACGGGGATGTCGGTACCGGCGGCGTGGAGCGTGCCGTCGGGGCCGAACGCGAGGGCGCGTATGTCGTCGCCCGTGCCGGGCAGGGTGGTGCCGAGGAGCCGTTGGGAGGCCAGGTCCCACAGTTGCAGGCTGCCTGCGGATCCGGCGACGGCGAGGGTCCGTCCGTCGGGGGAGAAGGCGAGCGCGGTGACCGCGCCGGTGGCGTCCGTCGTCGGGTCGGACGTGGTGCCGTCCAGCACGCCGAGGCGGGCCCGCGCGGTCCCGTCCCAGAGGGTGACCCGGCCGAGGACGTCGCCCGCCGCCAGCCGGGTGCCGTCGGGGGCGAAGGCCGCGGCGGTGATCAGGTCCTCACCGAGCACGCGCGGCTCCATGCGTCCGCCCCGCAGGTCGGCGACCAGGCCCTCCTGGGTGACCAGGCCGGTCCCGTCGGCCCTGAGGGCGAGGCCCACGCCCTCCGAGCCCGTGGTGACGGAGTCACTGGGCCGGACACTGCGTACGGTCTTCACCCGCCGCTGCCGACGCACGTCCCACACCTCGACGGCGGGGCGCTCCATGGACCGGTACACCAGCAGGGTGCGGCCGTGGGTGTCGAGGGCGAGGCCGTCCACCGCCAGGGAGCCGTCGGGCCCGGCGTCGACGACCACGGTGGCACGGATGCGGTGGGTCCTGAGGTCCCACACCGTGATCCGGGTGCGGTCGGGCGATGCCCTCTCCTCGGGGTCGTACGGTTCGCGGGCGGTCGCCAGGTATCTGCCGTCGCCGCTGAGCGCCATGAGGGCGGCGCAGGACTCCGCGCCGGGACACGGCTGCTTCGGCGGCTCGAAGACCACCCGCCCCGCGCGGGTGTCCAGCACCTGCACGCGCCGCTCGCCGCCCGTCCCCACGGAGCGGGCCAGGACGCGGCCGTCGTCGGAGAGTTGCGCGCGGTACGCGGTGGGCTCCTGTGGACGTGCCGTGGTGGCGGTGCCGAGGGACAGTGAGCGCACGACGGTGCCGGAGCCGCCGAGGTAACGCACCACTCGCGCGTTCGGGTCGTAGGCGACGTCGTCCCACTCGTCCGCGACGATCCGGCGGCTCAGCACCGGTACCCGCGGACGGGCCGCCCGCCACACCACGAGCCGGTGCGGCCCGGTGCCCACGAGGAAGGTGCCGTCCCCGCCGGACCACACCTGGGTCAGCCCGTCGGCCTTGGCGAGCGGGGTCGCGCGGCCGGTGCGCGGATCCCATCCGTGGATCCCGTCGGCGCCGGCGACGGTGAGCGTGCGGCTGTCCGGGGTGAAGTCCAGGGCGTGGTCGCGGCAGTCGGCGGCCCGTGCCTTCGCCACCCACGGGGCCGAGACCTTCCGCCGGTGCGCCAGATCCCAGAGCTCCAGCGCGTGGCCTCCCGTGCACAGGGCGAGCCAGCGGCCGTCCGGGCTGGCGGCGAGGCCGTCCACGCCGCCGTCCGGTGCGGTCAGCCGCAGCGTCTCGCGCCCGCTGCGGGGGTCCCAGGCGTGTACGCCGCCGTCGTCCCAGTCGACGGCGGCGAGGGTCCGGCCGGTGAAGTCGAACGGGGTCTGCATCGCGTCGACGCCGGGGAGCGTCCTCGTCACCCGCCCGGTCCGTACGTCCCACAGGTCGATCCGGTCCTGCGCCAGCAGCGCGAGGGTACGGCCGTCCGGGCCGACGGCGGCCGGGACGCCGTCCATCAGCTCTCCGGGACCGCGCGCGGACAGGGTGAGCCGGCGCGTGCGCAGGTCCCAGATCCGGACCCGGTCCGCGGTGACGGACACCACGGACCTGCCGTCCGCCGTCAGCCGGTGCACGTCGTTGCCCGAGCCGTCGAAACCGGCGTCGGCGCCCGGCACCGCGAACACGTCCTCGTCCCGCTGGGCCATCGCCCCGATCAGCGCCGACCGGGTCTCCGTCGTGTCGGCGAGCCGTGCGGCGGCGACACTGAGCCGCATGGCCGTGCGCGGGTCGGAGAACCGCATGCCGTCCGCGACGGCGGCGACCCGGCGGGCCTCGGCCTCCACCTGGCGTCGGTCGCTGGTGCGGTTCTGCTGCCAGGCGGCGGCGCCGGCGACGAGCGCGAGCACGAGGAGCGTGGCCAGGGCGCCGACCAGTCCCCGGCGACGACGGCGTTCGCCCCGGCGCGCGGCAGTGCTCGCCGTCAGGAACGCCCGCTCGGGCGGGGTGAGCGACGCATCGGCCAACTGCTCCACCGCCGTGGCCAGTCGGGTGCCGCGGTACAGGGCGCCCGGGTCGCGGCCGAGGCCGTCCCAGGTGCGGGCCGCCTCGGTCAGCCGGCGGTGCACCAGCAACTGCTCGCGCTCCTCGTCGATCCAGCCGGCCAGCCGGGGCCAGGCGGTGATCAGTGCCTCGTGCGCGAGGTCGACGGTGCCGTCATCGAGGGTCACGAGCCGGGCGCGCGCCAGACGGTCCAGCACGAGGGAGACGTCGGCGGGGGTCGCGGGGGCGGTCGGCGGGGCGGTGGGGTCGCAGGGCGCCGGGTCGGCCGGCGGGCCCGTGAAGTCCAGTTCGGCGCGGTCGACCGGGCGGCGGGTGTCCTGGGAGCCCTCGCCGGGGGTGATGAGTCGCAGCAGGACGCGGCGGGCGAGTTCCGCGTGTTCTGCGGACAGCTCCGCCCACACCTCCTCGGCGCTCTGGGCGATGGCCCCGTGGACGCCACCCGCGGCCTCGTACGCCTCCTCGGTCAGGGCCCGGCCGCGGCGGCGGCGCCAGGTCTCGCGCAGAACGTGCGAGAGCAGGGGGAGACCGCCGGGCTCGTCGGCGATCTCGTCGACCAGGCGGGCGGTCAGGGTCCGTTCGACGATGTGTCCGGCGCTCTGGGCCGGCTTGACGATCACCTCGCGCAGCTCGGCCGGGTCCATCGGGCCGACCAGCAGCCCGGACTCCCCCAACGCGTCCGCCAGAGCCCGGTGTTCGGCGCAGCGGCCGTAGAAGTCCGCCCGTACGGCGATGACGACCCGCAGCCCGCTCTCCGGTTCCCGGGCGGCGAGCAGCAGGTCGAAGAACGTCCGGCGTTCGTCCGGGTCCCGGCACAGGGTGAAGACCTCCTCGAACTGGTCCACCACGACCAGGGTGTCGCCCGTCCCCGCCGGTCGCAGCGCCTCGGCGTGGGTGCGGGCCGGGTGCGCGCCCGGGGTGAGGACGCGGATCGCGGTCAGCTCGCGCTCGGCGCGCAGGGCCGGGATCAGGCCGGCCCGCAGGAGCGAGGACTTGCCGCTGCCGGAGGGACCGAAGACCGCGGTGAAACGCCGGTCGCGGACCCGGTGCCGCAGGGCGGTGACGAGTCGGTCGCGGCCGAAGTACCGGTCGTGGTCGTCGGGTTCGAAGCGGGCGAGGCCCTGGTAGGGCGGCTCGACGTCGTCGTCCCGCCCCGCGGCCGCCTCGCGGACCCCCCGTTCGGCCTCCTGCCAGCGGCGCTCCCACTGCGCCACGTCGCCGCCGCAGGCCTCGGCATAGGCGAGGGCCACCTGGAGCGAGGGCAGGTGCTCGCCGGCCGCGGCCTGGGAGAGCGCGGTCACGGAGAAGTGCGCCCGGCGGGCGAGTTCGCGGTAGGTGGGGCCGCCGGCCTCCTGGCGGAGCTTGCGCAGTTCGTACGCGAACCTCGGCACCGGTCCGGCGGCCGGATCGACCGGGGTCTCCCGACGGCCCATGTGTTCCCGTCTCCCCCGTGTCCCCGTGTCAGCCGGCGCCCCGTGTCGTGGACGCCTGTTCGCCGCCGCCACCCTAAGGAACCCCCCGGACCGCCCGCAAGGTTCCGCCGCCCCTGCCACCAGGCACTTTGTTTTGTTCAGAGTGGCGTGCGGTGGCTGCTGAACAACGCGCCGACCGCTGGACTCGTGGTCACGGGCCTCGCTCCAGGGGCCGTTACCGCAGCCGTGCGGTTCCCCGCGCACAGACGCCACGAGGGAAAACATGACCATCACGAAGGGGGCGGAGACACCGCCCTCGCGCACTGCCCGAGGTGTCCTCACGGGGGTGGGACACCTCGGGCAGGCGCCCTCGCCCGCGTCTGACGGGCGGCGGGTCTTCTCCCTCGCGCGCCGGGCCTGGCTCCACTGGCTCGGGTGTGCGGGATTCGCTCTGACCCTGGCGACGACGACGGGGCTCGGCCCGCACCGGGTGTGGGGTGCCTGCGCGGCGGCCGGATACGGCACGGCGGCGGTGCTCGCCGCACGGGACCCGCGTGCCGGGAGCCGGGCCGGGGCGTGGGCCGCGCTGCTCGGCGCGGTCCTGGTGCCGCTGGTGGTGCTCGTCGTCTCGGGCGCGGCCCAGTCGGAGGTCGGTGTCGTCGAGCGCTCGGGGGCGCTGCTGCTGCACACCGGCAGCCCCTATCTGCCGCACCCGGCCCACACCGTGGACTACGACCCGTACCTGCCCGGCATGGCGCTCTTCGGCCTCCCGCGGGCGCTCTTCGGCGACGGTCCGTTCACCGATGCCCGCGTCTGGTTCTGCCTGGCCTTCCTGGTCTGCATGTTCTTCGCCGCGCGCCGACCCGCCGGGGGCGCCGGCCCGGCGCCGGTGGGCGCGGTGGCGCTGCTCGCCGGTTTTCCGGCGGTGGCGCTGCCGCTGGCCGTCGGCGGGGTGGACCTGCCGGTGCTCGGGCTGATGTGCCTGAGTCTGGCGCTGGCGGGCCGGGGCGGCTCGGGAACGGCGGCCGGTGTCGCGATGGGCGCGGCGGCCGCGCTGAAGTGGACGGCGTGGCCGCTGCTGCCGGTGGGGCTGGTCCTGCTCGCGGTCACGGCGGGCCGCCGCACGGCGCTGCGGGCGGCTCTCGCCGCGCTGTCGGTGGCGGCCGCGGCCGTCGTGCCCGTCGCGCTCGCCGACCCGCACGCCTTCGTCGAGCACGTGGTGCTCTTCCCGCTCGGCGAGGGCGCGGTCCGCTCCCCCGCGACCAGCCCGCTGCCGGGCCGTCTGCTGGCCGTGTACGTGCCCGGTGGTGCCGCTCTCGCGACGGGCGCGCTCCTGGCCGCCGCGCTGGGGGTGACGGTCTCGTTGCTGATACGGCCGCCCCGTACCGTCCGTGCGGCGGCGGACCGGCTGGCGGTCGGTCTGGGGCTCGCCATCTGCCTGATCCCGGCGACCCGCTTCGGTTACCTCGTCCTGCCGCTGGTCCTCGCGGGCTGGTTCCGGTGCACGTGGAAAACCGGTGGCTCCGCCTCGGAACAGCGACATCATGGAGCGTATGACCAAAGCTCCCGCCTGGATCACCGTCGCGTCGTACGAGAACGTCCGCGGCTGCCCGACCCCCCTGGCCGCCGTGCGGGCTTGACTACGGGACCGCGGGATCGACTGGATGCCCTTCACCGTCGAGTGTGAGGTGCGGTTCGGTCTCGCGTGCGGGCCCGGGGCGGACGGGCGGTGGCGGGGGTGGTTCCGGGTGGAGGTGGCCGCGGAGGCGCTGTGGCGGCTCGGGTTGCATCCGGGCCAGCCGTCCTCCGTGGTCGACGGGCCCTCGCCGCCGGGGTGGTGGCATGCCGCCGGGGAGCGGTACGCCCTCGCCCGTCGGGCGTCCTGAGCGGCGCCGGGAGACCCGCGGTGCCGTTCGTCAGGACGCGGGACCGGTCAGATTCTCCGTGGCCCGGCCCTCCGCGTGCGGCCGTACGGCGCCCGGTGTCGCCGTCCGCCGCCCCGGGACCGGGAGCAGCCACCACGTCGATGCCACCGCCAGCGCCGCGCCGACCGCGATCGCGGCGAGGCGGGTCGGCAGCAGGCTCGTCGCGTCCTGGCCGAACCAGCCGAGAAGGAAGGAGAGGGCGGTGGTCATTCCAGCGGCCCAGTAGGCGTAGTTGAGGGGGCGCAGCCACAGGGCGAGCGCCAGGACCGTGAACATCAGGGCCACCGAGAGCGGGCCGGTGAACCCGGCGGTGGCGACACCGGCCGCCAGCAGAGTGCCCGCGCAGGCCCCCGCGAGGCGCTCGATTCCCTTGCGCACGACGTCCGTCCGGCCGCGGTTGCCGCTCGCGGCGACGTACGCCGTCAGGACCGCCCAGGGCCAGTGGTCGTCGAAGAGGAGCCGGCCGGCGACGAAGGCGGCGGCGATCGCGGCCGCCATCTGCAACGCCATGCGGGTGCTCGGGCGCGGCCGGAGACGGGACGGGCGGCGGGGTGCGGGGTGCGGCGGCTCGGGATCGGGGCGCCAGGGGCCGTAGCGGTCTCCCAGCCCCTGCACCAGCCACACGCAGCACACCGCGAGCACCCCGATCAGTGCCCCCCAGACCCAGCTCACCAGCGCCCCCTGCGCCTTGGGTGGCAACGCCGGTCCGGGGACGACCAGGAGGGCGATGAACGGGAGGGTCATCAGAGTGCCCGCCTTCGTGGCGGCGGGGCCGTAGCGGCGGATCCAGATGGGGGCCGACATCCCGGCCGTGAAGACCCCGGCGCCGACGGCGTAGTGCGCGGCGATCAGTCGGCCGACCAGGATGGAGACCGCCGCCGTCGCGGGCAGCAACGCGAGCGCGGTGAGCCGGCGGCGGGTGTCGGCGGTGCGCTGGGTTCCGGCCAGGGTGAGGGTCAGGGCGACCGCGAGGACGAGGACGTCGGTGTGCAGCTGGGCGACCGCCTCCAGGAAGAGGGCCAGGGCCCAGCAGAGCAGCACGGCCGTCATGGTCAGAGCTGCTTCGTACGCGTTGCGTATGAGTTTTGCCGTCATGCGAGGAAGATTACGAGGGCTGAGCGGATAGCAATAGTAAGTGTTATCGTACGATCTCCCCATGGAATCCCTCCCCTCCTCCGCCGCCCGTATCCGTCGGGGCGTCGTGCGACTGAACCGGCGGCTTCGACAGGAGCGCGGCGACGGCAGCCTCCCGCCGAGCCAGTTGGAGGTTCTCGGGCACCTGCACCGGCACGGGTCCGCCACCCCCGGTGAGATCGCGACGGCGCTGCGGCAACGGCCGCAGTCGCTCACCCGGGTCTTCGCCGAGCTGGAGGCCGAGGGATTGCTCGCACGCGAGGCCGGGACCGCAGACCGGCGTCAGTCCGTGCTGTCCCTCACGGCGCCGGGCCGGCTGGCACTGGAGCGGGACATGGCGGAGCGGGACGCCTGGCTGGCGGGGGCGTTGGCGTCCTTGAGCGCCACCGAGCGGGGCGTGCTGGAACTGGCCGCGGAGTTGATGGAGCGGGTCGCCGACACGGAGACGCCTGGCTGAATCGCACCCCTTGTGCGCGAGTTCACAGGATTCCCATAATCCATCAACAGATTTGACCAGCCCATGTCAGAAATTGGGCGGATCTTTTGATGCTCAGACTTGGCATGAACTCGTCAAAGCCACCCCCCACCTGGAAGAGGCGTCCCCTTGAAGAATCTCCTCACGGCCGTCAAGAGATGTCTGGCGGTCGCTGCCGCCGCGCTCGCGATCGCCAGCCTCCAGCCCGTGTCGGCCGCACAGGCCGCGCCCGCGCCCGTCGTCGGCGGCAGCCGTGCCGCGCAGGGCGAGTTCCCGTTCATGGTGCGGCTGTCCATGGGGTGCGGCGGCGCGCTGTACACCCAGCAGATCGTGCTCACCGCCGCGCACTGCGTGA
Source organism: Streptomyces sp. NPDC006335 (assembly GCF_040612795.1). Classification (NCBI taxonomy): domain Bacteria; kingdom Bacillati; phylum Actinomycetota; class Actinomycetes; order Kitasatosporales; family Streptomycetaceae; genus Streptomyces; species Streptomyces sp. NPDC006335. The sequence continues at coordinate 247,289 of NZ_JBEXQX010000008.1, forward strand.
ACGGGACCGGCGCGAACACCAGCATCACCGCGACCGCCGGTGTCGCGGACCTCCAGTCCAGCACCGGACGGGTGCAGGTGCGGTCGACGTACGTCTACCGGGCGCCCGGGTACAACGGCGACGGCAAGGACTGGGCGCTCATCAAGCTCGCCTCGCCGATCAACCTCCCCACGCTGAAGATCGCGACGACCACGCAGTACAACACCGGCACCTTCACGGTCGCGGGCTGGGGCGCGGCCACCGAGGGCGGGGCTCAGCAGCGGTACCTGCTGAAGGCCACCGTGCCGTTCGTGAGCGACGCGACCTGCCGGGCGTACAGCGGGTACAGCGGGCTCATCGCCAACGAGGAGATCTGCGCGGGGTACTCCTCGGGCGGGGTCGACACCTGCCAGGGCGACTCCGGCGGCCCGATGTTCCGCCGGGACTCCGCGAACGCGTGGGTGCAGGTGGGCATCGTGAGCTGGGGCATAGGCTGCGCCCGGCCCAACGCGCCCGGTGTGTACACCGAGGTGTCCACGTTCGCCTCGGCGATCGCTTCGGCGGCCGCGTCACTGTGAGGTAGGGCGGGTCTCGTACGGTCTCGCGCGGGTCCGGTGCCGGTGTGCGCCGGGCCCGCGGTCGTCCCGTCCTTCAGGGGGTTCCACCCCCCTCCTAGAACCCGCCACCCCCGAAGTCCCCTCCCCCGCCGCCGAAGTCGCCACCGCCGCCGAAGTCGCCGCCGCCCCCGAAGTCACCGAAATCCCCGGAGTCGAAGTCCGACCCGGACAGGTCGCCGCCCTCGTAGCCGCCGCCGAAGTCGCCGTAACCGGAGCCGTAGTCGGCCGCGTAGGCGGGCGTGGCCATCATGCTGCCGAGGACCGTGCCGACCAGCAGGCCGGGCAGGAGGCCGCCGCCGAAGTAGCCGCCGGCCCAGGGGCCGTAGGCCGGGCCCGCGTCCCAGTAGGGGCGGCGGCCCTGGTCGGTGTCGACCTCGCGCATCACCGGGTCGCGGCCGTCGGCCAGGCGGGTGGCGTCCGCGGCGCAGACCGGGACCTCGCGCGGGGCACCGCCGGGGGGCGTCCAGGTGGCGTCGGTGACGGAGGGGCCGTGGCGGGGGTCGAAGAAGCAGGGGACCCGGCGCTCGGGAAGCGGCCGGCCCTGGCGGCGCGCGGCGAGCTGGGCCAGCGAGAAGCGGCCGTCCTCCAGGGCCTGGGTGACCGCCCGCACGTCCTCGGGTCTGGTGGCCGCGGCCATGAACGACTTGGCCTGCTCGTACGCGTCCAGCGCCCGCTCGTAGTCCGCGCGCATCGCGTCGTCGGCGCCCGCCTCGGCCGGGTGGAAGTCCAGCCGGTCCAGTTCCTCGCCGAACGCCGTGATGTCCTCGTCCACCACCACCCGCAGCTTCTCCAGCGCGGCCCGCTGTTCCTCCGCGTGCCGGCGCCTGTTGCGCCGCACCAGCGTGTACGCGCCCGCGCCACCGGCCACGAGCACCGCTCCGACGGTGATCAGCGCCGTGCTGGACACTCCGCCGCCGTCGTCCGCGGACCGCCAGGTCGAGGGGGCCGAGCCGCCCATGTTGGTGAGCGCGGCGGCGGTGAAGTCGGTCAGCTGGGTGCGGGTGTCCTCGCCCTCGACGGTGGTCACCAGGTTCCGCACGGCCGCGTTCGGCAGGACCGAGGAGTCGGCGCGGGCGTCGAAGGCGTCGCCGAGCCGGATCGCGTAGACGCCGGTGATGCCGGTCGCCGTGCGCAGCTTGGTGAACAGCTCCTGCTTCGGGTAGTCGGCGGGCAGCACCGCGACGAACAGCGGCTTGTCCGCCCTGGTGATCCGGTCCGCCAGGGCGTCCGCGTCCTTGGCGGAGAGCTGGGCCGCGGCGGCCGGATCGACGTACACCGGGCTCTTGCGCAGGGCCTGGCCGATCGCCGAGACGCTCGTGACGGTCGTCGCAGCCGATGCCGGCGGGGCGGTCGCCGCCAAGGCGGCCAGGGCCGTGAGCACCAGGGCGAACAGCAGCCCCGGAAGGCTTCGGGTCCGTACTACGGCCTGCGCGGTGGCCTTCATACTTCGACGCTACCCGAAGCCTCCCGAAAGAGACCTGCCCGGCCGCCCCTCAGGCCGCCCGGTACGCCTCCGTCAGCTTCCGCACCGCCTCTCGGTAGCGTCCGGTCGTAAGGAGGTGGTCGGCGTCGGCGAAGGGCGCGGCGACGGCGGCCGTCATCCGCCCGTCCGCCTTCCGCTGGACGATCAGCCGGGCCTTCTCGACGAGAGCGCGGCCCCTGTCGTCGGCACCGGCCCGCTCGGCCACCCCGGCCGCGGTCCCGAGTGCCTTGAGCGTGGCCGCGCCGCCCTTCGGGACCTCGGTGAGCGTGGTCAGGCCCCAGCCGTACGGGAACTGCGGGTCGTACGCCGGGTCGCCGACGTTGATCGGCAGCTGGGCCTCGGACCTCGGCCAGGTGACGGGCAGCCGGCCGGTGAAGGCGCGCCTGCCGTACAGCACCTCCGCGACGCCGTCGCCCTCGGTCCCCGGCAGCCAGGAGGCGACCAGGGCGTCGATGTCCCCGAGCCGGTCGCCGATGAGCTGCGGCCGTCCGGAGACGACGAGCACCGCGCACTTCATGGCCGCGCACACCTTGTCGACGGCCGCCCGGTCGGCAGCGGACAGCTCCAGGTCATGACCGTTGCCGACGTCTCCGACGCCCTCGGCGTACGGGGTCTCGCCGACGACCACCACACCGACGTCGTAACCGTTCAACGGCTCGGACGCGTCCTTGGAGTACGTCAGCCGCGCGGAGTTCTTGCGCATCGCCTCCAGGATCGTCGTGCCGGGGGTGATGTCGCCGGAGGAGCCCTGCCAGGTGACGGTCCAGCCGCCGCTCTGGTTGCCGATGTCGTCGGCGTTGGACCCGGCGACGTACACCTTCTGCGACGTCCTCAGCGGCAGCACGCCCCCGGAGTTCTTGAGCAGCACCTGCGAGGCGGCGGCCGCCTCGCGGGCCACGGCCCGGTGCCCGGCGGAACCGATTCTCGCGGCGCCGCTCGTGTCGGCGTACGGCTTCTCGAAGAGCCCCAGCCTGAACTTCTGCGTGAGGATGCGGGAGACGGCGTCGTCGATCCGCTGCTCGCTGACGCGTCCGGCCCGCACCTCCTGGATCAGTGCGGTGCGGAAGTCCTTGTAGGCGTAGGGGGCCATGACCATGTCGACGCCGGCGTTGACGGAGGTCCGGACGTCCGAGGCGTAGTCGCCGGGGATCTGGTCGATGCCGTTCCAGTCGCTGATGACGAAGCCGTCGAAGTGCATACGGTCCTTGAGCACTCCGTTGATCATGTCGGCGCGGGCGTGCATCTTCACCGGTCCCAGGCCGTCGCCGACGATGTCGAGCGAGGAGTACGACGGCATCACGGTGCCGACGCCCCGGTCCACGGCCGTCCGGTAGGGGGCGAGGTGGATCGCCTCCAACTGCTTGCGGGTGACCGTGGTGACGCCCTGGTCGATGGTGTAGGTGCCGGTGGTGGAGGAGCCGTACGCGGTGCCGCCGTCGCCGACGAAGTGCTTGGCGGTGGCGAGGACCTTGTCGTCGTCCTTCAGGTCACGTCCGTCGCGGGCGCCCTGGAGGCCCTGGATGACCGTCTCCATGGACTCGACGAGCGCCGGGTCCTCGCCGAAGGCCTCGTAGGAACGGCCCCAGCGTTCGTCACGGGTGACGCAGAGACAGGGGGCGAAGTCCCAGGGGACGCCGGTGGCGCGGACCTCGGCGGCGGTCACGGCCCCGGTGCGCTGGGCGAGTCGGGGATCCCTCGTGGCTCCGATGCCGATGTTGTGGGGCATGACGGTCGCGCCGACCAGGTTGTTGTGGCCGTGGACCGCGTCGACGCCGTAGATGAGCGGGATCTGGAACCTGGTTGCCCGCGCCCGCAGTTGGAAGGAGTCGATCATCCTCGCCCAGGCCTCGGGGGTGTTGGGCGTGGGTGTCGAACCGCCGCCGGAGAGCAGCGAGCCGAGGTCCTCGGCGGTGACGTCGGCCCCGGTCCCGACGGCTCCGCGCTCGGCCTGGGTCATCTGACCGGCCTTCTCGGCGAGGGTCATACGGGCGAGGAGGTCCGCGACCCGCTTCCGCACGGGGAGTTTGCTGTTGAGATACGGCAGCCCGTGCGCGTCGATGACGACCTGCGGGGTCTCGGCGGGGGCCTTGGCGCCGGTGACGGTGAGCTTGAGGGGGATGGTCTCGGCGGTCTCGGAGGCCGCCTTGTCCTTGAGGGTGTGGACCCGGATGGTCCGGGTGGTGCCGGAGGCGGTGCCCGCGGGGAAGGTCAACTCGCCCTTGAGCGGGGTGTAGTCGGAAGTGGAGGCCGTGCCGCCGGTCGTCTCGTAGGCGACGGTCACGGGCTCGTCGACGGGCGCGGAGCCGGTGGTGGCGACGGTGACCTTCACGGTGGCCGTGCCGCCCTCGTCGACCGGGTACACGGCGGAGTCGGTGAGCACCGAGGCGCGCAGCGACTGGTCGGCCCTGCCGTACAACTCGACGCCGTCCATGGCGAACCGGCCGGGCGCGCCTACGGGGAGGGTGACGGCGTACCCCCACATCTGCGTCAGCCCCAGGACGTGGTCGATGCCGCCGACGGGCTGGTAGTCGGTCCGGTACACGAAGTCCGTGAAGGGGATCTCGATCTGCTTCCAGCCGGTGAAGTCGTCGGTGAAGGACGTCGTCCACAGCTCGGACGCCTCGCCGTTGGCGCCGCCGTCCTTGAGTTCGAGGGCGACCTTCTTGCCGTTGTCCTGCCCCTCCCACCAGAAGCGGATGCCCTTGCGGGCGGACCAGTCGTGGGCGGGCTCGGCGAAGGCGAAGTCGTGCGTGAAGCCGCCGTAGCCGCTGATGTCGTAGGTGCCGGAGAGGACGTTGTCCCCCTCGGGGGCGTCATCCCTGTTGCTCAGCCGCAGAGTTGGCGGGTCGTCGGTGTCGCCGCCCCAGGTGAAGATGCCGTTCGCGGGCGGGTTCGCGAAGGGGACCTCGCCCTCGAAGCGGTCGACCGGGACCGGGGCAGGATCGTCGGCGGCCCTGGCATTCAGGACGGGTAACAGGGCCGTCAGCAAGGTGGCGGAGGCGAGCAGGGCGGTTCTTCGTACGGAACGCATGGAGCTTCCCCCTTGGCTCTCGTGGTCCACTCATGACTTACCTCACGCCGTGAGTGAACTGGGGGCTCACAGGTCCGTCAAGACACACGACACCCCTTCTCCTTCCGACCCTGCTCGAATTGATGGGTGTTCGCCTCGCGCAAGGCGCCTCGCGGGCGCCTGGCTTGCGCGTTCGCCCTCGTCAGAACCATGACTAGTGCCGCCGTCGCGCAGCCCGCCGGGAGCGACCAGGTGTCCTTCTGCGACAACGACGCCCTCTCCGGCCACTGGTGGTGCAGGAACAAGCCGGGGATCCGCGTGCAGTGGGCCGGGCAGACCGTCGGCTACCTCCGAGAGACCACCAACTGGTTCACCTGCCGGTACGAGGGTGACCCCACCGGCGGCGGCGGCCCGCACCCCAACCGCCGGCTCTACACGCTCGCCGACACGCCTCACTACAGCCACGGTGGCTGGGGCTTCGTGAAGGACAGCGACGTGTACGACGAGACCAATCCGCTGCCGCGCTGTTGAACCGGGTCCGCACGTCCGAAGACGACCGGGCCATGGGCCTCGGCGAGTTCGAGGAGCTCGCCGAGGCCTTCCGTTGGGGCTACTCGGCCGGCTCGACGCCCGCGCGGAGCAGGCCGTAGGTGTACGCGTCCTCCAGGGCCTGCCAGGATGCCGCGATGACGTTCTCCGCGACGCCTACCGTCGACCACTCGCCGGTGCCGTCCGACGTGGAGATCAGAACGCGGGTCGTGGAGGAGGTGCCGTGGACGCCCTCGAGGATGCGGACCTTGTAGTCGACGAGGTCGAGCTTGGCGAGCTGGGGGTAGATCTTCTCCAGGGCCACGCGCAGGGCGCGGTCGAGGGCGTTGACCGGGCCGTTGCCCTCCGCCGTGGCGACGATGCGCTCGCCCTTGGCGAAGAGCTTGACGGTGGCCTCGTTGGCGTGGGAGCCGTCGGGGCGGTCCTCGACGATCGCGCGCCAGGACTCGACGGAGAAGTACGTGAGGGGCCTGCCCTCGACCTCGCCGCGCAGGAGGAGTTCGAAGGAGGCGTCGGCGGCCTCGTAGGTGTAGCCCTTTAGCTCGCGCTCCTTGACCCGTTCGACGACCCGGCCGACCAGCTCGCGGTCGCCGCCGAGGTCGATGCCGAGCTCCTTGCCCTTGAGCTCGATCGAGGCGCGGCCCGCCATGTCGGAGACCAGCATCCGCATGGTGTTGCCGACCTGCTCGGGGTCGATGTGCTGGTAGAGGTCCGGGTCGACCTTGATCGCGGAGGCGTGCAGGCCGGCCTTGTGGGCGAACGCCGAGACGCCGACGTAGGGCTGGTGGGTGGAGGGCGTGAGGTTGACGACCTCGGCGATGGCGTGCGAGATCCTCGTCATCTCGCGGAGCTTGCCCTCCGGCAGCACCTTCTTGCCGTACTTCAGCTCCAGGGCGGCCACCACCGGGAACAGGTTGGCGTTGCCGACGCGCTCGCCGTAGCCGTTCGCCGTGCACTGGACGTGGGTCGCGCCCGCGTCCACGGCGGCGAGGGTGTTGGCGACCGCGCAGCCCGTGTCGTCCTGGGTGTGGATGCCGAGGCGGGCGCCGGTGTCGGCGAGGACGGTCGCCACCACGGCCTGGATCTGCGCCGGGAGCATGCCGCCGTTGGTGTCGCAGAGGATGACGACGGAGGCGCCGGCCTCGGAGGCGGCCCGTACGACGGCCTTCGCGTACTCCGGGTTCGCGCGGTAGCCGTCGAAGAAGTGCTCGCAGTCGACGAAGACCCGGCGGCCCTGCTCCTTGAGGAAGGAGACCGTGTCGCGGACCATCTCCAGGTTCTCGTCCAGGGTCGTCCTGAGCGCCAGCTCGACGTGCCGGTCGTGCGATTTGGCGACCAGGGTGATCACGTCCGCGCCGGAGTCCAGGAGGGCCTTGACCTGCGGGTCCTGCGAGGCCTTCGCGCCCGCGCGGCGGGTCGCGCCGAAGGCGACGAGCTGCGCGTGCTTGAAGTCGATCTCCTGACGGGCGCGGGCGAAGAACTCGGTGTCCCGCGGGTTCGCGCCGGGCCAGCCGCCCTCGATGAAGCCCACGCCGAAGTCGTCCAGGTGCCGTGCGATGGCCAGCTTGTCCGCGACGGTGAGGTTGATGCCCTCCCGCTGGGCGCCGTCGCGCAGGGTGGTGTCGAAGACGTGGAACTGATCGTCGAGCTCGCTGGTTGCGGTCATGGTCTTCAAGGCTCCTGAGGATTGGATCTCGGTCGTACCGGAATGACCGGCTCCACCGCCCCCACATACTCCCTCGCGCTCTCGCCTCCGGCTGCGGGTGGGCCAGAAATGCGAAAAACCCCTCGCGGGTGCGAGAGGTCTGCGCGCGGGTCGAGGACGACGGTGTCCACCCGTACCTGGTCGTACGTGGCGGTCACTGCGGACCGGCGCGCCTGCTGCCAATAATCATGGCGAACGAGAGCACGGGGGAAGTCTGGCACAGACCGCCCCCGTGCTCACCCTCCGTCTCAGGATGCGAGCACTGCGCAGCTCATCGGAGGTGTCGTACGAACACGTCGGTGCCGTCGTTGGTGTCGCCGGCCGGGATCAGCGTCGGGTCGGAGGACTGGAAGAGGATCCGGCGGGCCCCGTCGGCGATCCGGCCCGGCAGCACGTCGGCCGTCGCGGTGCCGCCGGTGGTGTCGGGGGTGACGAGGGTGGTGGTGCCCTTCCTCAGGTCCCGCAGATAGACGGGGTACTCCTTGCCGTACCGGCTGCCGGGCTCGGTCACCTCCGACGTGAAGGTGAGCCAGCGGCCGTCGGCGCTGATCGCCGCGTTGCGGGTGAGGACCTCGCCGGGGCCGCCCTGGGTGCCGTGGACGCGCTGGTTGGTGCCGGTGCGGACGGTGTGCACGAACACGTTCCAGCTTCCGTCGGTGTCGCCGGGGACCAGGTGGGTGTCCCGGGACTCGAAGACGACCGTACGGCCGTCGCCGCTGATGGACGGGTTCAGCGACTCCTTCTCGGTCGGCGAGCCGTCGTGGGAGCGGTCGATCCGGGTGTGCTCGCCCGTGCCGCGGTCGTACATCCAGACATCGCCCCAGTCGTCGCCGCGCGGGCCGTTGGCGTAGGTGTACTGGTAGACGATCCGGCGCCCGTCGTCGCTGACCGTCGGCCGTGAGGCGTTGCGCGGCTCCCAGGTCGGTTTGGGGTGGCTGATGCGCTCGGTGGTGCCCTTGACGCGGTCGCGCAGGAAGACCACGTCGGTGTTGTTCTCCGCGGTGTCCTGGAGGGTGTAGACGGCGTACCGGCCATTGGGGCTGACGGAGATCCCGGCGGGCCGCCCGCCGAAGCCGGCGGGGACCTCGATGCCGAATCCGACCCGCTTGCCCGTGTCGATGTCGTGGATCCACACCTCCGAGCGGTCCGCGCCGTACTCGGCGTAGACGTAGCAGCCGTCGTTCAGGACCGCGACCAGGCCGCCGAAGCCGGCGAAGCGGAGCTTGCCGGTGTGCGGGTCACGCACGTACATACCGCTGTGCGCCACGTCGGGGTCCAGGTCCTCGGCGTCCGAAGTCAGGGCGATGTGGCGGCCGTTGCGGCTGATGACCGCGGTGCGTGTCTCGCCGTTGCCCGCCTTCCCCTCCGGGGTGACGCTGACCGGCTCGGTGTACGGGGCCCTGGGCGCGGCGCTCGCCGCGGGGCCCGTGAGTGCCGCGGTGGCGAGGGCCGCGAGGATCGCGGCCGTCAGGCGCTTCTTGCTGTGCATGGTGGTTCCCCCGTGGTCGGTCGTCGTCATTGCACTGTCCGCAGGAACACGTCCGACACCCCGTTGGTGTCCCCCTCCACCAGATCGGGTGACGCCGACTCGAACGCGACGACCGTGCCGTCGGCGTTGACGGACGGATGCCCGGCCGCGAGGTCGTTGCGGCCGCCCCAACGGTCGACGCTGACCAACTGGCGTTTGCCGGTGGCGAGTTCGAGCAGGTGGACGGAGCGGCCCGAGGTGTACGCGAGGGCCGTGCCGTTCCCGGCGAGCGAGGGCTGGGTGCCCCGGACGCGGGTCGTGGTGCCGGTGTCGAGGTCGCGGACGTAGCAGTCGCGGCCCTTCTGGTAGGCGACCTTGCGGCCGTCCGCGGCGAGGGAGGGTGCCGTCGCGTGCTCCGCGACCTTCTCCAGGGCGCCGGTGTCCAGGTCACGGACGTAGACGGAGCCGCCCTGCTCGAAAGCGATGTACCGGCCGTCGTAGTTGATGGACGGGTTGCCCGCCGCCTGGCCCGTGGGCGCGCTGACCACGGCCATGTCGCCGCCGTTGAACTTGAAGCGGTACACCCGCGGTTGCGGGTCCGGGTCGGCGTCGGAGGCGGGCAGCGTCGCCACGTAGGTGAGCCACTGGCAGGTGGGGTCCACCACGGGCTGTCCCATCCAGGTGAAGCGGGCGCCCTGGTAGGAGCCCAGGCTGGTGAGCTTGCCGACCGAGCGGTTGCGGACGTGGACGCCCGGACCGCCGTCGTAGGGGCCCGAGTAACCGACCATGCGTCCGCTGTAGCAGGGGGCAGCCTCGGAGGAGGGCTTCTGGCCGACCGAGTTGACGTGCGAGACGCCGCCGGGGGCGTTCACGAACACATCGCCCTCCGACGTGAAGGCGACGACCTTGTTCTCCCCCATCACCGGGTCGTACGACGCCCCGGACAGCTGCTGCCCGTCACGCGTCGTGCTGACGCGCTCGGTGACGGACGGCATCGGTGCCGGGTTCCTGCGCAGCTCGCCGGAGAAGACGAAGACGTCGGACTCCGCGTTGGTGTCGCCCGGCACGAGGTGGGAGGCCGTCGAACTGAACACCACGGAGCGCCCCTTGGCGGCCAGCATGTCCGGTCCCGGCTGGGCGGGCCCGGGGAGGGCGGCTCCGCGCAGCCCCGTGCGCAGGTCGCGCACCCGCGTGCCGTCCTCGCCGGAGACGACCGCGTACCGGCCGTCCGCCGTGACAGCGTGGGGAATCCCGTCGGCCACGCGCTTCGACTCTCCCGTGCGCAGGTCGTGGACGTACAGACCGCCCTCGGCGTAGAGCAGGACACGGCGGCCGTCGGCGGCGATGCGGACCAGGTAGGCGGCTCCGAGTTCCGCGTCCACCTGGGTCCGCTCTCCTGTCGTGCGGTCCTTGACGTAGACGTCGACGGGATCCTCGTCGCTGTCGACGCGGACGGCGTAGGCGACCTGGTTCCCGTCGCCGCTCACCGAGGCTCCGGCCTTCTGGCCCTCCTCGGCCGGCGAGACCAGTTCGTCGCTGCCGGTGGCGGTGTCGCGGACGTACAGGAGCCGGGTGTTCTCCGAGCCGTTGCGGCTGCCGACGGTGTACGCGACATGCGTGCCGTCCGGGCTGAGCGACTCGACGCGGCCCAACTCGGCGGAGCCGGGCGGGTCCTGGGGCCACAGCTTCTCCGTACGGCCGGTGGCGCGGTCGTACAGGTAGGGGGCCAGGAAGCGGGTGCCAGCCGAGAAGGCGATACGGCTTCCGTCGGCGCTCGGCGCCGGTGAGTCGTACGTGTAGCCGCTGCCGAGGTCGATCTTCGTGAGGCCGCCGCCGGACACGTCCTTCACCAGCAGGCAGGGCGTGTAGTGGGCGCAGCCGAAGCTCGGGGCGCGGGACACGAACGCGACGGTGCGGCCGTCGGCGCTGATCGCGGCGTCGCCCGAGGGCCCGTCGGCCTGGCTGCCGTCGGCGGCGGTGCTGACCCGCTCGACGTGCGGTGCGTGCCGTGCCTGTGGTGCGTGCGGTGCTGCGGATGAGGTGGTGCCGGTGAACGCGACGAGCAAGGCCGCGCCTAAAAGACATGCGGCGGCTCTGGACATGTTCCCCCCTGTGATCCCCGTTGTTGACGCATTGCCCCCGGCCCCGCGCCGAGGGCTCCCGTCGAGGCAAACGCACCACCGACCACACGGTCAATGGGCCTTATTGCGTACAACCCGGACGGAAGGTCACGCGTCCGCGAGGAGGCTGTCGTCGAGGAACTCCCGCACGTGGCCGAGAATCGTCCCCCGGTCCGTCCCGCGCAGCCCGATCGCCACGTGGATGGAGAAGCCGTCGAGCAGGGCCCGCAGCCGGGTGGCGAAACGGTCCGCGTCGACGGCCCGGAACTCCCCCCGCGACACCCCTTCCGCGAGCAGGGCGACCAGGTCCCGGTGCCAGACTCCCTCGATCGCGGCCTGGCGGTCGCGGGCATCGGCGTCGGCGTTCTGCGAGCGGTTCCAGACCTCCAGCCAGAGGGTCCAGTGCGGGTCGCGGTGGCCGTCGGGGACGTACAGGTCGACGTACGCGTCGAGCCGTTCGCGGGCGGTCGCCCTGCGGGCGAGGAGCCGGGCGCGTTCGGCGCCGAGCCGGCCCTCGCTCCACTCCAGGGCCTGCAGCAGCAGTTCGTCCTTGGTGCGGAAGTAGTAGAGGAGGTGGCCGCTGCTCATGCCGACCTCGCGGCCGAGCGCGGCCATGGTGAGCTTCTCCAGGCCCCGTTCGGCGATCATCTCCATGGCCGCGGCGAGGACGTCCTCGCGGGGCGGGGCCTGCCTGCGCCCACCGGCCATGCGCCACTCCTCGAACTAGATCCTCGGCTGCTGCTGGGTGATGCAGTGGATACCGCCACCGCCCGCGAAGATCGTACGGGCGTCGACCAGCGTCACCGTGCGCTGCGGGAACAGGCGCCGGAAGATCCCGGCCGCGAGCTCGTCTCGCGGGTCGCCGAAGCCGCACAGCACGACACCGCCGTTGCAGAGGTAGTGGTTGATGTAGGAGTAGTCGACCCAGTGCCCGTCGGCCTCCAGGACGGTCGGCGCGGGCACCGGGACGACCTCCAGGCAGCGGCCACAGGCGTCGGTCTGGGCTTCGAGGAGCCCGATGACCTCCTTGGTCACCTCGTGGTCCGGGTGGGCGGGGTCGGGCTGGTGGTGGGCGACCACGACTCCCGGGCGGGCGAAGGCGGCCACGATGTCGACGTGGCCCTGGGTGCCGTACGTGCCGTAGTCGCCGGTCAGGCCGCGCGGGAGCCAGATGGCCCTGGTGGTGCCGAGCCTGGCGTGGATCTCCGCCTCGACCTGCTCCCGGGTCCAGCCGGGGTTGCGTCCGGCGCCGAGCTGGACGGTGTCGGTGAGCAGGACGGTGCCCTCGCCGTCGACGTGGATCGCGCCGCCCTCGTTGACGAGCGGGCTGCTCAGCACCGGGACCCCGGCGAGGTCGGCGACCTGGCGGGCGATCTTGGAGTCGTGCTCCCAGCGGGCCCAGTCCTGGCCGCCCCAGCCGTTGAACACCCAGTCCACGGCGGCCAGTCGGCCTTCCTCGTCCGTGACGAACGTCGGGCCGATGTCGCGCATCCAGGCGTCGTCGAGCTCGCGCTCCACGAGCTCGACGTCCGGGCCGAGCAGGGCGCGCGCGGACTCGGCGTGGCCGGGGCCGTGCACCATCGTCACCGGCTCGAAGCGGCGCACCGCGCGGGCCACGGACGCCCAGGCGGCGCGGGCCGCGGCCAGTTCCGCGTCGTCGGCGAAGGTCGGGTTGGCGCCGGGCCAGGCCATCCAGGTGCGTTCGTGCGGGGCCCATTCGGGAGGCATGCGGTAGGTCATCGGGGGTCCTGGAAGTCCTAGAGGAAGTAGAGGCGGTTGAGGGAGACGGAGTCGGCCGGTGCGGAGGTGAGCGGTTCTCCGTCCAGCGTCACCAGGCCGGTGCGCTGGTCCACGTCCACCGCTCCGGTACGGGAGTTGAGGCGCAGGTCGGCCGGTCCGATACCGCGGGTGCCGTGCACGGCGACCCTTCTCCTGCGGGTCGGCATCAGGTCGTGGCCCTGGTCGAGGGCGGCCCGGGCGACGAAGGCGACGGAGATCTCGGCGGGGGTGGCACCGTGCGCCCCGAACTGCGGTCCCAGCACGAGGGGTTCGCAGGTGTCGGTGGCCGCGCCGGGGTCGCCGACCACGCCGTAGGCCGGGAAGCCGGACTTCAGGACGAGTTGCGGCTTGGCGCCGAAGTACTCCGGCCGCCACAGCACGAGATCGGCCAGTTTGCCGACCTCGATCGAGCCGACCTCGTGCGAAAGGCCGTGTGCGACGGCCGGGTTGATGGTCAGCTTGGCGATGTAGCGCAGCACGCGTTCGTTGTCGTGCTCCTCCGGCGCCCCGAACTCGGCCTTCATCTTCCCGGCCATCGCGAAGGTACGACGGACCGTCTCCCCGGCCCGCCCCATGCCCTGCGCGTCGGACGAGGTGATGCCGATCGCGCCCAGGTCGTGCAGCACGTCCTCGGCGCCCATGGTCCCGGCGCGGATGCGGTCGCGGGCCATGGCGGCGTCGCCGGGCAGGTCGGGCTTGAGGTCGTGGACGGAGACGATCATGCCGTAGTGCTCGGCGACGGCGTCCCGGCCGAAGGGCAGGGTGGGGTTGGTGGAGGAGCCGATGACGTTCGGGACTCCGGCCATCTTCAGCACGTTCGGTACGTGTCCGCCGCCGCAGCCCTCGATGTGGAAGGCGTGGATGGTGCGGCCGTCCAGCACCCTCAGGGTGTCCTCGACGGACAGGCACTCGTTCAACCCGTCGCTGTGCAGGGCGACTTGGACGTCGTGCTCCTCGGCGACCCGGAGGGCGGTGTCCAGCGCGCGGGTGTGGGCGCCCATGTCCTCGTGCACCTTGAAGCCGGAGGCGCCCCCTTCGGCGAGGGCCTCGATCAGGGGAGCCTCGGTGGAGGACGAACCCCGGCCCAGGAAGCCGATGTTGACCGGCCAGGCGTCGAAGGCGGCGAACGCGTGCCGCAGCGCCCAGGGCGAGTTGACGCCGACGCCCCACACCGGGCCGAACTCCTGCCCGATGATCGTGGTCACCCCGGACGCCAGCGAGGCCTCCATGATCCGCGGCGACAGCAGATGGACGTGGGTGTCGACGGCCCCCGCGGTGGCGATGAGCCCCTCGCCGGACACGATGGAGGTACCGGTGCCGACGACGACGTCGACCCCGTCGAGGGTGTCGGGGTTCCCGGCCCGCCCGATGGCGTGGATCCGCCCTTCCCTGATCCCGATGGAGACCTTCCGGATCCCCTGCACGGCGTCGATCACGACGACGTTGCTGACGACGACGTCACAGGTCTCGCGCACGGCGGCGGCCTTGAGGTGCAGACCGTCACGGGCGGTCTTGCCGAACCCCGCGAGGAACTCGTCGCCGTAGCGCTGGGAGTCCTCCTCGACCCGGATCACCAGCCCCGAGTCACCGAGCCGCACGCGGTCGCCGGCGCGGGGGCCGTGGGTGGCGGCGTACTCGTACGGGGTGAGACGGCGGGCCTCGGCCGGGTGCCCCCCGGGGCGGCTCATCGGACGACCTCCTCGACGACGACTCCCCGACGGCCGCAGGACGACGCCGCGATCGATGCCACGCTCACCCGTGCCGGGCCGCTCATCGAGCACCCTTCCCGTCGAGTTCTCCCGGACAGGGCAGGGCGGGCGGTCGCGAGGAGCTCCTCGGAGACCGCGGCCACAACCGCGTCGATGCTGGGCAGGTCCAGCGGTCCGTCACCGAGACCCGCGAAACCCCCGGCCACACGAGCACCACATCCCACAGGCCCGCTCACAGCGCACCCTCCCCGTCCACCACGCCCAGACGCGCCCCCGCAGGCGCGTCCAGCAGCCCGTCGACCAGCCCCGCGAACCCGACCACCACACGCGCACCCCCGATCGGCACCGGACCCACCCAGCCCGACTCCCACACAAGCCGACTCATCCGACGGCCTCCTCGTCCACCACGCCCAGATACCCGCACGCCGCAGCCCGCCGCAACGCCTCCTCACGGGCGCCGGGCGCGTCCAGCGGCCCGTCGACCAGCCCCGCGAACCCGACAGCCACCCGCGCACCCCCGATCGGCACCAGGCCGACCTCCCCCGACTCACCCGGGCCGAAGCGCACGGACGAGCCGGCGGGCACCGCGAGTCTCATGCCGTACGCCTCGGCCCGGGGGAAGTCCAGGCGGGGGTTGGCCTCGAAGAAGTGGAAGTGGGAGGTGACGGAGACGGGCACGGTGGCGGTGTTGGTGACCGTCAGCCGTACGACCGGCTCGGGATCGGCGTGCTCCGGCCCCGGCAGCAGCGCGCCGGGCGCCCGCTCGCCGAGCCCCCCGCCGATCGGATCGCTGACGACCGCGAGCCGCGAGCCGTCGTCGAAGACCGCCTCGACATGCACCTCCGTGACGATGTCGGCGACACCGGGCAGGACGTCGTCGGGCCCGAGCACCGACCGGGCGCGCTCGACGGCCTCGGCCAGCCGCGCCCCGTCCCGGGCGGCCTCGCACACGGTGTCCGCGACGAGCGCGGTCGCCTCCGGGACGTTCAGCCGCAGCCCGCGGGCTCTGCGTGCCCGCGCCAGCTCGGCGGCCCCGAAGAGCAGCAACCGGTCACGTTCGGTCGGGGTCAGCCGCATCTCGTTCCCTCCTTTAGAGCAGCACTCTAAAGGAGAGTGGCATGCAGGCAAAGGGACGATGCCAGTCGACCGGGTCACATCGAGCGGCGCTCAAACGACAGACGGGCCCGCCCGGACATCGTCCGAGCGGGCCCGCGGAAGAGCTGGGAGGGTCAGCCCAGCTTGTGCATCCAGCCGTGCTTGTCCTCCCTGACACCGCGCTGGATGCCGAGCAGCGCCTCGCGCAGCTTCAGGGTGACCTCGCCGGGCGTGCCGTCGCCGTGGCTCCAGGCGTCCGTCTTGGTCTTGACGTGCCCGATCGGTGTGACGACGGCCGCGGTGCCGCAGGCGAAGACCTCGGTGAGGGCGCCGGAGGCGGCGTCGGCGCGCCACTGGTCGAGGGTGATCACCCCTTCCTCGGCGGTGTAGCCGAGGTCGCGGGCGACCTGGAGGAGGGAGTCGCGGGTGATGCCCTCGAGGATGGAGCCCGTGAGCGACGGCGTGACGATCCGGTCGCCGTAGACGAAGGCGATGTTCATGGAACCGGACTCCTCGACCTTGGTGCGGGTCACCGCGTCGAGGTAGACGACCTGGTCGCAGCCGTGGGCGGCGGCCTCGGCCTGCGGGAGGAGGGAGGCCGCGTAGTTGCCGCCGGTCTTGGCGTCACCGGTGCCGCCGGGGACCGCGCGGACGTAGTCCTCGGAGACCCAGATGGTGACCGGCTTGACGCCCCCCGCGAAGTACGCGCCGGACGGCGAGGCGATCAGCATGAAGAGGTACTCGTTGGCCGGGTGGACGCCGAGCGCGGCCTCCGTGGCGAACATGAACGGGCGCAGGTAGAGGGACTCCTCGCCGCCGTGCGGCGGAACCCAGTCGGCGTCCTGGCCGATCAGCGCGTCGAGGGCCTCAAGGAACAGCTCCTCGGGCAGTTCGGCCATCGCCATCCTGCGGGCCGAGTTGCGGAAGCGGCGCGCGTTGGCCTCGGGGCGGAACACGGCGACCGAGCCGTCGGCCTGACGGTAGGCCTTCAGTCCCTCGAAGATCTCCTGGCCGTAGTGGAGCACGTGGGTGGAGGGGTCGAGGGAGATCGGGCCGTACGGGACGAGCTGCGCGTCGTGCCAGCCGCGACCCTCGGTCCACTTGATCGTCACCATGTGGTCGGTGAAGTGGCGGCCGAACCCGGGGTTGGCCAGGATCGCCTCGCGCTCGGTGGCGGAGAGCGGGCTGGCGGAGGGCTTGAGCTCGATCGTGGGCGTCGTCATGAGTGGTTGTCCTTCACCGGTTGTGTAGTGACGGGCCGCGCTCACGCCCTTTTACTGTCAGTGACCAGTGCTAGGACGTCCGAGCATTCCCTCATTCCGCGGCTCCGCGTTCGATTATCGCAAGCGGGGGGCCGGGGAAGAAACGGCGTGAAATGCGACCCAGGGGATGATGGTGACACCCGGCGGGGGACATGCGAAAGCCGCCGGGTGCGAGTGACCCGGCGGCTTCGAATGCTTTTTCGAGTAGTCCGCCCGGTCAGCCGGCTACTCGTACGGCCAGCGCGTCGCCGATCTCCGACGTGGAGCGGGCGGGCTTGCCGGTGCGCTCGGCGAGGTCGGCGGAGACCGCCTCCTCGATACGGGCGGCCTCGGCCTCGTAGCCGAGGTGGCGCAGGAGCAGGGCGACGGACAGGACCGTGGCGGTGGGGTCGGCCTTGCCCTGGCCGGCGATGTCCGGGGCCGAACCGTGGACCGGCTCGAACATGGACGGGAACTCGCCGGAGGGGTTGATGTTCCCGCTCGCCGCGACGCCGATGCCGCCGGAGACGGCCGCGGCGAGGTCGGTGATGATGTCGCCGAAGAGGTTGTCGGTGACGATCACGTCGAACCGGGCCGGGTCGGTGACCAGGTAGATCGTGGCCGCGTCCACGTGGATGTAGTCGGTGGTGACCTCCGGGAACTCCGCGGCCACCTTGTTGAAGATGTTCGTCCACAGGTGCCCGGCGAAGGTCAGCACGTTGTTCTTGTGGACCAGCGTGAGCTTCTTGCGGGGGCGGGCCTGGGCGCGGGCGAAGGCGTCGCGGACCACGCGCTCGACACCGAAGGCCGTGTTCACGGAGACCTCGGTGGCCACCTCGTGCTCGGTGCCCTTGCGGATGGTGCCGCCGTTGCCGGTGTAGGGGCCCTCGGTGCCCTCGCGGACGACCACGAAGTCGATGGCCGGCTCGCCCTTGAGGGGCGTGTCGACACCCGGGAGCAGCTTCGACGGACGCAGGTTCACGTGGTGGTCGAAGGCGAAGCGGAGCTTGAGCAGGAAGCCGCGCTCCAGCACACCGGACGGGACCGACGGGTCGCCGATGGCGCCGAGCAGGATCGCGTCGTGCTTCTTCAGCGCGTCGAGGTCGGCGTCGGTGAGGGTCTCACCGGTGGCGTGGTAGCGCTTGGCGCCGAAGTCGAAGTCCTTGGTCTCCAGCTTCACATCCTGCGGAAGGACGGCGGAGAGGACTTTCAGACCTTCGGCCACGACCTCCTGGCCGATGCCGTCACCGGGAATCACTGCGAGATTGATGCTGCGAGACATGCGGGAACCCTACTCCTCGTCCCATGGAATGACACCGGCTGTCCGCGATGCGGACACAGGCGTGGGCCTGCGTCAGCCCTTCGACTGGCGTTCACCCTTAGGTGTGGCGGCCGTTGGGATCCGCTGGGAACTTCACCGGCATGGACCTTCCCGACTTCGGCATCCCGCCCCGGCTCGCACTGCGGATGAGCATGGCCGAACAGCACGAGTACCTGCGGACCAAGGTGTCCCGTCGCCGCACGCTGGTGACAGCGGGCGCGGTGGCCGGTGGCCTGCTGACGGGCTGTTCCACCGAGGGGAGGTCCACCGCCTCCCCCACCCCCACGAGGGCGGTGCACGGTTCCGCCGTCTCCCCCTTCGGCCGCCACCTCGCCTTCGGCGCCGACCCGAAGACCCAGATGCGGATCTCGTGGCAGGTCCCGCTCGCGGTGCGCAAGCCGTACGTCCGCGTCGGCCTGACCCCCGACGACCTGGGCCGCAGGATCGAGGCCGAGCTCCGCGACCTGCACACCCCGGGCCGGACCGGCGTACGCCTCGCGCTCGACCAGTACTACCTGCACGCGGCCCTGGACGGACTGCGGCCCGGCACGACGTACTACTACGGCGTCGGCCACGACGGCTACGACCCGGCGGACGCGAGCCGCCGCTCGACCATCACCAGCTTCCGTACAGCGCCGGCGAGCCCGGAGAAGTTCGTGTTCACCGCGTTCGGCGACCAGGGGGTCGGCACCGCCGCGGCCGCCAACGACAACCTCCTGCTGCGCCAGAAGCCCGCCTTCCACCTGCACGCCGGCGACCTGTGCTACGCCGACGCCAACGGCCAGGGCCTGAAGTCCGACGGCTACGACCCCGGCTTCTGGGACCTGTTCCTCAAGCAGAACGAGGAGGTCGCGCGGAGCGTGCCGTGGATGGTGACCACCGGCAACCACGACATGGAGGCCTGGTACTCCCCCGACGGCTACGGCGGCCAGCTCGCCCGCTGGTCCCTGCCGGACAGCGGCTTCGACCCGCGCTCGGCACCGGGCGTGTACTCCTTCACGTACGGCAACGTCGGCGTCGTGGCGCTGGACGCGAACGACGTGTCGTACGAGATCCAGGCCAACTTCGGCTGCACGGACGGGAAGCAGACGAAGTGGCTGGAGCGGAGACTCGGTGAGTTGCGCTCGACGACGGGGATCGACTTCGTCGTCGTCTACTTCCACCACTGCGCGTACTCGACGTCCTCGCACGCCTCCGACGGCGGGGTGCGCGCCGCGTGGCTGCCGCTGTTCGAGCAGCACCGGGTGGACCTGGTGATCAACGGGCACAACCACGTGTACGAGCGCACGGACGCGATCCGCGGCGGCGTGGTCGGCCGGCCGGTGCCGGTCGGCGGTGCCACCGATCCGACGCGGGACGGGATCGTGTACGTCACGGCCGGCGGGGGCGGCCGTGACCTGTACGGCTTCCCCGCGGGGGTGAAGGAGAGCTACGAGGGGCGCGTGCACGACCTCGAGTCCGTCGAGACCTTCCAGTGGACGAAGGAGAAGCAGCCCCGGAAGGAGACGGTGGAGTGGTCGCGGGTGCGCTACCGCGGGTTCTCGCTGCTCTCGGTGGAGGTGGAGAGCGGGGCGCGGCCGCGGCTGACGGTGTCGGCGCTCGCGCAGAACGGGGAGCGCATCGACCATTTCGAGGTGCGGCGCGGGGCCTGACGGGCGCCCGCGCCACACCTCGGACGGGTGCGGCTCCCGGCTGTGAGGGACCGGTCAGTGACCGGTCGAGCCGCCGTTGTCACGGCGGTCGAGGGCGCGCTGCAGGGCTGCGGCGGCGTTCTTGCGGTCGGACTCGCTCGTACGGGAGATGTGACGGACTCGACGGCGGGCGGTCGTCTCGGCCATGAGAAATCGACTCCTTCGAAATTCCTGGGAAGGGGACAACGAGACGCCGGAAGGGGCGGGGAGCGACGGACCGCAGGGGTTGCCTGCGCGGGGCCCGGCTCACGACCGCCATTCGCTTGATCGAGCGAGACGTTCGGCTCCTACAAAGCTAAGGGAGGAGGGCCGGTCTGTCTCCACAATTACTCGGACTTCCTACTATCTGAGACGGCGGAGTGGATCACACGTCGCTGACCTGCGGTTTCGCCGATTCCCTGAGTACCCCGAGCAAGCGCCCGGACGGCCGCGGCGGGGATCCAGTCCTGCTCGGCCCACCAGGGCCAGTTGTCCCGGCCGGGTGCACGAGCTTCGGCTCTTCCAGGAGTACGTCCCCGACGGGCCTCGACGGAACGGGCGCACCGGTGTCAACGTGCCTGGCGTGGCGGTCCCGAGGTCGACCCACCCTTCAGTTCACACCGGCCGTTCCGGGACCGATCTCCTGTACGACGTGACACTCGCCTCGATGCCGGGGTGGAGTGCGGACAGCCGCTCCAGGACAGGCGAAAGCAGCTACATGGCGCCGATGCGGAGCGGGCCGCCGATCTTGGTGCGTGCGATTACCCGGGGCTCGTGCGCGAGGACGGGAAGCGTCCGCAGGCGGCGCAGCTCCTGCGGTTCCAGAGAGACCGAATGCCCATGTCCCCCACGAGGACGGCTCATGTCCGCCCCGTTCCATGGGCCCAACCCCCTCTCCACCGCCACGCATTCCTCCCTGCCGTCCCGGGCATGACCGCGCTCACCGTGCGCCAGAGCGCCCGTCCTACCGGCTTCCCGACCCCGCGCCCTTTCCGCGTCGTGGAGTCGAGATCCCCAAGGATGAGTTCCTTCCACCGCAGGGCCGGCGCATCCACTCGCTGGGACTGCGACCGGGTCGAGACGCCTGCCCCGATATGAAGGCGTGCCCCTCTCCGTCCACTTGAGCGTGCTCGGCGGCACGGGCCTGACGGCGTACGTCGGTCTCACCCGGGTCGCCGCGGCTCCGCCAGGACGACGACCTGTTCGTCTCGACAGCGGCCGGCGGCGTCGGTACGGCGACCGGACGTTTCACCCACTACTGGGCGCGGGCCGCCGCCTTCGAGGACAACGTCGGCGGAAGGCCGGTCAGCCAGCCAGGAGTTCGTCACGATCGACGGAGACACCTGCACCGCCCATGTAAGCGCGTCCGCGTCACTCTTGGCGGGACGACCGCGGGATGCGCCGCAGTAGCACCCCGTTGCACCGGGCCCTGCACCGGGCTTGGTTCTTTTCGTTCTGACACATTGCCAGAAAACCGGCTCCCACCTCGGACGACGCCCAGGTTCTTGTCAGGACGGCGCTATCAGGAATACCGGGCGGTACCGCCGGAGTGGCACAGTCCCGTTATGCGCAATCCCATGCTCCAGCCGTCCATCGCACTCATCGGGAGCTTCCGGCAGCACTACCCCGAGGTCTTGGCGGCCGCCAAGGTCTTCACGGACGGCGGGCTGACTGTGAAGACACCGCCGATGTCCCGGATCATCAACCACGGGCACGAGTTCGTGCGCTTCGCGTCCGACCCTCCGGAGTCCTCGGACCACGACATCCAGACAGCGACCCTGGAGAAGATCTTCACCTCGGACCTGGTGTACGTCGTGAACCCCGGCGGGTACGTCGGCCGTACCACCGCATACGAACTGGGACGCGCCCACGAACGAGGCCTCGCCGTCTACTACGCGGAGCCTCCGAAGGACCTGCCCATCGACATCGCCGAGGGCACTGTCGTCGACCCGCGCCGCCTGGTTCGGATCATCGCCGGCAACGACCCGGGGCCCAGGCCGATCAGGCGTCCACGGGTCGCCGCGCAGCTGACCGCAGACATCGTCATCTTCACCATCCGCGAAGAGCGGCTGAACGTCCTGCTCGTCAGACGCGGCAAGGAGCCGTTCCGCTGGAAGCTGGCCCTCCCCGGTGGATTCGTCCGACCGGGAGAGTCCCTGGAGGACACGGCGCGACGAGAGCTCAGGGAGGAGACCGGCCTGAGCGGTCCCCGCATCCAGCTGAAGCAGTTGCACACCTACTCGCATCCGGACCGGGATCCCCGGGGCCGGGTCGTCTCAACCGCCTTCCTGGCGATCACCCCGAACCTGCCCGAGGCCACCGGTGCGACCGACGTGTACCGGGCGGACTGGCTCGAGGTCGAGGAATCACTGTGGGGCGACGACGGCCGTCTCGGCTTCGACCACGGCAAGATCCTCCGGAACGGGCTCGAACAGGCCCGAAGTCTGCTGGAACACACGACCATCGCGGCCGACTTCTGCGACGACCTCTTCACCATCACCGATCTGCGCAAGGTCTACGAGGCCGTTTGGGGCGTCGAGATCAACCCGGGGAACTTCCACCGCAAAGTGGTGGAGGAGACCTCCGGGTTCGTGGTCAGGACCAACAAGGTGCGCAGGTCGGGTCCCGGCAAGCCGCCCGCACTGTTCCGCCGGGGCTCCGCCCATGTGCTGTATCCCCCCATGATGCGCGGCTCGCGCACCTCCTGAACCCGTTCCACCAGCCCCCATGCAAGAGGCGACCTGAAGGAGACCACCATGGCGCCCCGCGTTTCTCCCCTCTTGCTGGCGAAAGCCGGCGACACCGCCGGCGGCGGGCTCTCCTCCACTTGGACGTGGGCAGCGGTGATCGCCCTTGTCTCGCTGGCCGTCGGCACCTGGCTCACCGTCAACCACCGCCGTCGCGACCGGCTCGCCCAGTGGCTCCAGCCCGGTTACGACACGGCGAGCGAGACACGGATACTGCTGGACCGGCTGTCGCTCACCACTGCGGTGGAGGGCGTCACGGCCGAGTTGCGGGTGCTGGTTGACCTCGTCAGCAAGCTCAGGATCGCCGAACAGCGCTCCCCGAAGCTGCCGTTCGGAGTGATCGTCGCGGAACTTGAGGCGTACCGGGCGAACGTGCTGCCACCGGACCACGCCGCCAAACTCGCCGTGGACGACTCCCTGCTGGACGGCTACCTCGCTCTCGCCCGCATGCAGGGGGTCAGGCTTGAGGCCGCGCGGGCCGCGATCGTTGTCGTCCAGGGGCTGATCGAGAGGCAGACGCGCAAGTGACGAGCGGATGCACGAAGGGGCCGGACGTTCGTCCGGCCCCTCAAGGTGACTGACGAACCGTCAGCCCATGTGCGGGTACCCGTACTCGGTCGGCGGGACCAGCGTCTCCTTGATGGCGCGGGTCAGGGTCCAGCGCTGGAGGTTCTGCGGGGCGCCGGCCTTGTCGTTGGTGCCGGAGGCGCGGCCGCCGCCGAAGGGCTGCTGGCCGACGACGGCACCGGTGGACTTGTCGTTGATGTAGAAGTTGCCGGCCGCGTAGCGCAGCTTCTCCATCGTGTACGCGGCGGCCGCGCGGTCGGACGAGATCACCGAGCCCGTCAGCGCGTAGTCGGAGGCCGACTCCATCTGGGTCAGCATGTCCTCGTACTTGTCGTCCTCGTAGACGTGGACCGCGAGGAAGGGGCCGAAGTACTCGGTGGTGAAGACCTCGTTCTCCGGGTCCGTGCACTCGACGACGGTCGGGCGGACGAAATAGCCGACCGAGTCGTCGTAGGAGCCGCCCGCGACGATCGTGCAGGTGGGGTCCGACTTCGCGCGGTCGATGGCGGCCTTGTTCTTGGCGAAGGCCCGCTCGTCGATGACCGCGCCGATGAAGTTGGACAGGTCGGTGACGTCACCCATGGCGATGCCGTCGACCTCGGCGGCGAACTCCTCGCGGAAACCGCTGTTCCAGATCGACGCCGGGATGTAGGCCCGGGAGGTCGCCGAGCACTTCTGGCCCTGGTACTCGAAGGCACCCCGGGTCAGGGCCGTCTTGAGGATCGCGCGGTCGGCCGAGGGGTGGGCGACGACGAAGTCCTTGCCGCCGGTCTCGCCGACCAGGCGCGGGTAGGTGCGGTACTTCTCGATGTTCGCGCCGACCGTCTTCCACAGGTGCTGGAAGGTCTTGGTGGACCCCGTGAAGTGGATGCCCGCGAGGTCCCGGTGGGCCAGGGCGACCTCGGAGACCGCGATGCCGTCGCCGGTGACGAGGTTGATGACGCCCTTGGGCAGGCCCGCCTCCTCCAGGAGCTGCATGAGGAGGACGGCAGCGTGCGTCTGCGTGGGGGACGGCTTCCAGACCACCACGTTGCCCATGAGCGCGGGCGCGGTGGGCAGGTTGCCCGCGATCGCCGTGAAGTTGAACGGCGTGATCGCGTAGACGAAGCCCTCCAGCGGGCGGTGGTCGAGGCGGTTCCAGACGCCGGGGGCGTTGGCCGGGGGCTGCTCGGCGAGCAGGTCACGGGCGTACTTGACGTTGAAGCGCCAGAAGTCGACCAGCTCGCAGGGCGTGTCGATCTCGGCCTGCTGGGCGGTCTTGGACTGGCCGAGCATGGTGGAGGCGGCCAGCGTCTCGCGCCAGGGGCCGGAGAGCAGTTCGGCGGCGCGCAGGATGATCGCGGCACGGTCGTCGAAGGACATCGCGCGCCAGGCGGGCGCGGCGGCGAGGGCCGCGTCGATGGCGTCCCGGGCGTCCTGCTGGGTGGCGTTGCGGAGGGTGCCGAGGACGGCCTTGTGGTTGTGCGGCTGCACGACCTGGAAGGGCTCGCCGCCGCCCATCCGCTTCTCGCCGCCGATGGTCATCGGCAGGTCGACCGGGTTCTCGGCCAGCTCCTTGAGCTTCGTCTCCAGCCGGGCCCGCTCGGGCGAACCGGGGGCATAGCCGTGCACCGGCTCGTTGACGGGGGTGGGGACCTGGGTCACAGCGTCCATGGGTTCCGTAACTCCTTGTGCTTGAGCGGGTGTTCGGGATCAGCCCTTGCTGACCAAGCTGCGGGTGAGGGCCTTTCAGCCCCGGGTGATCATGCTGCGGGCGAAGAAGCGCAGGTTCGCCGGCTTCTCCGCCAGCCGCCTCATGAAGTAGCCGTACCAGTCGGTGCCGTAGGCGGTGTAGACGCGCATGCGGTGACCTTCGGCGGCCAGCCGCAGATGCTCGTCGCCCCTGATGCCGTACAGCATCTGGAACTCGTACTCGTCGGGCTTGCGGCCGGCCCGATGGGCTAGTTCCTGGGCGATGGAGATCAGGCGCGGGTCGTGGGAGCCGACCATGGGGTACCCCTCGCCTTCCATGAGGATGCGCAGGACCCGGACGTACGCCTTGTCGATCTCGTGTTTCTGCTGGTAGGCGACCTCGGCGGGCTCCTTGTACGCGCCCTTGACCAGCCGCACCCGGCTGCCGGCCGCGGCGAGCCTGCGGGCGTCGGCCTCGGTGCGGAAGAGGTAGGCCTGGATCACGCAGCCGGTCTGCGGGAAGTCCTTCCGCAGTTCCTCGTGGATGGCGAACATCGAGTCGAGGGTGGTGTGGTCCTCGGCGTCGAGCGTGACGGTCGTGCCGATGGCGGCGGCGGCCTCGACGACGGGCCGGACGTTGGCGAGCGCGAGCTCGTGGCCGCCGTCCAGCGCCTGGCCGAACATCGACAGCTTCACCGACATCTCGGCCCTGGTACCCAGTTCGAGCGTCCTGAGCCGGTCGACGAGCGCGAGGTAGGCGTCCCGGGCGGCCTCCGCCTGCTCGGGCGTGGTGATGTCCTCGCCGACCACGTCCATGGTCAGCTCCAGGCCCTTGGCGGTGAGCTCCTGGACGATCGGCACGATCTCGTCGACGGTCTCGCCGGGGATGAAGCGGTCGACGACCTGCTTGGTCACCGGGGCAGCCGAGATCAGGCGTCGCATCCGGTCGCTGCGCGACGCGGCAAGAATCACGGGACCCAGCACGGGGCACCTCCACAAACCAGCAGATAGAACCACCGTGAAACCTAAGGATCCCTCCGATCGTCGGCCATCGACACCTGTCACGCATCCGTGCCGCAGATCTCAGACAGATGTATGAAGCGGGGTGTTTTTGCGCGAGAATGCCCGAGTGACCGCGGACTACAAAGGTGACTACCAGGAGCTGATCGACGAGATCTCGGAGCTCCTGGGCGTACCGGCGACCCTGGAGAACCGGGACTTCGAGCTGATCGCCTTCGGGGTGTACGACAGCGAGGGCGACCTCGATCCGTCGGCGCTGGACCCCGTCCGCACCCGCTCGATCCTGACCCGGCGCTCCACGGCCGCGGTCCGGACGTGGTTCGAGGGCTTCGGCATCACGCGGGCCAGCGCCCCCGTGCGCATTCCGCCGACCCCGGAGGCGGGGGTCTACCGGGGACGGATCTGCCTCCCGGTACGTCATCGGGGCGTCGTCCTCGGATACGTCTGGCTCCTGGACTCCGATCCCGGGCCGAGCGACCTGCAACTGGACGCGGCCATGCGGGTGACGGCCCGGATCGGCGCGCTGCTCGCGGACGAGGCGCAGCACGGGGCCGACCTGAGCCGGGAGCTGCGGGCGGTGCTGACCGCCGCGCCCGGCTGGCAGGCCGACATGGCGGTGGCGGCCCTGCGCACGGCGCTGGGTTCGCGCGGCGAGGGCCCGTACGCCGTGGTGTGCGTCGCCCCATGGCCGTCCGCCGACCCGGACGACGCCCCCTCGGCCCGTACGGTCCCGCACGCGACGGCCCTGTGCACGGTGCCGTGGGGCACCTCGGCCCAGTCCCTCGCCGTACTGGTGCGCCTGCGCGCGACGGACACCCTGACACCGGCGAGCTCGGCGGCGGGACGGCTGCTGGAGCGCGCGCGGGGCGGGGAGGTCCACGGCGAGACCGGCAGGGACCGTGATCGCGGCGGTGGCGAGCCGCGCCCGGCCGGCGCGGGTGCGGCCGAGAACAAGGGCAGCGGCACGGCGGTGCGCGGTACGCCGGCCTCGGGTGCGGCGCGGGACAGTGCGGCGGGCCAAGCCGCCGTGGCCGCCGGTGTCGCCGCCGGTGTCGCCGCCGCCCGCCTGGGCCTCGCCGAGCTGGCCCCCGCCTGGCTGGAGGCGTCGGCCGCGGCCCGGGCGGCCCTCGCGGAACCCGGCCTCGGCCCGGTCGCGGAGTGGTCCCGCATCGGCCCGTACCGGCTGCTGACCTCCCTCCCCCCGGAGACGGCCCACGACCCGGCCGTACGCCCCCTCCTCTCCCCCGCCCACCGCGAACTCGCCCGCACCGCCGAGGTCTACCTCGACTGCGCGGGCCAGGCCGGCCGCACCGCCGCGGAGTTGGGCATCCACCGCCAGACCCTCTACTACCGCCTCTCCCGCGTCGAACAGCTCACGGGCCTGGACCTGGACGACGGGGAGGACCGGCTGCTGCTGCACATGGCGCTCAAGGGGGCGCGGCTGTAACGGGTGGCGGTCCATCGACACGGGTCACGGCCGTCGCCGCGTTCCGCGGACCCCCGCTGCGGGGAGACTGGCCCTCGTGCCCCTGCTGATGATCGACCTCGACAACACCCTCGTCGACCGGGACGCGGCCTTCCGCGCGGCCGCGAGCGCCTTTCTCTGCGAACACCGGCTGCCTGAAGGGGACTTGGACTGGCTGCTGGCGGTCGACGCGAGTGGGCTCACACCCCGGCGGAAGGTCGCGGCCGCCCTGTCGGAACGGTACGGCGACATCGACTCCCAGGACTTCCTCGACCGGGGCGCGGCCGACCGCGTCACGGTGTCCGACCCGGTCCGCGAAGCGCTCGTCGCGGCCCTCGCCGACGGCTGGTCCCTGGTGATCGTGACCAACGGCCGAATCGTCCAGCAGGAGACGAAGATCCGCTCCACCGGCCTCGACCGGCTCGTGCACGGCTGGGTGATCTCGCAGGCGGTGGGACACCCCAAGCCCGCGCCGGAGATCTTCCACGCGGCGGCGGCCGTCGCCGGGACCGGGCTCGACGGCTCCTGGATGATCGGCGACTCCGCCCCCGCCGACATCGGCGGCGCGCTCGGCGTCGGGGCACGCTGCGTCTGGGTCTCGGGCGGCAGGCCATGGACCGAAACCGCCTACCGCCCCACCCGCATCACCGCGGACACCGCCTCCGCCCTCCGTCACGCGACCGGCACCCGAGCCGCCCGGGCGGCCACCCCGAGCCGATTATTGAAAATGATTGTCATCATGCTACGGTCAGCGCACTTCACTTCCTTGACCACCCCTTTACCCGGAGGGCCCCGTGCGCCTGCCCGCCCGCCACCTGATCCCGGCCGCCCTGGCGTCCACCCTGCTCACCGGCTGCTTCTCGGGTACGTCCGCCGGGGGTGGCGGCGCCGAGGAGCACGGCGGTCGCCTCCGCGTGGCGATGATGCAGCCCCCGCGCTCCGGCCTCTCCCCCCTCTCCGACGACGCGTTCAAGCTGTCGCGCTGGTCTACGGCGGAAACCCTCGTCGAGCTCGACGCGGACGGCGACGCGAAGCCCGCCCTCGCGACCAGGTGGCAGCAGTCGGGCCGCACCTGGACCTTCGACATACGCGACGGCGTCACCTTCCACGACGGCACACGGCTCGACGCCGAAGCGGTCGTACGGTCCCTCACCACCGCCGCCACCGCCGCCCCCAAGCCCCGCATCCTGGACGGCGTCACGCTGACGGCCAAGGCCGTGGACGCCGACACCGTCAGCGTCACCACCGCCCACGAGGACCCCCTGGTCCCGCAGCGGCTCAGCTCCCCGCAGTTGTCGGTCCTCGCCGCGAAGGCGTACACCGGCAAGACCGTGAACCCGGTCGGCGCCGGCACCGGCCCCTTCGAGCTGACGAAGGTGAACGGCACCGCCTCCGCCACCCTCGACCGCTACGACGGCTACTGGGGCGCCAAGGCCAAGTCCGCGGGAATCGACGTGCGGTTCGTGCCCGACGGCACCGCCCGCGCGGCCGCCCTGCGCAGCGGCGAGGCCGACATCGTCGAGGCGGTCCCGGTCTCGCAGGCCGCCGTCCTCGACCAGGACCTGATCACCGAGGTCCCGATGCCGCGCACCAACACGCTGTACCTGAACACCGGCAAGGGGGTCTTCAAGGACGCCTCGCTGCGCGCCGCCGCCCGTGAGGCCGTCGACGCCGGGGTACTCGTCGAGGGCGTGTACGAGGGGCGGGCCGATGTCGCCGAGGGGCTGCTCGGACCAGCGCTGCCCTGGGCCGCCGAACTACGCTCGCCGGTCCGGCGCGTGGCGGCGGGCCGCCCGCGGGGCGAGACGGTCACCATCGGCACCTACACCGACCGCGCCGAGATGCCCGAGGTCGCGGCCGCGCTGCAACAGCAGCTCCAGAAGGCCGGGTTCCGGGTGAAGCTGGACGTCCGCGAGTACGCCACCATCGAATCCGACGCGCTCGCGGGCGAGTTCGACGCGTTCGTCCTCTCCCGCGCCACCGTCCTCGACTCCGGCGACCCGGCCGCCTACCTCTACAGCGACTTCGCCTCCGACGGCACCTTCAACCTCTCGCGCCTCTCCGACAAGGCGGCCGACGCGGCCCTGCGGAAGGCCGCCGACGCCCCGGTCGGGGACGCCCGCCGCGGGGCGGTCATCGCGGCCGAGGCCGCCGTACTCGCCCAGGACGCGGCCGTGCCGCTGCTCCACGAGCGGGTGATCCAGGGCGACGCCGCCGGTGTCGTGGGCGCCGCGCACGACCCGCGCGAGCGGAAGCTGGTCACGGCCGACACGTACGTCAAGTGAGGCCGTCGTCCGCCGGGTCGACCCGGTTCCTCGTTCTCCTCGTGGTCGTCGCCGCCGTGGGTCTGCTGCCCTGGCTCTCCCACCGGGACCCGGCGCTCACCGTGCTGCGCGCCCGGTCGGCCGAGCAGGAGGGCACCGAGGAGGCACTGTCCGCGATTCGCGAGGACCTCGGCCTGGACGCCGGTCCCCTGCGCCTGCTGGGGAGCTGGGCCGCCGACCTGCTGCACGGCGACCTCGGCACCTCCTGGGTGTCGGGCTCCGACGTCCTGCCCTCCGTCCTCGCCGGACTCCAGGTGTCGCTGGCCCTGATGGGCGCGGCGCTCGGCGTGGCGGTGCTGCTGGCCGCCGCACTGGTGGCGCCGGTGCTCGTACGCGGGCGCGGCTCGGCCGGTGCCTTCGCCGCGATGCTCGCCGCCGTGCCCGAATTCCTGCTGGCCACGGTCGCCCTGCTGGTGTTCGGGGTGTGGCTCGGCCTGCTGCCGACGTCCGGCTGGGCGGGTCCCGCGTATCTGGTGCTGCCCGCCCTCGCCCTCGGCGTGCCCGCGGGCGGGCTGCTCGGGCGGCTGGTCGCGGACGCGCTGCCCGCCGTGCTCGACGAGCGCTGGGTGGAGCTGTGGCGGGGCGCGGGAGTGAGCCGTACGAGGATCTCGGCGGCCGCCCTCAAGCGCGTACTGCCGCCGCTGGTACCGCAGTTCGGCATGGCCGCGGTCGGACTCGCGGGCGGCGCGGTGGCCGTGGAGCTGGTGTTCGCGGTGCCCGGCATCGGGCGCACCGCCCTGGGCGCGGCCCGCTCGCAGGATCTCCCGCTGCTCCAGGGCTCGGTGCTTGCCCTGCTGCTCCTCGGCCTGGTCGCGGGCGCGGTGGCGGCGCTCGCCCGGCGCCGGCTGCTGGGGCCGGCCCTGCGGGACGCCGGTCTCAGCCTGCCCCCGCCCCGCCCGGTCCGTACCCACCCGGCCGTCCCCGCCGCCCTGTTCACCGTTCTCGCCGTGACCGTCTGCTGGGGCCTGCTGCGCGATCCGTACACCGTGGACACGACCGTCCGCCTCGCCGCCCCGTCCTGGGCGCATCCGCTCGGCACCGACGCCCTCGGCCGTGACGTGCTCGCCCGGCTCGGCCACGGCGCCGCCTCGACGGTCGGCACGGCGGCCGCGATCTGCCTGTTCGGCCTGGTGACGGCCCTCGCGCTGGGTTTCCTGCCCGGCGTCGCGGCGGGTGCGGCGGACATCGCCAACGCCCTGCCGCCGGTGATCGTCGGCATCCTGGTCGCCGCCGCGGCCGGTCCCGGTACCGGTGGCGCGGCCCTCGCGGTCGCCCTCATCTCCTGGCCGGCCCTGTCCGCGCACGCGGCGGCCCTCGTGCAGGAAGTGCGGGCGTCCGCCTTCCTCACCGCCCAACGGGCCATCGGGGCGGGTCCGTTGTGGATCCTGACCCGGCACGTCCTGCCCTCGGTGGCGGCCCCGGTGGCCCGGCACGCGCTCCTCCGCCTGCCCGGGATCGCCCTCGCCCTCGCCTCCCTGGGCTTCCTCGGCCTGGGCGCCCAGCCGCCCGCCCCCGAGTGGGGCCTGCTCCTCGACGAGTCCCGCGCCTATGTCGAACGCGCCCCGTGGGCCGCCCTCGCCCCGGCCGTGGCCCTCGCCCTGCTGGCGGGACTCGCGGTGTCGGGGGCGTCGTACACCCAGGGGCGAAGCCCGAGAAGTACACGGCGGGAGGCCGGAGTTGGGGTCTGAGGTACTGCTGTCGGTGCGTGATCTGCGGATCGCCTTCGCCGGCGTCGAAGCCGTGCGCGGGGTGTCCTTCGACATCCGGGCGCGCGAGGTGTTCGCCCTGGTGGGCGAGTCGGGCGCGGGCAAGAGCCTGACGGCACGGGCGCTGCTGGGCATGCTGCCGAGGCAGGCCACGACGACGGGCACGGTCCACCCCGACCTGTCGGGGGCGCGGGGCCGGCGGATCGCGCTGGTCCCGCAGGACGCCCTCTCGGCCCTGTCCCCCGTCCACCCGGTCGGCGCCCAACTCGCCGCCGCCGTACGGTCGGTGCGTCGCGTGGGCCGCCGTGAGGCACACGCCCTGGCGGTGGCCGCGCTGGACCGGGTGGGCATCGCCGACGCGGCCCGCCGGGCCCGCTCCTACCCGCACGAGTACTCCGGCGGCATGCGCCAGCGCGCGGTCGTCGCGATGGCCACGATCAACGAGCCGGACGTCCTGATCGCCGACGAGCCGACCACCGCCCTCGACACCGACCACCGCGAGCTGGTGCTGCGCCTCCTCGCCGAACAGCGGGAGTCGAGGGGCACGGCGCTGGTGCTGGTCACCCACGACATGGAGGCCGTACGGCGGCACGCGCACCGGGTGCTGGTGATGTACGCCGGCCGCGCGGTGGAGACGGGCCCGGCACGCGAGGTGCTCGCGCACCCCCTGGCCCCGTACACCGCGGGCCTGCTCGCGTCCCTCCCGGAGAACGCGCGCGGACGGCGTCTCGTCGCCCTGCCCGGCTCGCCCCCGGCCCCGGACGCCCTCCCGCCTGGCTGCGCCTTCGCCCCGCGCTGCCGGCTGGCGACGGAGGTGTGCCACCACCGGGAACCGGAACCAAGACGGGTGGACGACCGGCTGGTCGCCTGCCACCACGGGGAGGAGGCGTGAGCACACCCCTTCTCGAAGTCCGCGACCTGGTCGTCCGGCACGGCGAGGTCACCGCGGTGGATCACCTGTCCTTCACCCTGGCACCGGGCGAGACCCTCGCCCTCGACGGCCCGAGCGGCTGCGGCAAGTCGTCCACCGCCCACGCCGTGCTCCAGCTGCGCCGCCCGGACAGCGGCGAAGTCCGCTTCGAAGGAAGGGAGTTGACCACCCTCACCGAGCGCGAGCTGCGACCCCTCCGCTCCCGTATGCAGCCGGTGTTCCAGGACCCTTACGGCTCCCTCAGCCCGCGGCACCGCGTCCGGGACGCGGTCGCGGAACCGCTGCGGCTCAAGGGCCGAAGGCCCACGTCCGCCCAGATCGCCGAACTCCTCGACCGGGTCGGCCTGGACCCGTCGTACGGCGACCGCCGCCCGCACGAGCTCTCCGGCGGGCAGTGCCAACGCGTGGGCATCGCACGGGCGTTGGCGTGCGAGCCGCGCCTCCTCGTCCTTGACGAGCCGGTGTCGGCACTGGACCCCTCCGTCCGGGCCGGCATCCTCAACCTCCTCGCCGACCTCCAGGACGAGATGGGCCTCGGGTACCTGTTCATCTGCCACGACCGTGCGGTCGTACGGCATGTGGCGGACCGGGTGCTGGAGATGCGGGACGGGCGCATCACGCGCGCGTGGCGGCCTCGATGACCTGCCGCAGGCCCTCGGTGAGGGTGTCCGCGTCGGGCGCGCTCTTCGGATCGAAGGACCACTGGCCGATGAGCCCCGTCATCAACGCCAGATAGAACCGGCCGAGGGTGTCCGCGGTCTCGTCCGTCACCTCATCCTCCGGCACGCCCATCAGCATGGACACCAGACCACGCCCGCCCTCGCGTTGTGCGCGGACCAACTGGTCGCGCACCTCGGGCAGTTGGTCACCCATACCCATGACCTCCAGGCTGAGCCGCCACATCGAGCCGGGCTCCCGCATGGTGTCGACGATGGTGGCCCACACCTCCCGGAAGCGCTCCAGCGAGCCGGGCGCCCCGGTGAATCCCCCGCCTCCCTCGAAGGACATGTCCTCCACCAGCGCGATGTACGCCTGCGCCAGGAGCGCGTCCTTCGAGCCGTAGTGATAGCCGATGGACGCCAGATTCGTCCCCGACTCCTTGACGATGTCCC
This sequence comes from Streptomyces sp. NPDC006335, assembly GCF_040612795.1. Classification (NCBI taxonomy): domain Bacteria; kingdom Bacillati; phylum Actinomycetota; class Actinomycetes; order Kitasatosporales; family Streptomycetaceae; genus Streptomyces; species Streptomyces sp. NPDC006335. The sequence continues at coordinate 280,578 of NZ_JBEXQX010000008.1, forward strand.
GCGCGGTCGTGCGCAGGAACCCCTTCTCCAGCAGGCAGCGCTTGGCGCCTTCGAGCAGATCCTCGCGATGTCCCATGCGCTCAGCCTATCTAGACAAGCGATTTATACAAACGTCATAGACAACCGTTTAAGACGCTCGTATAGTCACCGGCATGACGAATCCGACCCCTGCCGGTTCCCTGGCCGGCCGCCGCGAATGGACCGCTCTCGGCGTCCTGATGCTTCCGCTGCTCCTGGTCTCGATGGACGTCTCCGTCCTCTACTTCGCGATCCCGGCGATCAGCGCGGACCTGGAACCGACCGGCACCCAGCAGCTGTGGATCTTCGACATCTACGCCTTCGTCCTGGCCGGCCTGCTGATGACGATGGGCTCCCTGGGCGACCGCATCGGCCGGCGCAGGCTGCTGCTGATCGGCGCGGTCGCCTTCGGCACGGCCTCCCTCGCGGCGGCCTACGCGCACAGCGCCGAGATGCTGATCGCGGCCCGCGCGGTGCTCGGCATCGGCGGCGCGACCCTGATGCCGTCGACGATGGCGCTGATCCGCACGATGTTCGCCGACCCCGGACAGCGCGCGAAGGCGATCGGCGTGTGGTCCGGGGTGATGACGGCGGGCATCGCGCTCGGCTCGGTGATGAGCGGGGTGCTGGTCGAGTACTTCTGGTGGGGCTCGGTCTTCCTGGTCAACCTGCCCGCGATGGTGCTGCTCCTGGTCCTCGGCCCGATCCTGCTGCCCGAGTCCAAGGCTGCCTCACCCGGTCGCTTCGACTGGCTGAGCGTCCCGCTGTCGATGGCCGCGGTGCTGCCCGTCGTCTACGGCCTCAAGGAGATCCCGTCCGACGGCTGGAACGTCCGGTACGTCGTCTCGATCACCGTCGGCCTGCTCTTCGCGGCCCTGTTCGTCCACCGCCAGCGCACCAGCGCCAACCCGATGATCTCCCCGGCCCTGTTCCGAGGCCGCGGTTTCGGCCCCTCCGTCGCCCTCAACCTCGTCTCGTCGTTCGCGATGATGGGCTCGGCCTACTTCACCACGCAGTACCTGCAGTCGGTGCTCGACAAGAGCGCGCTGGAGGCGGCCCTGTGGGCACTGCTGCCCTCGGTGCCGATCGGAGCCGCGGCCCCGCTCGCGACCTCCCTGGTCCACAGGGGCGTCGACCGCGCCCACGTCGTCACCGCGGGCTTCGTGATCGGCGCGGTCGGCTACGCGCTGCTGGCCTTCACCGGCACGGACTCGATGCCGCTGGTCCTGACCGGGTGCGGAGTCCTCGCCGTCGGCGTGGTCACCGTGATCTCCCAGATCACCGACCTCGCGATGGGCAGTGCCCCGGTGGAGCGGGCCGGCTCGGCGTCCTCGCTGATGGAGACCGGCGCGGAGTTCGGCGGCGCCCTCGGGATGGCGGTCCTCGGTTCCATCGGTACGGCGGTCTACCGCCATGAGATGCCGGGTTCGGCGCCGGACGTGGCCCGCGAGACGCTGAGCGGGGCGCTGGCGGTGGCCGACCGCTTCCCGGGCCTGGCGACGACGGCCAGGGAGGCGTTCACCAGCGGGATGCAGGGGGCGGCCATCGCGGGGGCGGTGCTGCTCGCCGGGGCCGCGGTGCTGGCGGCGGCGACTCTGCGGGGAGTCGAGGTGCGGAAGGAAGCGCAGGAGCCGGAACCGCGGTCGGAGAGGTCACTCGTATGAGACGAGGCTGGGCGGGCCGAGAACCCTCGGCCCGCCCAGTCTCTTGTGGTCGTGAAACGTCAGACCAGGTTCACCGCACGGGCCGACGTCGCCCCGATCTCCTCGGCGACCTCGGTCAGCACCCCGGCGGGGACCGTGTCGTCCACGGTCAGGACCGCCAGCGCCTCGCCACCGGCGATCGCACGCGAGACCTGCATACCGGCGATGTTGATCCCGGCCTCGCCGAAGATCCGGCCGACCGTGCCGACGACACCGGGACGGTCCTCGTACTTGAGGACGACCATGTGGTCGGCGAGCGCCAGGTCCACGTCGTACTCGCCGACGGCGACGATCTTCTGGAGGTGCTTCGGGCCGGCCAGCGTGCCGGAGACCGACACCTCCTCGCCGCTGCCGAGCGTGCCGCGCACGGTGACGACGTTGCGGTGGTCGGCCGACTCCGAGCTGGTCGTCAGCCGCACCTCGACACCGCGCTCCTGCGCGAACAGCGGGGCGTTGACGTACGACACCGTCTCGGCGACGACGTCCTCGAAGACACCCTTGAGGGCGCTGAGCTCCAGCACCTTCACGTCGTGCTGGGTGATCTCGCCGTACACCTCGACGTCGAGGCGGACCGCGACCTCACCGGCGAGCGCGGTGAAGATCCGGCCGAGGCGCTCGGCGAGCGGGAGGCCCGGCTTGACGTCCTCGGCGATGACACCGCCCTGGACGTTGACCGCGTCGGGCACCAGCTCGCCGGCGAGGGCGAGGCGCACCGAGCGGGCGACGGCGATACCGGCCTTCTCCTGGGCCTCGTCGGTGGAGGCGCCGAGGTGCGGGGTGGCGACGACCTGGTCGAACTCGAACAGCGGGGAGTCCGTGCAGGGCTCCTTCGCGTACACGTCGAGACCGGCACCGGCGACCCGGCCCTCCTTGAGGGCGGAGTACAGCGCCTCCTCGTCGACGATCCCGCCACGCGCGGCGTTGACGATCCGCACGCTCGGCTTGACCTTGCGCAGCGCCTCGTCACCGATGAGGCCGACGGTCTCGGGGGTCTTGGGCAGGTGGACGGTGATGAAGTCGGAGACCTCGAGCAGCTCGTCCAGGGACAGCACCTTGACGCCCATCTGGGCGGCGCGGGCGGGCTGGATGTAGGGGTCGTAGGCCACGACCTTCATACCGAACCCGGACATGCGCTGGGCGACCAGCGCGCCGATGCGGCCCAGACCCACGACACCGAGGGTCTTCTCGGCGAGCTCCACGCCGGTGTACTTGCTGCGCTTCCACTCGCCGTTCTTCAGCGCGGCGTTGGCCTGCGGGATGTGGCGGGCGGTGGCGACGAGGAGACCGCAGGCCAGCTCGGCGGCGGTCACGATGTTCGAGGTGGGGGCGTTGACGACCATCACGCCGGCCTTGGTGGCGGCGGAGACGTCGACGTTGTCCAGGCCGACGCCGGCTCGTGCGACGACCTTCAGCTTGTTCGCGGCGGCGATGGCCTCGGCGTCCACCTTGGTGGCGGAGCGGATCAGGATCGCGTCGACGTCGGCGATGGCCGGGAGCAGTTCGGCTCGATCCGCTCCGTTGCAGTGCCGGATCTCGAAGTCCGGGCCAAGCGCGTCCACGGTCGCGGGCGACAGCTCTTCAGCGATGAGTACGACGGGTTTCGAGCTCACGTGAGTCCTCACAAGTCCATTGCGTGCGGACGGCCGTCCCGACGGCCGCAGGCGGTGGAGGTTGGCTAGCCGCGTGGAAGACGCACGACGCTGTGGGCCTGACGCGTATGTAGTACGGCAGTGTAGTGGCGCCGCGGAGGTCGTCCTGCGCCTCTGCGGAAGGATCACCCGTCCGTGACGCGACGGGTTGGACAACGGGGCCGGAGCGGTCCGCTCCGGCCCCGTAGCACGAGGCTTACGCCTCCTCGTCGACCCAGCTCATCAGCTTGCGCAGCTGCTTGCCGGTGGTCTCCAGCAGGTGCTCGGAGTCCTGCTGCTTGTACTCGTTGTACTTCTTCAGACCGCCGTGGTACTCGGCCATCCACTCACGGGCGAAGGTGCCGTCCTGGATCTCGGCGAGGACCTTCTTCATCTCGGCCTTGGTGGCGTCGGTGATGATCCGCGGGCCGGTGACGTAGTCGCCCCACTCGGCGGTCTCGGAGATCGACCAGCGCATCTTCTCCAGGCCGCCCTCGTACATGAGGTCGACGATGAGCTTCAGCTCGTGCAGGCACTCGAAGTACGCGATCTCCGGCTGGTAGCCGGCCTCGGTCAGCGTCTCGAAACCGGCCTTGACCAGCGCGGCCGTACCACCGCAGAGCACGGCCTGCTCACCGAACAGGTCGGTCTCGGTCTCCTCGGTGAAGGTCGTCTTGATGACACCCGCGCGGGTGCCGCCGATGCCCTTGGCGTACGACAGCGCGAGCGCGAAGGCGTTGCCCGACGCGTCCTGCTCGACGGCCGCGATACACGGAACGCCGCGGCCCTCCTCGTACTGGCGGCGCACCAGGTGGCCCGGGCCCTTGGGGGCGACCATGCAGACGTCGACGTTCGCCGGGGGCTTGATGAAGTCGAAGCGGATGTTCAGGCCGTGGCCGAAGAACAGCGCGTCGCCGTCGTTCAGGTTGTCCTTGATGGACTCCTCGTAGACCTGGGCCTGGATCGGGTCCGGGACCAGGATCATGATGACGTCGGCCTCGGCGGCGGCCTCGGACGGCGTCACCACGCGCAGGCCCTGCTCCTCGGCCTTGGCCTTGGACTTGGAGCCCTCGTGCAGACCGACACGCACGTCGACACCCGAGTCACGGAGCGACAGCGCGTGGGCGTGGCCCTGGCTGCCGTAACCGATGACCGCGACCTTGCGGCCCTGGATGATGGACAGGTCGGCGTCGGCGTCGTAGAACAGCTCGGCCACTTTGGGTTCTCTCCTTGTGTGCAGGTGTTGCGTCCCACCGTATGACGGCGGGGTGGAATGAAGTTTCGGGGTCTCGGCATACGGGCGGCCTGGGCCGCCCGTAGCCGGTGTCAGGCGCTGCGGTCGAGGGCGCGCAGCGAGCGGTCCGTGATCGAGCGGGCACCGCGGCCGATGGCGATGGTGCCGGACTGGACCAGCTCCTTGATGCCGAAGGGCTCCAGCATCTTCAGCATCGCGGACAGCTTGTCGCTGGAGCCGGTGGCCTCGATGGTGACGGCCTCCGGGGAGACGTCGACGGTCTTGGCGCGGAACAGCTGGACGATCTCGACGATCTGGGAGCGCGTCTCGTTGTCGGCGCGCACCTTCACCAGAACGAGTTCGCGCTGAACCGCGGAACCCGGCTCCAGTTCGACGATCTTCAGGACGTTGACGAGCTTGTTGAGCTGCTTCGTCACCTGCTCCAGCGGCAGTTCGTCGACCACGCTGACCACGATCGTGATCCGCGAGATCTCGGGGTGCTCGGTGACACCGACCGCGAGGGAGTCGATGTTGAAGCCGCGGCGGGAGAAGAGGGCGGCGATCCGGGCCAGGATGCCCGGGGTGTTCTCCACCAGGACGGAGAGCGTGTGCTTGGACATGATCTGCTTCCTTTACGGCTCTCAGTCGTCTTCGTTGTCGCCGAAGTCGGGGCGGACGTCCCGGGCGGCCATGATCTCGTCGTTGGAGGTGCCGGCGGCGACCATCGGCCACACCATCGCGTCCTCGTGGACGATGAAGTCCACGACGACGGGACGGTCGTTGATGGAGTTCGCCTCCGCGATGACCTTGTCCAGGTCCTCCGGGCGCTCGCAGCGCAGGCCCACGCAACCCATCGCCTCGGACAACTTCACGAAGTCCGGCACGCGCGTGCCCTTGGCGTCCGGGTTGATGTCCTCCGGACCGGAGTGCAGCACGGTGTTGGAGTACCGCTGGTTGTAGAAGAGGGTCTGCCACTGGCGGACCATCCCGAGGGCGCCGTTGTTGATGATGGCGACCTTGATCGGGATGTTGTTCAGGGCGCAGGTGGTCAGTTCCTGGTTGGTCATCTGGAAGCAGCCGTCGCCGTCGATCGCCCAGACGGTGTTGCCCGGCATCCCGGCCTTGGCGCCCATCGCGGCCGGGACCGCGTAGCCCATGGTCCCGGCGCCGCCGGAGTTCAGCCAGGTGGCGGGCTTCTCGTACTGGATGAAGTGCGCGGACCACATCTGGTGCTGGCCCACGCCCGCCGCGAAGATCGTGCCCTCGGGGGCGAGCTGTCCGATCCGCTCGATGACCTGCTGCGGGGACAGCGAGCCGTCGGCGGGCAGGTCGTAGCCGAGCGGGTAGGTCTCGCGCCAGCGGGACAGGTCCTTCCACCAGGCGCTGTAGTCGCCCTGGTGGCCCTCGCTGTGCTCCTTCTGGACGGCCTGGACCAGGTCGGCGATGACCTCGCGGGCGTCACCGACGATCGGCACGTCGGCGGCGCGGTTCTTGCCGATCTCGGCCGGGTCGATGTCGGCGTGGACGATCTTGGCGTGCGGGGCGAAGCTGTCCAGCTTGCCGGTGACGCGGTCGTCGAACCGGGTTCCGAGGGCGACGATCAGGTCGGCCTTCTGCAGCGCGGTGACGGCGGTGACCGAACCGTGCATGCCCGGCATTCCCACGTGCAGCGGGTGGCTGTCGGGGAATGCGCCGAGCCCCATCAGGGTGGTGGTGACGGGGGCTCCGGTGAGTTCCGCGAGGACCTTCAGCTCGGCGGTGGCGCCGGACTTGATGACACCGCCGCCGACGTAGAGGACGGGCCGCTTGGCCTGGGTGATCAGCTTGGCGCCCTCGCGGATCTGCTTGGCGTGCGGCTTGGTCACCGGGCGGTAGCCGGGCAGGTCCATCACCGGCGGCCAGGAGAAGGTCGTCTTCGCCTGGAGCGCGTCCTTGGCGATGTCGACCAGGACAGGTCCCGGGCGTCCTGTGGAGGCGATGTGGAACGCCTGCGCGATGACCCGCGGGATGTCCTCGGCCTTGGTGACGAGGAAGTTGTGCTTGGTGATCGGCATGGTGATGCCGACGATGTCCGCCTCCTGGAAGGCGTCCGTGCCGATCGCCTTGGAGGCCACCTGCCCGGTGATCGCCACGAGCGGCACCGAGTCCATGTGGGCGTCCGCGATCGGGGTGACCAGGTTGGTGGCACCGGGGCCGGAGGTCGCCATGCAGACGCCGACCTTGCCGGTGGCCTGCGCGTAACCCGTGGCCGCGTGACCCGCGCCCTGCTCGTGCCGGACCAGGACGTGCCGCACCCGGGTGGAGTCCATCAGCGGGTCGTACGCCGGAAGGATGGCACCGCCGGGAATGCCGAATACCGTCTCGGCGCCGACCTCCTCGAGAGAGCGGATGAGGGACTGCGCGCCCGTGACGTGCTCGGGGGCGGACTGCTGTCCTCCGGATCGGGGCCGCGGCTGCGGATGGGCCCCGGTGGCCTGCTCGGTCATCGTCATTCTCTTCTCGATGCTGAGGGTGTGAAGCTGAGGTGGGGAGGCTGGGCAACAAAAAACCCCTCGTGCCATAAGGCAAGCGAGGGGAGCGCGCCGGGTGGGGATCGCTGAGCGGTCTGTGGCTCAGCGTCAGCCGACGCGCTTTCCAAGTACGAGAATTCGGGTGCGCATGAGACTGACCCTCCCCCCGGCACGCACTCACTGTCAAGTGGGTGGGACGGGAGTCTCATTATGTGAGCGGAGGGACGTCCCACCACCGAGTACCGCCGTCATGCTTCCGGTGTACACCCCCGAACCGCCCCCTGCGAACGCGGGTTCGGCGGGCCCGTGCGGCACCGGATAGTGCCCCGAGGCCAGGGCCCTGAGCAGCCGGTACTCGTCCAGCGGACCCGAGAACGCCATGCCCTGCCCGTGCGTGCAGCCCATCGCGCGCAGGGCGACGACCTGTTCGGGAAGGTCCACCCCCTCGGCCACGGACTGCAGCCCGAGATCGCCGGCGATCCTGAGCAGCCCGCTGGTGATCTTGTGCAGTCGCGCGGACTCCACGACGCCCTCGACCAGGCTGCGGTCGAGCTTCAGCACGTCCACGGGGAGTCTGCGCAGGGCGTTGATCGCCGCGTAGCCGCTGCCGAAGCCGTCCAGGGCGATCCGGACGCCGACGCGCCGGAGCGCGGTCAGCCGGCGCTCCAGCTCGTCCAGGGAGACCCGGGGGTCGGTGTCGGAGAGCTCGATGACCAGGGAGCCGGACGGCAGTCCGTGCCGGGTCAGCAGGGCCTCGACGGATCCCAGGGGCAGCGAGCGGTCCAGCAGCCGCGGGGCGCTCATCCGGACCGCCACGGGCACGGTGAGCCCGTTCGCGGCCCGCTCGGCGGCCTGTTCCACGGCCTCCTCCAGGATCCAGCGGCCCAGCTCCTGCGTCTTGTCGCTGTCCTCGGCCACCCGCAGGAACTCGGCGGGCGTGAAGAGCACTCCCTGGGAGGACCGCCAGCGGGCCTGGGCGCAGACCGAGGTGATCCGGCCGTCCTCCAGGCAGACGACGGGCTGGTGCAGCAGGGCGAACTCGCCGTCGTGCAGCGCGGCACGCAGGCGCGTGGCCAGCTCCGCCTTGCGTACGACGTCCTGCTGCATCTGGGGCGCGTACAGCTCGACCCGGCCCTTGCCGCCCGCCTTGGCCCGGTACATCGCGAGGTCCGCGTTGCGCAGGAGCTCGCCCGCTCCGAGACCGGGCTCGGCGAACGCGACACCGATGGAGGCGGCGACCCGGACATCGTTGCCGTCGATGAGGTAGGGCTGCGAGAGCGTGACCCTGAGGCGGTCGGCGAGCTCCAGGATGTCGCTCTCGCGGACGGTGCGGTCACGGGTGCCGTCCCCGACGATCAGCGCGGCGAACTCGTCGCCGCCGAGCCGGGAGGCGGTGTCCCCGTACCGGACGGCGTCCTGCAGTCTGCGGGCGGCCTGGACGAGCAGTTCGTCCCCGGCCTGGTGCCCGATCGTGTCGTTGACGGCCTTGAAGCCGTCCAGGTCGATGAAGAGGACGGCCGTGCCGCGGTCGGAGGAGCGGCGGCCGGACAGGGCCTGCTGGACGCGCCGGGTGAACAGGGCGCGGTTGGGCAGGTCGGTCAGCGGGTCGTGCTCGGCGTTGTGCTGGAGCTGCGCCTGGAGGCGCACTCTTTCGGTCACGTCCCGGCTGTTGAAGATGAGGCCGCCGTGGTGGCGGTTGACGGTGGACTCGACGTTGAGCCAGCCGCCGTCGCCGGACCGGAAGCGGCACTCGATGCGGGTGGTGGGTTCTTCGAGGGGGTTGGCGGCCAGGAAGCGCCGCACCTCGTGCACCACGCAGCCGAGGTCCTCCGGGTGGATGAGACCGGCCAGCTCGGTGCCCACGAGTTCCTCGGCGGGGCGTCCGTAGACACCGGCGGCGGCCGGGGAGACGTAGCGGAGGATGCCGTTGGGCGCGGCGATCATGATGACGTCGCTGGACCCCTGCACCAGGGAGCGGAAGTGGTTCTCCTTCTGCGCGAGTTCCTGGGTGAGGGTGATGTTGTCGAGCAGCATGATGCCCTGGCGCACCACGAGGGCGAGCACGACGGTGCCGCCGGTGAGCAGCACCACCCGGTCCACGCTGCGGCCGTTGAGGACGTTGTAGAGGATGCCCAGGGTGCAGACCGCTGCGGCGAGGTACGGCGTGAGGGCGGCCAGCGACCCGGTGATGGGCCGGGTGGCCGGGTACCGGCCGTGGTCACCGCCCTGCGATCCCTGTGCGGACGGGTGGTGCTGGATCCCGAACCGCTGCCTGGGCAGGTGTTCGCGCACCACGCGCGTGTGCCCGGTCGGCCGCTGCCGGTCGCCGTCCGGGTGCCGGGACGCGGCCCAGGGGGCGTAGGCGAGGAGCAGGGATCCGGCGAACCAGCCGGCGTCCAGCAACTGGCCGGAGCGGTAGCTGTTGTGCAGCAGCGGCGAGGTGAACAGGGCGTCGCACATCACCGTCAGGGCGAGCGCGCCGATCGCGGTGTTCACCGCGGTGCGGTTGACCGCCGAGCGTCGGAAGTGCAGGGCCAGGACCATGCTGACGAGGGCGATGTCCAGCAGCGGGTAGGCCAGGGACAGCGCGGTGTGCGCGACGCTCGGCCCCTCGGACTTCGCCGCCTGGGCGAGGGCGAGGCTCCACGAGAGCGTGAGCAGCGAGCCGCCGATCAGCCAGGAGTCGAGACCGAGACAGACCCAGCCGGCCTTGGTCACCGGCCGCTTGGCGAGGACCAGCAGGCCCACGATGGCGGGCGGCGCGAAGCAGAGGAAGAACAGGTCGGCGTAGCTGGGACTGGGCACGGCCCGGCCCAGGACGACCTCGTACCACCCCCAGATGAGGTTGCCGAGCGACGCCATGGTCGAGGAGAGACCGAAGAGCAGCCAGGCGGGTCGAAAGCGGACCCGACGGTTACGGGCGTGGACGAAGCACGACACGGCGGCGGTGCCCGCCGCGGCGCTCAGCCCGAAGTCACCCATGATCAGGGCCACTTCGCGCGAGCCCCAGCCGAGCGCGGAGCCGATGGCGTATCCCGCGCACACCAGGGCGAGAAGGAGTTGGTGGACCAGGCTCGACCCGCTGCGGGGGGCCGACGGCCGGGAGGGCAGCGCCCCCCTCGCGGGCCGGGCCCGCAGCGCTCCGTCGAGGGTGGTCGTGGGAGACGGGGGCGAGGTCACCGGACCCTCCCGGTCCGCGCCGCTCCGGGGTCCCGGGGGTCCGGGTGCGCCGGGTGCGCATGCCTCCTGCGGCTGCTGTGCCTGCGGTAATGGCTGGGATGACCGCCGTGACCGGCGTGGTGGCCGCGTCTGCGCGCGGCCGTGTGCCAGGGTCGGAGCCGGCGGCCCCGCCGCGTCGGATCGTTCGTCCATAGGCCGTGCATCGCCCGTCGCCCCCCTCACAGTCTGCAATGTCCATCCCCGGCGCCGAACGGTGCGCGGCGCAGCCCCTGTCGGGACGATACACCAGTCTCGTCACTCAGGGACATAGTTCCTCTACGCTCCGTGACGACCAGCGCCGATGCGAGCACGGACCGCGTCCGAAAGGTTGCGGAGGGTACCGGAAACGGATTACACGCCTGTTGCACGCCCGCGCCCGACCATGCGTTTCGTGCGCGTCACGCGCCGCCTGAGCCCGTCGTAAGGATCACGTTGCGCAGGGGCTCCTGGTTCACATAACGGTTCAACTGGTCCACCAACAGGCGCTTGGCGCGCGGCAGGAACGCGGACGTGGGTCCTCCGACATGGGGACTGACGAGTACGCCCGGCGCCTGCCACAAGGGGTGGCCCTGGGGCAGCGGCTCGGGATCGGTGACGTCGAGGGCGGCGGTGATGCGGCCGGTCTCCAGCTCGGCGAGCAGCGCCTTGGTGTCGACGACGGGGCCGCGGGCGACGTTCACGAGGAGCGCGCCGTCCTTCATACGGGCAAGGAACTCGGCGTCGGCCAGGTGACGTGTGGTCTCGTCGAGGGGCGTGGACAGGATGACGACGTCCGCCTCGGGGAGCAGGGCGGGCAGTTCCGCGAGTGGGTGCACCGGGCCGCGCTCCGTGGTGCGAGCGGAGCGCGCGACGCGCGCCACCCGCGCGACCTCGAACGGTACGAGCCGGTCCTCGATGGCGGAGCCGATCGAGCCGTAGCCGACGATGAGGACCGTCTTGTCGGCGAGCGCGGGCCGGAACCCGCCGCGCCACTCCCCCTTGTCCTGGGCGCGCACGAAGTCGGGGATCCCGCGCAGCGAGGCGAGGACGAGAGTGAGCGTGAGTTCGGCGGTGCTCGCCTCGTGCACACCGCGCGCGTTGCACAACCGCACCCCGGGACGCAGGTGCTTCAGGCCCGGTGTCACGTTGTCGACGCCCGCCGACAGCGTCTGGACGACCTCGACGGAACTCAGGTGGGGCATCGGCCGCAGGACGACGTCCAGGGGCTTCATGTAGGGGACGACGTAGTAGGCGCAGTCGGCCGGGTCCGCCGGGAAGTCGTCCTGGCCGTTCCAGAAGCGGTAGGAGGGGCCCTCGGGGAGCCCCTCGATGTCGTCGGGCGGGATCGGAAGCCACACGTCAGCACTCATGCCCAGGAGGCTATGTCAGGCGCCTGGGAGCCCAGAGGTTAGGTTGGGGGCCGGAAGAGGGAGGGTCACGAGCAGGTGGAGCGCAGGACGATCGGCGCGGCGGCGCTCGCGGTGGGAGCCGTCGGACTCGGGTGCATGCCGATGAGCTGGGCCTACAACGGGTCGCGGCAGCGGGGCGACGAGTCGGTAAGGGCCGTGCACCGGGCGCTCGATCTTGGCTCGACGCTGCTGGACACGGCCGACATGTACGGCCCGTTCACCAACGAGCTTTTGTTGGGGCGGGTGTTGAAGGAGCGGCGCGAGGACGCGTTCGTGTCGACCAAGGTCGGTCTGCTGGTGGGCGATCAGCACATCGTGGCCAACGGCCGCCCCGGCTATGTGAGAAGAGCCTGCGACGCCTCGCTGCGACGGCTCCAGACCGATGTGATCGACCTCTACCAGTTGCACCGCGAGGATCCCGAGGTCCCGGTCGAGGAGACCTGGGGTGCGATGGCGGAGCTCGTACATGCCGGAAAGGTACGGTCGTTGGGGCTCTGCGCGATGGGGGCGCGGGGCGGGCGCCGCTCCGGAACGCGGCTGTACGACGCGACGATCCGGCAGTTGCGGCGGGTTCAGCAGGTCTTCCCGGTGAGCGCGGTGGAGGCGGAGCTGTCCGTGTGGTCGCCGGAAGCTCTGGAGACGCTGGTGCCGTGGTGCGCGGCGCGCGGCATCGGCTTCCTCGCGGCGATGCCCCTCGGCAACGGCTTCCTGACCGGCACCCTGACCCCGGGCGAGGGCTTCGAACCGGACGACGTCCGCGCCCGCCACCCCCGCTTCACCGCCGAGATGATGGCCGCGAACCAGCCGATCGTCTCCGGCCTGCGCCGCATCGCGGCCCGGCACGGCGAGGGGGTGACCCCGGCCCAGGTGGCGCTGGCGTGGGTACTGGCGCAGGGCCGCCACGTGGTGCCGGTGCCGGGCACCAAGCAGGAGCGCTGGGTGACGGAGAACGCGACGGCGGCCCGACTCCGCCTGACCGGCCAGGACCTCACGGAGGTGGCGGAACTGCCGCCGGCGCAGGGGTCGTGGGACTGACGGGACCGTCGGCGGCGTGGGGTCGGCCAGCGGAACGGCGGCGATCCGGACAGGCCGGTGGCGGGGGGGGGTGCGTCGGCACGGCCCGCCGCGGTGGGTTACGGGGAGGGTGGGGCGGCACCGTGACCGCGGTGTGTCACAGGGCAGGCTGTCGGCCGCGGTGGGTCACGGGGCAGGGAGCACTCGCCGTCACCACCCGGCCGCGGCGGGCCGGGGCAGCCGCCACGGTGAGCCTCGAACACCCCCGCCCACACCGGCCCTGCCCCACCGCCGGGCCACGCCGCCCCTCGCCAAGGCCGGTTCGCGCCCCCTGGACTGACGGCTCCCCTCGCCCCACCCACCCCACCCACCCACGCATCGGGTCCGGGAGATCGGGAACCTGGGAGGCGCGAGCGGTGTATGACAGGTAGAACCCGCCGCTTCGAAGGGACCATGATCGTGCATCGTCGAGCTGTGACGGCCGTGCTGGCCGCGACCACGCTCCTGCTGACGGCCGGCTGCTCCTCCGACGGCGGAGGAGGCGGAAGTGACGCGACCGGCGGCGACAGGGCCTCGTCGAGCAGTACGGCCTCAGGGTCCTCCCCCACCCGGCAGGCCGCGGAGGCGACCCCGCCGGCGAAGGGCTCTGTGAAGGTGGTGCGCACGGTCGCCGAGGGCCTCAAGACCCCGTGGGGCCTCGCCCCGCTCCCGGACGGCGACCTGCTCGTCTCCTCACGGGACGAGGGCACGATCACCCGGGTCGACGGAGAGTCGGGCAAGAAGACGGAGCTGGGCCAGGTCTCCGGGGTCTCCGCGGCCGGCGAGGGCGGCCTCCTGGGTATCGCGCTGTCCCCGGACTACGCCTCGGACCACATGGTCTACGCCTACTTCACCTCCGACTCGGACAACCGCGTCGTCAGGATGGTCTACGACGAGCAGAAGGCGTCCGGCGAGCAGTTGGGCGCTCCCGACACCGTCTTCAAGGGCATCCCGAAGGGCTTCATCCACAACGGCGGCCGGATCGCGTTCGGCCCGGACGGCATGCTGTACGCGGGCACGGGCGAGAGCGGCAACACCGGCCTGTCCCAGGACCGCGAGTCCCTGGGCGGCAAGATCCTGCGCCTGACCCCGGAGGGCGATCCGGCCCCGGGCAACCCCTTCCCGAACTCCCCCGTGTACTCGTACGGCCACCGCAATGTGCAGGGCCTCGCCTGGGACTCCAAACAGCGGCTGTTCGCCTCGGAGTTCGGCCAGGACACCTGGGACGAGCTGAACGCGATCAAGCCGGGCGACAACTACGGCTGGCCCACGGCCGAGGGCAAGTCCGACGACAGGAAGTTCCACAACCCGATAGCCCAGTGGCACACCGACGAGGCCTCCCCCAGCGGTGTCGCCTACGCCGAGGGCTCCCTGTGGATGGCCGGTCTGAGGGGCCAGCGCCTGTGGCGCGTCCCGTTGAAGGGCACGGCGGCCTCGGCCGAGCCTGAGGCGTTCCTGAAGGGTGAGTACGGCCGGCTGCGCACGGTGGTCTCCGCGGGCGGGGACAAGCTGTGGCTCGTCACCAGCAACACCGACGGGCGCGGCAGCCCCGAGGCGGGGGACGACAAGGTCCTGGAGATACAGGTCAGCTAGCCGGACGCTCCGCTTCGTCCTCGTCCGGTCCGCCCTCGTCCGGCTCGGGGCGGCGGACGACGACCTTCCCGGACGTGAGATCTATCGGCCCGCGTCCGGGATCGCCGTCGCCGACGTCCTCACGGGTCAGCTCCAGCCGCTTCTGCTCGTCATGGGTGTGCTTGCGGCCGGGCGCGAACAGTTCCTCGAACATGTTGAACATGCAGTCTCCCCTGCCGGTCTCCTACACCGTACGCCTCACTGTGTGATCGGCGCGTGGAGAGCCTCCTCCGGGAAGAGTCCCAGGCGGTGCGCCACCGCCGCGGCTTCTCCCCGTCCGGAGACGCCGAGCTTGGCGAGGATGTTGGACACGTGGACGCTGGCCGTCTTCGGCGAGATGAAGAGTTCCTCGGCGATCTGGCGGTTGGTGCGGCCGAGGGCGACCAGGCGCAGGACGTCATGTTCGCGGCCCGTGAGGCCGAGGGAGCGGACCGGGTCGGCACCGTCGGGCGCCGGGGCCGCGGTCAGGGCGAGGCGGGCGCGGCGGGCGAGCAGCAGCACCGCGTCGGCGAGGGGCCGGGCGCCGAGGTGGTCGGCGGCGGCGTGGGCGAGCCGCAGGAGATCGGTGGCCTGCTCCCGCTCGGGCTGCTCGGCGCCGCCGGGCGCGGACAGCAGGGCCTGGGCGAGCCGGTGGCGGACGCGGGCGAGGTCGTAGGGGCGTTCCAGGGGCTCGACGGCGCTGAGGGCCTCGTACCAGTGGTCCGGGGTGTCGGCGCACTCGGCGCGCAGCAGTTCGGCGCGCAGCCAGCGGTCGTGGGCGAGCCAGACGGGCGCGTGGGTGGCGAGGGGCCTGGCAGCCTCCCGGATGCGGTCGACGATCTTCGTGCGGCCCTGTTCGGCGACGGGCAGGCCGAGGCTGTCGGCCTCCATGGTGGCGGCGGTGAGCAGCAGGGGCCAGGCGTAGCGCTGGGTGCCCGGCGGGAAGCCGGCGTCCAGGACGCGTTCGAGTTCGGCGCGGGCGTCCAGGAGGCGGCCTTCGCCGGCGGCGATCGCGATGGTGATGTCGGCAAGGGGGAGTTCATGTTGGGGGGCCCGGTCGTGGGAGCCGAAGTAGCCGCGTGCCGAGGCGAGTTGACGTGCGGCTTCGGTCAGTTCGCCGCGGGCGAGCGAGAGTGCGGCCCGGTTGACGGCGTGGAAGCCGCGGGGCTTGGCGCTCTGGCCGACGCGTTCGGCCTGGGAGGCGGCTTCCGCGGCCTGGTCCCAGTGACCCAGCGAGTAGAGGGACTCGGCGAGGTTCCCCCAGATCCAGGCCTCCTTGTCGGAGAGGCCGTGCCGTCGTGCGTGGGTCAGCCCGTCCCGCAGGAGGTCCACGGCTTCCCGGGAGCGGCCGATGCTCTCGAGGGAGGAGGGCAGGTTGACGTAGGCGCGGCTGGCGACGCTGGGAATGCCGTCGTCGAGGGTCCGCCGCAGGACGTCGAACATCTCGTCGAGTCCGGACTCGACGCTGCCGGACTCCACCACCAGGCCGGCGAGGGTGAGTCGCGCGTTCATCTCGATCTCGCGGGCGCCGACCATGCGGGCGTACTCCACGGCGCGTTCGGCGGCGGAGAAGGCCTCGGGGCCGGGGACGTGCACATGGGACCAGTTGGCGACGGTGGACAGCACCTCGGCGTGCACCTCGGACGGCGGCAGACCGCGGACCAGGTCCTCGGCGGTGGCCAGTTCGGTCCAGCCGTCGCCGCGGGCCAGCCCTTGGACGAGATGGGAGCGCTGCACCCAGAACCAGGCCGCACGCAGCGGGTCGCCGTCGTCCTCCAGGATGTTCAGCGCCCGCTTGGTGATCTTCAGGGCGCGTTCGCGTTCACCGCCCAGCCGGCCTGCGACGGCGGCCTCGGCCATGAGGTCGAGGTAGCGCAACGGTGTGGTGGCGGGGTCGCAGCCGCAGGGAGGGTAGACCTCGGTGTAGTCGACGGGGCGCAGGGCGGCCCGGACGTTTTCGGGTGCGGTGTCCCACAGCTCCATCGCGCGTTCCAGGAGCCGGAGTTGCTCGGAGTAGGCGTGCCGGCGGCGGGCGGTGACGGAGGCGTCCAGGACGGCGGGCAGCGCCTTGGCGGCGTCATGGGCGTGGTACCAGTAGCTGGCCAGGCGCATGACGCGCTCGTCGGCGGGGACGAGCGTGGGGTCGGCCTCCAGGGCTTGGGCGTAGCGGCGGTTGAGGCGGGAGCGTTCGCCGGGCAGCAGGTCGTCGGCGACGGCCTCGCGCACCAGCGAGTGCCGGAAGCGGTAGCCGTCGCCGTCGGGCGCGGGGGTGAGGATGTTGGCGTTCACCGCGGCCCGCAGCGCCTCGATGAGATCGTCCTCGGCGAGCCCGGTGACCGCGGCCAGCAGCCGGTACTCCACGGTGGAGCCGCCCTCGGCGACGACCCGGGCGACCTTCTGGGTGCTTTCGGGCAGGCCCTCGACGCGGACCAGGAGCAGGTCGCGCAGGGAGTCGGTCAAACCGGTGCCGCAGCCCTCGGTGGCGCAGACGGCGAGTTCCTCGACGAAGAAGGCGTTGCCGTCGGAGCGTTCGAAGATCTCGTCGACCTGGGCGGGGTTCGGTTCGGTGGCGAGGATCCCGGCTATCTGGCGGCTGACCTCGTCCCGGTTGAAGCGGCCGAGTTCGATGCGGCGGACCGTGCGCAGGCGGTCGAGTTCGGCGAGCAGGGGGCGCAGCGGGTGGCGGCGGTGGATGTCGTCGGCGCGGTAGGTGGCGAGGACGACCAGACGGCCGGTGCGCAGGGTGCGGAAGAGGTAGGCCAGGAGGTGTCGGGTGGAGGCGTCGGCCCAGTGGAGGTCCTCCAGGGCGACGACGACGGTGCGCTCGGCGGCGACGCGTTCCAGGAGGCGGGCGGTGAGCTCGAAGAGGCGGGCCATGCTCTCCTCGTCGTGGCGGCCGGCGCCCCGGGCGGGGATCGCCTCGCCGACCTCGGGCAGCAGCCGGGCCAGTTCCTCCTCCTGGCCCGCGGCCGCGGCGGCCAGTTCGTCGGGCAGGGCGCGGCGCAGGGCACGCAGGGCGGTCGAGAAGGGCGCGAAGGGCAGTCCGTCGGCGCCGATCTCCACGCAGCCTCCGAGGGCGACGACCGCGCCCTGCCGGCAGGCGGCGGTGGCGAACTCCTCGACGAGCCGGGTCTTGCCGACACCGGCCTCGCCGCCGAGCAGCAACGCCTGCGGCTCGCCCGCGGCGGCGCGGGCGAGCGCTTCGTTCAGGCTGTTGAGCTCTTCGGCACGGCCGACGAACACGGGACTGACGGACCTGGTCTCCACGGGCCCGAGCATGGCACGCATGTCCGACGCCACGTCACCTGTTTTCGGGGCGGCCCCGGTATGCGGACCGGCCCCGGTTGCCGGGAGGACGGCCGCGGTGGTGGCCGCGGGGACGGGCAGAGCCGTACGGCCGTCCTCCCTCCCCCCGGCGCTCACGCCGTGCGGAGGAACCGGTGCCGCCGGGGGCGGCCGGTATGCGAATCGGTCTCCGCGGTGCGTTCGGCGGCTTCACGACGGGCGGCGCGGCGGCCGCGAAGGGTCTCGCGGACGAGCCGCTCGTGCTCGGCCTGGCGGATGAGTTCGGCGGATCGGTACTGGGAGATCTCGTACGCGGAGTACATGGTGTGGTCCTTCTCGGAGTCGGTTTCCGGCTTCGCTTTCTGCGATGCCTCCACCTTCGTCTCCGAGGGGGGTCCGCCACATCGGGAGAGTTCCGCATCTTCGGGGGCCGGAGGGGCCTTAGACGCGCGAGAGGGGCCTCAGGAGCTCCGTAAGGTACCTACGGATGCCCTGAGACCCCTCGTGACCTGCGGTTTTTCAGCCGGCGGAGGGCAGGTCCAGCAGCAGGCCGGTATACTTGAGGACGGCCAGGAGCAGGCCGATGACCCCGAGCGCGACCCCGCCCCAGGCGACGGACTTGATCCACACGGCCTGCGGCTTGCCGGGGGCGCCGAAGGCGGGCCGGGCCAGCACCCCGACACCGACGACCAGGGCGAACAGCGCGAAGACGCCGCTCCAGAGCGCGGTGGCCTTCCAGGCGTCGCCGTAGCCCTCGTCGAGGAGCTTCGCCACGTCGGAGGAGGTCGCGGTCTGCGCGTGCAGCTGTCCGATGAGCGACTGCCGTGCGGACGCGATGGTGCCGATCCAGCTGCCGGTCAGCGAGACGAAGCCGAGGGCGGCGGAGACGACGGCGCCCGCGCCTTGGCCGACGCCGGTCGGGCCCTCCTCCCGGGCGGCCTCGGGCAGCTCGTCCTCGTCGTCGGCGGTGATCTCGTCGGCGGCCGTGCTGTCCTCGGCCTCCGTCACCTCGTCGGTCTTGGCGACGCTCACCTTCTGCTCGTCGGTCGTGGCCTCGGCGCCCGTCTCGGCGCCGGTTTCGTCAGCAGTCTTCGTTCCCATGTCGGGCACCGTACGGATCCTGTCTGAGAGGGTTCTTAATGATCGTTCCGGGCAGCACGCGCGCGTGTCTCACGCCACTCGGGGGCGAGAATCGACCACATCTCGAGGTCGTGCCGTACGCCACCATAGGGGTGGGCCTGCCGACGGACTCCGTCGCGGGTCATTCCCAGGCGCCGGGCGACGTTGACGCTGGCCGTGTTCCCGGAGGCGGCGACCCATTCGATCCGGTGGATTCCGCGTTCCTCGACCACCCAGTCGATCAGCACCCGCATGGCCCGGGTGATCAGTCCGCGGCCGGTCGCGGCCGGCTCCAGCCAGCAGCCGACCTCGCAGTTGCCCTGCCCGGCGTCGAAGTTCAGGGTGAGCACCCCGCCGACGAGCTTTCCGTCCAGCCAGATGCCGTGGTAGCCGCCGGTGTCGTCGGCGCGCATCCGGGCGTAGCGCTGGAGCGTCTCGCGCGCGGAGGCCACGTCGACGACCTGGGAGCCGAAGGGGATGAACTGTCCGATGAACTCGCGGCCCCGCTCCAGGTTCGCGAGGAACTCCTCCGCGTGCCACGGCTCCAGGGGCCGCAGTTCCGCCCCGTCCTCACCCAGCGATATCGCGTACATCCCCGTCCCGCTCCTTCTCCAGCTCCTCCACGACCTCGTCCAGCCTTTCATGTGCGGCGCGGCGCTCGGGCGGTTCGATGCTGATGCGGGGCATGCGGCGGTCCAGCCAGCCCGGCAGCCACCAGTTGGCGCCGCCGAGGAGGTGCATGAGGGCGGGGACGAGAAGGGTGCGCAGGACGAAGGCGTCGAGGGCCACGGCGGCGGCCAGCGCGATGCCGAACATGGCGATGACGCGGTCGCCGCTGAGGACGAAGGCGAGGAAGACGGAGATCATGATGACCGCGGCGGAGTTGATGACCCGGCTGGTCTCGGCGAGGCCGACGCGGACGGCCCGCCGGTTGTCGCCGGTCTCCAGCCACTCCTCGTACATCCGGCTGACCAGGAAGACCTGGTAGTCCATGGAGAGCCCGAAGAGGACCGAGACCATGATCACGGGCAGGAAGGGTTCGATGGGCCCGGCGCGGCCCAGGCCGAGCAGTTCGCTCCCCCAGCCCCACTGGAAGATCGCCACGACGACTCCGAAGGCGGCGGCGACGGCGGCGACGTTCATCGCGGCGGCCTTCAGCGGGATGCCTACGGACCGGAAGGCGAGCAGGAGCAGCAGACAGCCCAGACCGATGACGACACCGACGAACAGGGGCAGCTTGCCGACGATGACGTCGGCGAAGTCGTCGTAGGAGGCGGTCATCCCGCCGACGTGGATGTCCAGGGAGGTGCCGGTCTCGGCGCGCGGCAGCACCTCGGTGCGCAGCCGGTCCACGAGCTCGCTGGTCTGCCGGGACTGCGGGGCGGACTCGGGGACGATCGTGAAGTAGGCGAGGTCGCCGCCGGTGTCGTAGGTCACCGGGGTGGTGGACGCGATGCCCTCGGTGGTGCGGATGGTGGCGTCGAGGTTGTCGAGGAGGAGCCTGTCCTCGGCTCCGTCGACACGAGTCACCAGCGTGAGCGGGCCGTTGACGCCCGGCCCGAAGCCGTCGGCGAGGAGGTCGTAGGCCTGCCGGGTGGTCGAGGGCCGCGGGTCGTTGCCCTGGTCGGAGGTGCCGAGACGCAGGCCCAGCGTGGGCAGGGCGAGGACGGTGATGACCAGCAGGGCGACGGCGCCGAGCAGCTTGGGGTGGCGTTCCACGAACGCGGACCAGCGGTGGGCGAACCCGGTCGGCAGTTCCGGCTCGGGCCCGTGCTCGGCGAGCCGGCGCCGCTCGCGTCGGCTCAGGGCGCGCATGCCGATGAGGGAGAGCAGGGCGGGCAGCAGCGTCACGGACGCGGCGACCGTGAGGACGACGGTCAGGGAGGCGGCGATCGCGACCCCGTTGAGGAAGCCGAGCCGCAGGATCAGCATGCCCAGCAGGGCGATGCACACGGTGGCGCCGGCGAAGACGACCGCGCGCCCGGTGGTGGTGACGGCGTTCTCGATGGACTCCGCGACGCTCAGCCCGCGTTTGAGGCCGCGCCGGTGTCTGGTGACGATGAAGAGCGCGTAGTCGATGCCGACGCCGAGCCCGATCAGCATGCCGAGCATGGGCGCGAAGTCGGCGACGGTCATGGCGTGCCCGAGCAGCCCGATCCCCGCGTAGGCGGTGCCCACGCCGACCAGGGCGGTGGCGATGGGCAGCAGCGAGGCGGCGAGCGAGCCGAAGGCCAGGAACAGCACGACGGCGGCCACGAGGACTCCGACGACCTCGGCGACATGGCCGCCCGAGGACTCGGTGAGGGCGATGGCGCTGCCGCCCAGCTCCACCTGGAGCCCGTCGGCCTCGGCGTCCTTGGCGGTGTCCACCACCGCCTTCGCCTCGGAGGCGTCGATGTCCTCGGCCGAGTCGGCGAAGGTGACGGTGGCGTACGCGGTGTGGCCGTCGGCGCTGACCCGGCCGGCGCCCTCGTCGTCGTACGGGCCGACCACGGCGGCCACTCCCGGCAGATCCGCGATCTTGTTCAGGGTGGCGGTCATCGTCTGCTCGACGTCGGCGTCCCGGACCGAGCCCGAGGTGACGTGCCAGACGACGGTGTCGCTGTCGCCCCCGAGGTCGGGGAAGCCGTCCTGGAGGAGCTGGGTGGCGCGGCCCGACTCGGTGCCGGGGACCTCGTAGTCGTTCGAGTACGCGGACCCTGCGACGGCGGCGCCCGCGCTCACTCCGCCGAGGGCGAGGAGCCACAGGAGGACGACGACCAGTCGTCGTCGGACACACCAGCGTGCGAGGGCTGCCACGAACGTGCTCCCAGGGGTGGTGAATTGTGGATCTTTGACCGGGAACAGTCGTTCATGAGGTGAACGGCCCGCAAAGAACGTATGAGCAATGCGTGGTCCACTCTTGCAGGCAAAAGTGATCGTTCAGCGCCATCGTGCGCTTATTCACAGGAGTGGGAGACAGATCACAGGACAGTAACGTTCACTCTGTCACGTCAGTCGAACTGGTCGCCCAGCGCCATCACCATGACGCCGGCGATCAGCAGCCACAGCGCTCGGCGGGTGCGCCCCCGGGCGCCCAGGACCGTCGCGAGCACGCACACCGCGGCGCCGAAGCCGTAGGCCGCCGGCACGAGCGCGGGGGCGGAGCCGGCCGCGCGGAGCGCCGCCGCGGCCAGACCGGCGAGGGCCAGCAGGGCGCCGGTGCCGGAGGCCGTCCAGCGGGCCCGCCTGGCGTCCAGCGCCTGGCCGTCGTAGTCCTCCTGTATGTCGGATGGCTCGGAATTCGCAGGACCGTTCATGGCGGGCGAGCGTAGCCTGTTCCGCCGAGAGAGCCCGGGCCCGTCCGGCCCCCGACCGAAGCAGGTGCGTTGTTTGAGCGTCCGACCGAGCTCCGCCGTATCCCTTTCCGTCTCTCAGGACTCAAGGAGCCCGTTCACCGATGCCGGACGACATCACCCAGGAAACCCGGAAAACCTCGAAGACCTCGCAGACCTCGGATGAGGAGCTCACCCGACGGCTGACCCAGGCCCGCTACCCCCGCAGCAACAGCTACGACGTCCGCTGGGTCATCGAGAACCAGATGGGCCCGAACGCGCTGTGGCTGCTGGAGTGGCTCGCGCCCGCCCTCGGCCTGGACACCCTGCGCCCCTGCGCCCGTGTGCTCGACCTGGGCTGCGGCCGGGCGATGACCTCCGTCTTCCTGGCCAGGGAGTACGACGTCCAGGTCACCGCCGCCGACCTGTGGGTCAGGCCGGACGAGAACGCGCGGCGCATCGCCGAGGCCGGTTTCGCCGACCGGGTGCTGCCCGTGCACACCGAGGCGCACGACCTGCCCTTCGCCGAGGGCAGCTTCGACGCGATCGTGAGCATCGACGCGTACCAGTACTTCGGCACGGCCGACCTCTACCTGCCCACGCTGACCCGGCTGCTGAAGCCGGGCGGGCGGATCGGGGTCGTGATGCCGGCGCTGCGGGAGGAGCCGGACGGCATCGAGCCGCCCGAGCATCTCAGGCAGTGGTGGCAGCCGGACTTCTGGTGCTTCCACACCGCCGACTGGTGGCGGCGCCACTGGACCCGCGGCGGGGCCGTCGAGGTCGAGACGGCCGAGTGGCAGCCGGACGGCTGGCGCGACTGGCTGCTGTGGTGCGAGGTGATCGCCGAGGAGAGCCCCGAGGAGTTCCACCGCACGATGGCCCGCGAGGTCGGCGAGATGGTCCGGGCCGACGAGGGCCGCGCGCTGGGCTTCGTACGGCTCGTGGGACGCCGCAAGTAGCCGTACGGCCCCGGAGGACATGTCCTCCGGGGCCGTACCGCGTGCTTCGGCTCAGCCTTCGCTGACGCCCAGCTTCTCCAGGATCAGCTCCTTGACGCGGGCCGCGTCGGCCTGGCCACGGGTGGCCTTCATGACCGCGCCGACCAGGGCGCCGGCCGCGGCGACCTTGCCCGAGCGGATCTTGTCGGCGATGCCGGGGTTGCCGGCGATGGCCTCGTCGACGGCGGTGCCCAGGGCGCCTTCGTCGGAGACGACCTTCAGACCGCGCTTGTCGACGACCTCGTCCGGGGTGCCTTCGCCCGCGAGAACGCCTTCGATGACCTGGCGGGCCAGCTTGTCGTTCAGATCGCCCTTCGAGACCAGCTCGGTGACCCGGGCGACCTGCGCCGGGGTGATGGCCAGTTCGTCGAGCGCCTTGCCGGACTCGTTGGCGCTGCGGGCGAGTTCGCCCATCCACCACTTGCGGGCGGAGGCCGCGTCGGCACCGGCGTCGATCGTGGCGACGATCAGGTCCAGCGCACCGGCGTTGAGGATCGCCTGCATGTCGAGCGCCGTGATGCCCCACTCCGCGACGAGGCGGTTGCGGCGTACCAGCGGCAGTTCGGGCAGGGCCGCCCGGATCTCCTCGACCCACTCGCGAGAGGGGGCCACCGGGACGAGGTCCGGCTCGGGGAAGTACCGGTAGTCCTCGGCCTCCTCCTTCACACGGCCCGAGGTCGTGGACCCCGTGTCCTCGTGGAAGTGCCGGGTCTCCTGGACGATCGTCCCGCCGGAGGAGAGCACGGCGGCGTGCCGCTGGATCTCGAAGCGGGCCGCGCGCTCCACGGAACGCAGCGAGTTGACGTTCTTCGTCTCCGAACGGGTGCCGAACTTGTCGGTGCCGTTCGGGCGCAGCGACAGGTTCACGTCGCAGCGCATCTGGCCCATCTCCATGCGGGCCTCGGAGACGCCGAGCGCCTTGATGACCTCGCGCAACTCACGGACGTACGCCTTGGCGACCTCGGGAGCGCGTTCGCCGGCGCCCTCGATCGGCTTGGTGACGATCTCGATGAGCGGGATGCCGGCGCGGTTGTAGTCGAGGAGCGAGTGCGAGGCGCCGTGGATACGGCCCGTCGCGCCGCCCACGTGGGTCGACTTGCCGGTGTCCTCCTCCATGTGGGCGCGCTCGATCTCCACGCGGAAGGTCTCGCCGTCCTCCAGCTGGACGTCGAGGTAGCCGTTGAAGGCGATCGGCTCGTCGTACTGGGAGGTCTGGAAGTTCTTCGGCATGTCCGGATAGAAGTAGTTCTTCCGGGCGAAACGGCACCACTCGGCGATCTCGCAGTTCAGCGCGAGACCGATCTTGATCGCCGACTCCACGCCGGTCGCGTTGACGACCGGGAGCGCGCCGGGCAGGCCGAGACAGACGGGGCAGGTCTGCGTGTTGGCGTCCTGACCGAGCTCGGTCGAACAGCCGCAGAACATCTTGGTCTTGGTGCCGAGTTCGACATGGACCTCAAGGCCCATGACGGGGTCGTACGACGCGAGAGCGTCCTCGTACGACACCAGGTCGGTCGTGGTGGTCACGGTGTAACTTCCCTCTCAGCCCAGCAGGACGTCGTCGTCGCCCAGCCGCTTCAGCTCGCGGTACAGGACGGCGAGGCCGGTGACGACGGCGACGGCGGCCACGGTCGCGTCGATCAGGACCAATGTGTCGCTCTCGGCGCGCGCCTTCTTGAGCCGCTTGGCGACACCGATGGCGCCGAACGCCGTGGTGGCGATGGACAGGTACGTGCCGGACTTGGACTTCTTGAAGTCCTTGGCCTTGGTCAGCTTGCTCACAGCGACGGTGCCTCCTCCAGGAGCGGGTGGCCCCACCTTTCCACGAAGGCGGCCTCGACGGCGGCGCCGACCTTGTAGAGACGGTCGTCCTTCAGGGCCGGGGCGATGATCTGCAGACCGACCGGGAGGTTGTCCTCGGGCGCCAGACCGCAGGGCAGCGACATGGCCGAGTTGCCCGCCAGGTTGGTCGGGATGGTGCACAGGTCGGCCAGGTACATCGCCATCGGGTCGTCGGCGCGCTCGCCGATCGGGAAGGCGGTGGTCGGGGTCGTCGGGGAGACGATCACGTCGACCTGCTCGAACGCCTTCTCGAAGTCGCGCGTGATGAGCGTGCGGACCTTCTGCGCGGAGCCGTAGTAGGCGTCGTAGTACCCGCTCGACAGGGCGTACGTGCCGAGCATGATCCGGCGCTTGACCTCGGGGCCGAAGCCCGCCTCACGGGTGAGGGAGGTGACCTCCTCGGCCGAGTGTGTGCCGTCGTCGCCGGTCCTGAGGCCGTAGCGCAGGCCGTCGAAGCGGGCGAGGTTGGAGGAGCACTCGGAGGGCGCGATCAGGTAGTACGCGGACAGCGCCAGGTCGAAGGACGGGCAGTCCAGTTCGACGATCTCGGCGCCGAGGTCCTTCAACAGCGCCACCGACTCGTCGAAGCGCTGGATGACACCGGCCTGGTAGCCCTCGCCGCGGAACTGCTTGACCACGCCGACGCGCATCCCGGCGACGCTGCCGTTGCGGGCGGCCTCGACGACCGGCGGGACCGGGGCGTCGATGGAGGTGGAGTCCATCGGGTCGTGCCCGGCGATGACCTCGTGGAGGAGCGCCGCGTCCAGGACCGTACGGGCGCAGGGGCCGCCCTGATCGAGGGAGCTGGAGAAGGCCACCATGCCGTAGCGGGAGACCGCGCCGTACGTCGGCTTCACGCCGACCGTGCCGGTGACGGCGGCCGGCTGGCGGATGGAGCCGCCGGTGTCGGTGCCGATGGCGAGGGGGGCCATGTGCGCGGCCAGCGCGGCCGAGGAACCGCCGCCGGAACCGCCGGGGATCCGGGTGAGGTCCCAGGGGTTGCCGGTGGGTCCGTAGGCGCTGTTCTCCGTCGACGACCCCATGGCGAACTCGTCCATGTTGGTCTTGCCGAGGATGACGACGTCGGCGGCCTTCAGCCGCTTGGTGACGGTCGCGTCGTACGGCGGGATCCAGCCTTCGAGGATCTTGGAGCCGACGGTCGTCGGGATGCCCTCGGTGGTGAAGATGTCCTTCAGCGCGAGGGGCACACCGGCCAACGGGCCGAGCTTCTCGCCCCGCTCCCGCTTCTCGTCGACGGCGCGGGCCTGGGCGAGGGCGCCCTCGCGGTCGACGTGCAGGAAGGCGTGCACCTTCTCGTCGACGGCCTCGATACGGGCCAGGTGGGCCTCGGTGACCTGGACCGCGGTGAGCTCGCCGGAAGCGATCTTCTCGGCGGTCTCGGCGGCCGTGAGCTTGATGATGTCCGTCATGGCGGTTAGTCCTCCCCCAGGATCTGCGGCACCTTGAAACGCTGCTGCTCCTGGGCCGGGGCGCCGGAGAGCGCCTGCTCGGGGGTGAGCGACGGACGGACCTCGTCCGCGCGCATGACGTTCGTCAGCGGGAGCGGGTGCGAGGTCGGCGGTACGTCTTGGTCGGCGACCTCACTGACGCGTGCGACCGCGCCGATGATGTCGTCGAGCTGTCCCGCGAAGTGCTCTAGCTCTTCGGGCTTCAGCTCCAGACGCGCCAGCCGTGCGAGGTGGGCGACCTCCTCGCGCGTGATGCCAGGCATGCAGCGATCCTCTGGGGTGAGTGCGTGTGGTTTGGGGCCAATCCTATGGGTCCCGGCGGGATGGCCGTTAAACGGTTTCCCGCAGCCGACGGCGACGGACGGATCCCATACCCCACCAAAGGATGCCGGGACAGGTCACTCCGCCGCCGGAAGCGCCGCCCTCGGCCGCTGCCAGCCCCGAGACCCCCGCGCCAGCAGCCACGCCGTCGTCTCCTCCGGCGGCATCGCCGCAGCGACCAGCCACCCCTGTACGGCGTCGCAGCCCATGTCGCGCAGCCGCTCCCAGGTCTCGTCGTCCTCGACGCCCTCCGCCACGACCAGGAGGCCCAGGGAGTGGGCGAGGTCGACCGTGCAGCGGACGATCTCCGCGTCCTCGGTGTCGACGGCCAGCTTGGCCACGAACGAGCGGTCGATCTTCAGTTCGCTGACGGGGAGGCGGCGCAGGTGGACCAGGGAGGAGTAGCCGGTGCCGAAGTCGTCGAGGGACATCTTGACGCCGTGGCCGGTGAGCGCGGCGAGGGTGTCCCCGGCCCGCGAGGGGTCCTCCAGGAGGACGTGTTCGGTGATCTCCAGTTGGAGCGCTCCCGCCGGGACGCCGTGCCGGGCGAGGCGCGCGGCGACCGAGCCGGCGAAGCCCGGGGTGTGGACGTCACGCGGGGAGACGTTGACCGCGACCGGGACGTACAGGCCCTGTGCCCGCCACTCGGCGACCTGGGCGAGGGCCGTGTCGAGGACGTACTCGGTGAGGTGGGGCATCAGCCCGGACGACTCGGCGATCGCGATGAACTCGTCCGGCGGCACCTTCCCGCGCTCCGGGTGCACCCAGCGCACGAGGGCCTCCAGACCGGCGACCTGTCCGTCGAAGCGGACCTTGGGCTGGTAGTGCAGTTGCACCTCGCGCGCGTCCAGCGCCCGGCGCAGATCGCCGAGCAGCCCGAGCCGGTCGGGGGTGTTGGAGTCCCGCTTGGACTCGTAGACCTCCACGCCCGTGCGGTCCCGCTTGGCCTGGTACATCGCCACGTCCGCCCGGCGGAGCAGGCCCTCGGCGTCCAGGGCGTGGTCGGGGAAGACGGCGACCCCGGCGCTGGCCTCCAGGACGAGGGTGAGCCCGTCGAGGTCGAGCGGGGAGCTGAGGGCCGCGACCAGGGTGCGGGCGATCCGGGTCGCGGAGGTCGTGGAGTCGGCGACCGGCAGTAAGACGGCGAACTCGTCGCCGCCGAGCCGCGCGGCCTCCGCCCCGCGCGGGAGCGCGATCCGCAGCCGGTCGGCGATCTGGAGGAGCAGCCGGTCACCGGCGAGGTGGCCCAGGGTGTCGTTGACCGAGCGGAAGCGGTCGAGGTCGATGAGCATCAGGGCGGAGCGCGCGCCGATGCGCTCGGCGTCGTCCAGGGCGGACCAGATGCGCTCCAGGAGCCACTGCCGGTTGGGCAGTCCGGTCAGCGGGTCGCGCAGCTGTTCCTCGGCGCGGGCCCGGGCCATCCACAGGGTGGAGTCGAGGGCGATGAGGGGGATCGCGAAGAGCGGGAGCAGCACCGGCTTGGCGGTGGCGACCACGCAGACCAGCGGGGCGATGCCGAGCAGCGCGACCGCGACCAGGCCCTGTCTGACCAGGGCGGTGCGGGCCACGGTGGGCAGACCGGCGTGCCGGGAGGAGTGCAGGTACCAGCCCAGGATCCGGGTCACCGCGAGATAGGCCACGGCGACCAGGACCACCTCAGGGCCGGTGTAGAAGGTCCAGGTGTCGGGGTTCCAGGGGGTCTCGACGGACGGCGACTGGCCGAACGCGGCGAGGACCAGGGCGCCGGCGGCTATGCCGAGGATGTCCACCGCGCCGTGCAGGATGCCCTGCCGCCAGCGGTGGCGCCTGGCTATGCCGACCAGCAGCACGACGGTGAGGCTCACCATGCCGGCCGGCACCCAGCCGTACAGCACCAGGACGGCGAGGGTCAGGGCGGCGCCCGAGCCGGTGCCGCCCCACCAGCGGGCCCGGCCGAGAGCGACGAGGTGGCCGACGATGACGCCGGTCAGGACGGCCAGCGACCAGCCGACGGTGCCGGACGGGAAGAGCGCGTGACCGCCGGTGAACGCCCGGTAGAAGCACGCGCCCAGCACGAACCCGGCCGCCGCGACGACCGCCGTGGGCAGTGCCGGCCAGGACAGATGGCGGTCGGTTTCGGCTTCCGGCAGACCGGGGGCGCGCTCCACGGTGAGCTGGGCGGCACCGGGGCCGCCGGTCGCGGTGTGCTGTCCGGCGGCACGTCCCTCCGCGCCCGGATACTCCGGAGGCCGCCCGGACCACCGGCTCGTCCGCCACGCGCCGGTGAGCCGGCGCAGCCGTGAGTCCGGGGCGGCGCTCTCGGTCGGTTCCATTCCCGTCCCTCTCACAGCCGGCGGTGCCCACGCCACGCGGCTCGTTCGCCCGACAAAACCCTCGACGGCGCCGCGTTGGAAAACCCTTCCCCTTGCTCAGCAGGAGCAAGAGGTTGCCCCGACCGCCCATGGGCACGGCAGGCGCACATCTCAACAGTAGGCCGCAGAAGGCTTCCACGGGCAGCGGTCGTCGTCGGTTGCCCGAATGCGCCCCGGCCACCCGTATGCATCTGGTATGCGCCGATCGGGTGGCCTTCAACCGCCGTTCGGGGCTACTCCTGCGTGGGAAGGGCCACATCGGTGGCCGCTTCGGGTCCCTGCTCCAGGAGGACGTCGAAGCCGTCCTCGTTCAGAACAGGCACCTTGAGTTGCATCGCCTTGTCGTACTTGGAGCCTGGATTGTCCCCCACAACGACGAAAGACGTCTTCTTCGAAACCGAACCGGTGACTTTCGCCCCTCTGGTCTGCAACGCCTCCTTCGCCCCGTCCCGGGTGTAGCGCTCCAGAGTGCCGGTGACGACGACGGTGAGCCCTTCGAGGGGACGCGGGCCCTCGTCCTCGCCCGAGCCCTCCTCCTCCATGCGCACGCCCGCGGCCCGCCACTTGCGCAGGATCTCCTGGTGCCAGTCCTCCGCGAACCACTCCTTGAGGGACTTGGCGATGATCGAGCCGACACCGTCGGTGTTCGCCAGCTCCTCCTCGCTCGCCTGCTCGATGCGTTCGATGGAGCGGAAGTTGCGCGCCAGCGCCTCGGCGGCGACCGGGCCGACATGGCGGATCGACAGACCGGTCAGGACCCGGGCGAGCGGACGCTCCTTGGCGGCCGCGATGTTCTCCAGCATGGCCACGGCGTTCTTCTTGGGCTCGCCCTGCTGGTTGGCGAAGACCGTGGCGACCTTCGACTCGCCGGTCTTCGGGTCACGCTTGGGCAGACCGCTGTCCTGGTCGAGGACGTACGCCTTGATGGGCAGCAGCTGTTCGATGGTGAGGTCGAACAGGTCGCCCTCGTCGGTCAGCGGCGGGTCCGCGGGCTCCAGCGGCTTGGTGAGCGCGGCCGCGGCGACGTACCCGAAGTGCTCGATGTCCAGCGACTTGCGGCCCGCCAGGTAGAACAGGCGTTCGCGCAGCTGGGCGGGGCAGGTGCGGGCGTTGGGGCAGCGCAGGTCGACGTCGCCCTCCTTCATGGGCCGCAGCGCGGTGCCGCACTCGGGGCACTCGGCCGGCATCACGAACTCGCGCTCGCTGCCGTCGCGCAGGTCGACCACCGGGCCGAGGATCTCGGGGATGACGTCACCGGCCTTGCGCAGCACCACGGTGTCGCCGATCAGGACGCCCTTCAGCTTGACGACGTCCTGGTTGTGCAGGGTGGCGAACTCGACCTCCGAGCCGGCCACCGTCACCGGCTCGACCTGGGCGTACGGCGTGACCCGGCCCGTACGGCCCACGCCCACGCGGATGTTGATGAGCTTGGTGTTGACCTCCTCGGGCGCGTACTTGTACGCGATCGCCCAGCGCGGCGCCCGGGAGGTCGAGCCGAGCCGGCCCTGGAGGGGGATCTCGTCGAGCTTGACGACGGCCCCGTCGATCTCGTGCTCCACGGAGTGGCGGTTCTCGCCGAAGTAGGCGATGAACTCCCGTACGCCGTCGAGGCCGTCGACCACCTTGTTGTGCTTGGCGGTGGGCAGCCCCCAGGACTTGAGGAGGTCGTAGGCCTGGGAGAGGCGGGTCATGCCGTCGAAGCCCTCCAGGGCGCCGATGCCGTGCACGACCATGTGGAGGGGGCGGGTGGCGGTGACGCGCGGGTCCTTCTGGCGCAGCGAACCGGCCGCCGCGTTGCGCGGGTTGGCGAAGGGCTTGTCGCCGACCTCGACCAGACGGGCGTTGAGCTCCTCGAACTTCTCCATCGGGAAGTAGACCTCGCCGCGGATCTCCACGAGGTCGGGGACCTTGTCGCCGGTGAGGCGGTCCGGGATCTCGGCGATCGTGCGGACGTTGGGCGTGATGTCCTCGCCGGTGCGGCCGTCACCGCGGGTCGCCGCGCGGGTGAGGCGGCCGTGCTCGTAGGTGAGGTTGACGGCGAGTCCGTCGACCTTGAGCTCGCACAGCAGGTGGTAGTCGGTGGTGCCGACGTCCTTGGCCACCCGCTCCGCCCAGGCCGCCAGCTCCTCGTCGCTGAACGCGTTGTCCAGGGAGAGCATGCGCGAGCGGTGCTGGACGGACGTGAACTCGGTCTCGTACGCCCCCGCGACCTTCTGGGTCGGCGAGTCGGGGGTGCGCAGCTCGGGGTACTCCTCCTCCAGCGCCTCCAGGGAGCGCAGGAGCTTGTCGAAGTCGGCGTCGCTGATGACCGGCGCGTCGTTCACGTAGTACCGGAAGCGGTGCTCCTCGATCTGCTCAGCGAGCTGCGCGTGCTTCTCCCGTGCCTCCGAGGGCACCGTCGTCTCCGCTTGCTTGTCGCCGGCCACCGTGTTGTCCTCCCGTTACTCTGGGTTGTCCGCGAGGGATCTCGCCGCCTGGGCGCAGTGGGCGAGCGCCTTGCGCGCGTACCCCGGGGAGGCCCCCGCGAGTCCGCACGACGGAGTGACCGTGACCGCCTCCGCGAGAAGTCCCGGATGCAGCCCCAGCCTGCGCCACAGCGTCCTGACACCCATGACGCTACCGGCAGGGTCTGACAATGCCGTGTCCGTGCCCGGTACGACACCGGCGAAGAGCCTCGTGCCCCCTTCCACCGCCTCGCCGATCGCGTCGTCGTCACGCTCGGTGAGGAGCGAGAAGTCGAAGGAGACCGCCGCCGCGCCCGCCCTCCGCAGCAGGGCGAAGGGGACGTCCGGTGCGCACGAGTGGACCACGACGGGACCGCCCCCGTGAACCCCGACGACGTCGCGCAACGTGGCCTCGACGACCTGCCGGTCCACGGCCCGGTGGGTCCGGTAGCCGCTGGCGGACCTGACCTGTCCCCGGAGCACGGCGATGAGGGAGGGCTCGTCGAGCTGGAGCACGATCCGCGCGCCGGGAACGCGACGCCCGACCTCCTCCAGGTGCAGCCTCAGCCCCTCCGCGAGCGAGGCGGCCAGGTCCCGGCAGGCGCCGGGGTCGGAGAGGGCGACCTCGCCGTTCCGCAGCTCCAGCGCGGCGGCGAGCGTCCACGGCCCGACGGCCTGCACCTTGACCTGCCCCTCGTACCCCTGGGTGAACTCCTCCAGCGCGTCGAGGTCCTCCCCCAGCCAGGACCGCGCCCGCTTGGTGTCCCGGCCCGGCCGGTCCCCGATCCGCCAGCCGCTGGGCTCCACGCGCGCGTACAGCTCGACGAGCATCCCGGCGGTACGGCCGATCATGTCGGCGCCGGGGCCGCGGGCGGGCAGTTCCGGCAGGAACGGGAAGTCCTCGAAGGAGCCGGTGGCGGCCTTGGCGGCCTCCCGGGCGTCGCCGCCGGGGAGGGAGCCGATGCCGGTGGCGGGGGCGAAGGTGAAGTCTGCGGTCACGTGTGAAGCCTACGTAGGTCGTGGCGAGGGTGTTCTCGCCCCGCCGCCCCTACCCGTTCCGTCCCTGGGGGCTGCGCCCCCAGACCCCCATCGGCCCTGAAGGGGCCTCGTCGTCAAACGCCGGACGGGCTGAACCAGCCCCTCCGTCGTTTGAGGAGCGGGGGTCGACGGGGGCGGAGCCCCCGGGTGACGGGACGGGTAGGGGCGGCGGGGGCGAAGGAAAGTCCTCAGCGCCCCGGACGCACCGTCAGGTCGTTGATCTCCGCGTCCCGGGGGAGATCGATCGCCGTCAGGATCGTCGTGGCGACCGACTCGGGGTCGATCCACCGCGCCGGGTCGTACTCCTTGCCCTCTTGCTGGTGGACCTTGGCCTGCATGGGGCTCGCCGTGCGGCCGGGGTAGACCGAGGTGACGCGGACGCCGTTGCCGTGCTCCTCGTGGCGCAGCGAGTCCGCCAGGGCCTTCAGGCCGTGCTTGGAGGCCGCGTACGCGGACCAGTCGGCGTGGGCGGCGAGGCCCGCGCCCGAGTTCACGAAGACCACGTGACCCCGCGTCGCCCGGAGCTGGGGCAGGAAGTGGCGGGTCAGCTCGGCCGGGGCGATCAGGTTGACGTTCAGCTGGTGGCGCCAGGACTTCGGGGTCAGGTCGCCGACCGGGCCGAGGTCGACCACGCCCGCGACGTGCAGCAGGGAGTCCACCCGGTCCGGCAGCGTCTGGTGGGAGAAGGCCCAGCTCAGCTTGTCGGGGTCGGCCAGGTCCCCGACCAGGGTCCGCGCGCCGTCGAACTGTGCCGCCAGCTCCTTCGCGCGGCCCGCGTCACGCGCGTGCAGCACGAGTTCGTCCCCGCGCGCGTGCAGTCGCCGGGCCACCGCCGCGCCGATGCCGGAGCCCGCTCCGGTGATCACATGTGTAGCCATGCCGCCATGCTCGCATCACGGCGTCACGGGGTACCGAGGGACTCCTCCAGATAAGCCAGCGCCCCCACCGGCTCCTCCGCGAAGAACACCAGGTCGGTGAGCGGGCGGGGCAGGAAGCCCTCGTCCTCCATGCGCCGGAACTGCTCCTTCAACCCGTCGTAGAAGCCCGCCGTGTTGAGCAGGACGACCGGCTTCTCGGTGTGGCCGTGCTTCTTCAGCTCCAGGATCTCGGTCGCCTCGTCGAGGGTGCCGGTGCCGCCCACCATGATCACCACGCCGTCGGCCTTCTCCAGGAGCAGCTTCTTGCGTTCGGCGAGGTCCTTCGCGATCACCATCTCGTCGACGCCGGGGCGGACCTTGGCGGCCAGGAACTCCACGGAGACCCCGACGAGCCGTCCGCCCGCCTCCTGGACACCGTCCGCGACGACCTTCATCAGGCCCACGTCCGAGCCGCCCCACACCAGGGTGTGCCCGCCCTTGCCCAGCAGCTTCGCGAACTCCCGCGCGGGGCGCGTGTAACGGTCGTCGAGGTCGGCGGCGGAGAGGAAGACGCAGATTCGCATGAGGTCACCGTACGCGGGAAGAACCGGGGCCCCGCGGGCGCTCTTCCGGTATGGCCGAAGGACACACGATCACCATCGAGCAGGTCGACCAGCACGTGCGCGTGGTGCACGGCGAGCAGGTCCTCGCGGAGAGCGAACGGCCCCTCGTGCTGCGCGAGACGGGCTGTCCCCCGCGGTACTACCTCCCCGCCGAGGACGTAAGGCTCGACCTGCTGACCCCCTCCGACACCCACACCTACTGCCCGTTCAAGGGCACCGCGTCCTATTGGTCGCTGCCGGACGCGCCCGACCTGGTGTGGTCCTATCCCGAACCGAAGCCCGCCGTCGCCGAGATCAAGGACCACCTCTGTTTCTACGAGGTCGACGTGTCCTGACCGATGACTTCGCCGCCGTGCGGCAGTCTCCTCAGGCATGGACAAGAAGACTCTCTCGCGCGACGGCACACCGATCGCGTACGAACGCACCGGGCAGGGCCCGGCGGTCATCCTCGTCAGCGGCGCGATGTCCACGGGCGGCACGGTGGCACCACTGGCCGTGCCGCTGTCCGAGCGGTTCGACGTCCTCGTGTACGACCGCCGCGGCCGCGGTGGGAGCGGCGACACGGCCCCCTACGCGGTGGCCCGTGAGGTCGAGGACCTCGCCGCGCTCATCGAGGCGGCGGGCGGCGAGGCATGCCTGTGCGGGATCTCCTCGGGCGGTGCCCTGGTCCTGGAGGCCGCGGCGAGCGGACTGCCGGTGCGCAAGGTCGCCGTGTACGAGACGCCGTACGCCGACTTCCTGGACGGCGGCGCCGAGGGGAACGCCCAGTACACCCGGAACCTCGACGCGGCGCTCTCCGAGGGGCGGCGCGGGGACGCGGTGGAGCTGTTCCTGCGGCTCACCGGAATGGGCGAGGAGATGATCCGGGGCGCCCGCCAGTCCCCCATGTGGCCCGGCATGGAGGCGGTCGCCCCGACGCTCGCCTACGACAACGCGGTGATGGCCGGCGGTCTGGTCCCCAGCGACCGGCTGGCCTCGATCACGGTCCCGGTACTGGCCGTCGCGGGCGGCGCGAGCCCCGAGTGGATGCGCGAGGGCACGCGGGCTGTCGCGGAGGCGGCCCCGAAGGGTTCGTACCGCGAACTGGAGGGCCAGACTCACATGGTCGACCCGACCGCCCTGGCGCCGGCCCTGGCGGAGTTCTTCGCGGACTGAGGGGCCACCCGGCCGGGCCACCGGCGCGTGCGCCGGACCGTCAGGCCACGCCCGCCGTCGCCCGTACCGTGCTCGCGATCGTCGCCGAGCCCACCACGCGGGTGTCGTCGTACAGGACGATCGCCTGGCCGGGGGCGACCCCGCGGACCGGCTCGGTGAAGGACACCCGCAGCTCCCCGTCCACGAGCTCAGCGGTGACCTCGGTCTCGCCGCCGTGGGCGCGGAGCTGGGCCGTGTAGGTGCCGGGGCCGACTGGGGCCGCGCCGCACCAGCGGGGCTTGATGGCGCTCAGGGCGGTCACGTCCAGGGCGGCGGCCGGGCCGACCGTCACCGTGTTGTTCACCGGCGAGATGTCCAGGACGTAGCGCGGCTTGCCGTCGGCGGCCGGGGTGCCGATGCGCAGCCCCTTGCGCTGGCCGATCGTGAAGCCGTACGCGCCCTCGTGGGTGCCGACCTTCGCGCCCGACTCGTCGACGATGTCGCCCTCCGCCTTGCCGAGACGCGAGGCGAGGAAGCCCTGGGTGTCGCCGTCGGCGATGAAGCAGATGTCGTGCGAGTCGGGCTTCTTGGCGACCGCGAGGCCACGGCGCTCGGCCTCGGCGCGGATCTCGTCCTTGGTGGTGACGGTGTCGCCGAGCGGGAACAGGGCGTGCGCCAACTGCTTCTCGTCCAGCACGCCGAGGACGTACGACTGGTCCTTGGCCATGTCGGAGGCGCGGTGCAGTTCCCGCGAGCCGTCCTCGCCCACCAGGACCTTCGCGTAGTGGCCGGTGCACACCGCGTCGAAGCCCAGCGCCAGCGCCTTGTCGAGCAGCGCGGCGAACTTGATCTTCTCGTTGCAGCGCAGGCAGGGGTTGGGGGTGCGGCCGGCCTCGTACTCGGCGACGAAGTCCTCGACGACGTCCTCGCGGAAGCGGTCGGCGAGGTCCCAGACGTAGAACGGGATGCCGATGACGTCGGCGGCGCGGCGGGCGTCGCGCGAGTCCTCGATGGTGCAACAGCCACGCGCGCCCGTGCGGAACGATTGCGGGTTCGCGGAGAGTGCGAGGTGGACGCCGGTCACGTCGTGGCCGGCTTCGGCGGCACGGGCGGCGGCGACGGCGGAGTCCACTCCTCCGGACATGGCGGCGAGAACGCGAAGGGGGCGCTGCGTGGTGTCAGTCATAACCCTTCCAGGGTACGGGGGCGCGGGAACCGAAACCCACGAGTATCCGTTGACGATCACATGGGGGCGAAAGAGGCATCCGAGGACGGCGACCGGCGCATCGGTCGCCGCGCCCTGCTCATCGGCGGGGCGGCGGCCGCGGTGGGCTCGGCGGTGCTGGCCCGGGACGAGCTGGCGCGGCTGTGGTGGCGGGCGCCGGGCGTGGAGAAACCGCGGGTCGAGGGCGCGGTGGACTTCGGCGGCGCGCAGTGGGTGGCGGCCTCCGACGCGAACTGGCGGCGCGCGGACCGGCCCGACGACTACGGCATAGACATGGTGGTCATCCATGTCACGCAGGGCAGTTTCGCCAGCGCGGTGAAGGTGTTCCAGGACCCGGGGCACGGGGCGGCCGCGCACTACGTCGTCCGCAAGGACGGGCACATCACGCAGATGATCCGCGAGCTGGACGTGGCGTACCACGCGGGCAACCGCGCCTACAACGAACGCAGTGTGGGCATCGAGCACGAGGGTTTCGTGGACCGGCCCGAGGACTTCACGGACGCGATGTACGCGGCCTCGGCGCGGCTCACGGCCCGGATATGCGCGCGGTACGACATCCCCGTCGACCGCGAGCACGTCATCGGGCATGTGGAGGTGCCGGGGACGGACCACACGGACCCGGGCGAACACTGGGACTGGGACCGGTACATGAAGCTGGTGAAAGCGGCGCGTACGACCTCCGCCTAGCGGGGACGTCCGGCGGGGTCCGAGACCCTCGGCGTCACAGGAGAGCCGCGGCCAGCAGCGCCAGCGCGGGCGGTACCCCCTGCCCCAGGGCGCCGCGCCACAGCCGCGGGAACGAGGCGGCGAAGGCGAGCGCGGAGGCGATGAGGGACGCGCAGAGGTAGAGGATCAGGGTGCGGCCCGCGGTGGGTTCACCGGTGTGGAGCGCGACGACCCCGGCGACCAGGCCGAGCCCGAGGAGCAGGTTGTAGACGGCGACTCCCGAGCGCCACAGGGTGACCTCGGGGGCGTCGGCGGGAGACGTGGTGAGGAAGACGCGGACGGCCGTGCGGTCGTAGAAGAAGCGCTCGAGCGTTCCGACGACGAGGTGGGTCAGGGCCGCGATCAGGGCGCATACCTGGGATGCGAGGTTCACGCCCGGAGTGTCCCGCTGCCCGGGCGTTACGTCAGCCCCGCCGCGCGGGCGCGTTCCACCACCGGGCCGATGGCCTTCGCGACCGCTTCCACGTCCGCCTCGGTGGAGGTGTGGCCGAGGGAGAAGCGCAGGGTGCCGCGGGCCAGGTCGGGGTCGGTGCCGGTGGCCAGCAGGACGTGGCTGGGCTGGGCGACACCGGCGGTGCAGGCGGAGCCGGTGGAGCACTCGATGCCCTGGGCGTCCAGGAGCAGGAGCAGGGAGTCGCCCTCGCAGCCGGGGAAGGTGAAGTGGGCGTTGGCCGGGAGGCGGCCGCCCGGCGCCGGGTCGCCGCCGAGGATCGCGTCCGGGACCGCCGTACGGACCGCCTCGACCAGGGAGTCGCGCAGGGCGCCGATCTCCGTGGCGAACCACGCGCGCTGTTCGGCGGCGAGGCGGCCGGCCACCGCGAAGGAGGCGATGGCTGGGACGTCGAGGGTGCCGGAGCGGACGTGGCGCTCCTGGCCGCCGCCGTGCAGGACGGGGACGGGGGTCCACTCACGGCCGAGGACGAGTGCGCCGATGCCGTACGGGCCGCCGATCTTGTGGCCCGACACCGTCATCGCGGCGAGGCCGGAGGCGGCGAAGTCGACGGGGACCTGACCGAAGGCCTGGACCGCGTCGGCGTGCAGCGGGACGCCGAACTCGGCGGCGACGTCGGCGAGTTCGCGGACCGGCAGGACGGTGCCGATCTCGTTGTTGGCCCACATGACCGTGGCCAGGGCGACGTCGGCGGGATTCTGGGCGATGGCCTCGCGCAGGGCGTCGGGGTGGACCCGGCCGTGCTTGTCGACGGGGAGGTACTCGACGGTGGCGCCCTCGTGTTCGCCGAGCCAGTCCACGGCGTCGAGGACGGCGTGGTGCTCGACCGGGCTCGCGAGAACCCGCGTCCTTGCGGGGTCCGCGTCGCGCCGGGACCAGTACAGGCCCTTCACGGCGAGGTTGTCGGCCTCCGTGCCGCCGGAGGTGAAGACGATCTCGCTGGGCCGGGCGCCGAGCGCCTCGGCGAGGGTCTCGCGGGATTCCTCGACCGTGCGGCGGGCCCCGCGGCCGGAGGCGTGCAGGGAGGAGGCGTTGCCGGTGGCGCCGAGGTGCGCGGTGAGTGCCTCGACCGCCTCGGGGAGCATCGGGGTGGTCGCGGCGTGGTCGAGGTATGCCATGGTGACGCCGATTCTACGGGGCGCGGATGCGCGCCCTCAGGCCAGGACCGGCCGGTCCCGACGGCCTCAGAAGCTCCAGGACGGCGTGCTGTCGAACTGCATGAAGGCCACCAGGACCAGGAGGTCGGCCACGCCGAGGCCGAGGCCCAGGTAGGCGCGGCCGCGGCGGGCGGTGCCGCGCCACAGGGCCACCGAGGCCAGGACGATGGCGATCGGGCCCAGGAAGACGTTGAGGACCAGAAGGCCGAGGAGGCCGAGGACGAAGGACGCCACGGCCATGCCGTCGGCGTCGCGGGCGCCGGTACGGGGGTTGGCCTGCGCGGTGAGCTGCATGGTGATCAGTGCTCCTGGGGACGGCGGGGCGGCGGTCAGTGGGACGGGGTGCGGCGGCGGGCGTGGCGCTCGCGGATCGCGAAGACGCCCAGCCAGGCGGCGATCACGACGGCGGCGACGGCGGTGAAGCTGAGCGGCGCGTGGGCGACGGTGCCCAGGACGACGCCGAGCAGCATGAGTGCGGCGACGAGGAACAGCATGGGACGGATCCCCCTCCGATTCGGCTGTCGTTACGTTTGGGTGAACAGTTGTGGTTACAGTTGTTCACTGACTCCAGAGTCTAGCGTGTCGTACGGCTTTCCAATTACGGAGAACAGTTGTTAACTGGATGACATGAGTCACACCCTCGGCATCCGGCAGGCACAGAAGCAGAAGACCCGACAGGCGCTCCTGGACGCGGCGTTGGGTCTGCTGGAGGAGCAGAGCCTGAGCAGCCTGGGCCTGCGCGAGGTCACGCGCGCGGTCGGCGTCGCGCCGACCGCCTTCTACCGGCACTTCCGCTCCACCGCGGACCTCGGGGTGGCCCTGGTCGAGGAGGCGTTGGGCAGCCTGCACCCGATGATCCGGACGACGGTGTCCACGGCCGACGACCACGGCCAACGCATCAAGCGCGCCATCGAGTTGATCGCCGGCCATGTGGACGCGTACCCCGCTCATGTCCGTTTCATCGCCCGGGAACGACATGGCGGCGTCCAGCCGGTCCGGGAGGCCATCCGCGACCAACTGGCCCGGTTCGGGCAGGAGGTGAAGGACGAGCTGGCCAAGGACCCGGTGTCCGGCGGCTGGAGCGACGACGACCTGCTGATGCTGGCCAACCTCTACGTCGACCAGATGCTCATCACGGCCTCCCTGTTCCTGGAGGCCCTGGAGGCACCCGCGGAGGAGCGGGACCGCGTCTGCCAGGTGGCGGAGCGCCAGATGCGGCTGATCAGCATCGGCCGCGAACACTGGCTGGATTAGGCCTGTTCGGGGCGAGGCGACCCACAGGGGCGGCACCCCCGTCACCGGGAGTACCGCCCCTGTCGTACGGCGTCCTACGCCATGTCAGCTCTTCGTCGCCGTGGCGCTCGCCGCCACGCTCGGCGCACCGCTGGGTGCGCCGCTCGGGGCCGCACCGCCCGCGCCGCCGGGACCGCCGCAGCCGCCCATGCCGCCGCCGGGGCCGCCTTGACCGCCTTGACCGGCCCGGCCGCCGCCGGGGCCGCCGCTCGGCATTCCCGAGGGGTCGCCGCCGGGGGCGCCGGACGGTCGTGCGCTCGCGTTGCCGGTGGGGGCGCCCGAGGGAGCACCGCTCGGCATCCCGGAGGCGTTCCCGGTGGGCGCCTGACAGTTCTGCTGCTGCCCGGAGTCGCCGCCGGTCGAGGTCGACGACGAGTCGCCCGAGCCGCAGGCCGCCAGAGCGAGGGGCGAGAGCGCCAGCAGGGCCACGGCGGGGAGGAGACGCACACGCTTCATGAGAGACAGCTCCAGGGAGGATGAGGAAGTCCTGAGGCCGGGAACTCTCGCAACGGCCCCTGGGCCTTCGTTGGGGCCGGCCTGTCCCCCGCCTGTGCGGACGGCAAAGCGCCGCTAAAGCAGCCCTTTTGAGCTGGGGTTCCGCGGGGACCGCCACCTGGCCGCTGGTACAGATCCGTGACAGAGGCGGCCGCGCGGGCCACCTCCTCGCGCACCTCGGGCGGCGAGAGGACCTCCACCCGGTCGGAGAACTGCAGGAGTTGGCGGGCCTCGCCGACCACACCGAAGGAGAGCCGGGCCGTCACCCACGCGTTCTCGCCGTCGTCCTCGGGGAGTTCGGACAGATACGGGGCCATCAGCCGCGAGAACAGGTCGAGTCGGTCACGGCGGACCCGGACGGTGACGTCGATGCCGCCGGGGTGTTGCTCGACCTTGCGGCGCAACACCTCCCAGACGTCGGCGAGTTCGACGCCGGGCCGTCGTCTGACGGGGGCGTCCAGCACCGCCGCGGAGTGCACCCGGTCGGCACGGAACAGCCGCGGCAGGCCGCGCCGGTCGGCGACCAGGTACCAGACACCCGCTTTGGCGACGAGACCGTACGGGTCGACGGTGTACGTCCGTGTCTCGCGCTCCCCGCTGTGCCGGTAGCGCAGCCGCAGTCGGCGGTCGGCGAAGACGGCGTCCTGAAGGGCCACCAGGTCCACGGACCGCTGCGGTCCGCCCTTCCAGCGGGTGGCGTCGACCAGGATGCGGCGGGAGGTGGCCTCGGCGGCCGGGCGGTGCGGGGCGGGCAGCGCGGCCATGACCTTGCGCAGCGCCGAGCCGAGGGCGGAGTCCAGTCCGAGGGCCGCGTGGGCGCCCTGGGCGGCCAGGATGAACAGGGCCCGGGACTCGTCGGCGGTCAGGCCGGTGACGTCCGTGCGGAAGCCGGCGAGGAGTTCGATGCCACCGTGCCTGCCGCGCTCGGCGTAGACGGGCACGCCGGCGGCGGACAGGGACTCCACGTCCCGGTAGATGGTGCGCACGGACACCTCCAGCCGGGTGGCGAGCTCGTGCGCGGGCACCCGGCCGCGGGTCTGCAGGAGCAGCAGGATCGACAGCAGACGATCGGACTTCACCGCACCAGGATCCCGGTTGCCCCGGCGGGCCTCTTACCCGAGCCTCGCCCTCGCCAACTGCCGTGACTGCGCGACCAGTCGGTCCTCGCTGTCCCAGACCTCGGCGTCCTCCTCCAGGAAACCGCCGGCGAGGTTGCGGGTGGTGATGGAGACCCGGAGGGGGCCCGGGGCCGGGCGGCACCTGACGTGCACGGTCAGCTCGACCGTGGGGACCCAGCCCTTGAGGCCGATCTCGAAGGCCGTGGGCGGGAGCGCGTCCACCGCGAGGAGCAGGGAGAGGGGGTCGGCGTCCCGGCCGTCGGCGAGCCCGAACCAGGACCGCATCTCGCCCTTGCCGGAGGGCGCGCCGAGGGCCCAGCCGAGGGTCGACGGGTCCAGCTTGAGCATCAGCCGGTCGGTGATGGCGGAGCTGCCCTCCAAGGGGGCGCCACCCGACAGCGGTCGGATATCGGATGCAGCGTCCTCGGGGCCGAAGCACTGGTCCATGGGCGGGAAGGCGGGCGGCCTCGCCGTCGTACGGACGTCGTCGGGGAGGGAGTCGAGGTCGCCGTAGGAGGCGAGGACGCGGATGCGTTCGACCTCCTTGCCCTCGTCGTCGTACTGGAAGAGCGAGGCCTGGCCGGTGGAGAGGGTGCGGCCGGTGCGGACGACGTCCGTGCGGATCACCGCCGGTCCGGGCTGGGACGCGGTCAGGTAGTGCGCGGAGATGGTGAACGGGTCGGCGTGCGGGAGGGCGTCCGCCAGGGCGCG
Source organism: Streptomyces sp. NPDC006335 (assembly GCF_040612795.1). Taxonomy (NCBI): domain Bacteria; kingdom Bacillati; phylum Actinomycetota; class Actinomycetes; order Kitasatosporales; family Streptomycetaceae; genus Streptomyces; species Streptomyces sp. NPDC006335. The sequence goes on from NZ_JBEXQX010000008.1 coordinate 322,913, forward strand.
GCCCAGGACGGCCAGGAGGTAGCCGCCGTTGACGGCGCTGATGATCGTCCAGCCCGCGGAGAGGTCGATGTCGTAGACGCCGGGGGCGCGGCGGGTGACCGCGGTGTCCCGGTCGAACTCGCTGTCACCGATCGTGGCACGCGTGACGAAGGCTGCTTCTGGCATGCATGAACGGTACAACAGCTAACTACTAAGCGGTAGCTTTCCCTGGTTCCTTACCGGATCACCCCAGGTGAGACCCGCGCTATTTCTCGGTAAGCGTCCGTACTCGTCCGTAAACCCCCGCCTCCGCTTCCCCCTCTACAGGGACATGAGCCTCACCGGGACCGCGTTCCTCTACACGCTGATCGTGCTGTCCGTCGTCGCCGTCGTGCTTCCGCTGGCCCTGTGGTCGCGGCTGCGGGGGCCCCGGATCGCACGCGCCGTCGCCCGTGTGGTGATGGTGCTGTTCGCCCAGGGCACAGCCGTAGCCCTCGTCTTCGTGCTGGTCAACAACCAGAACAACCTCTACGACAGCTGGGCCGACCTGCTCGGCACCGGCGATCACGTCCAGGAGGCGGCGAACCTGGGCGCCGACGGCACCGGCGGGATCTCGCTGAAACGGTTGCCCAAGGTGAGGCAGCACTTCACCGACGTCTCCGGACCCGGCATGAAGGGCGTGCGGGTCACCCAGCTCAAGGGCCGTGTCTCAGGGGTGAACGCCGAGGTCTACGTCTGGCTGCCCCCGCAGTACGGCGAACCCGCCTACCGGCACCACAAGTTCCCCGTGGCGGAGCTGCTGTCGGGCTATCCGGGCTCGGCGAAGGCCTGGTTCGGGTCGCTGCACGCGGTCAACCAGCTCCAGCCGCTGATGCGGGACGGCAGGGTGGCGCCGTTCATCCTGGTCGCCCCGCGCATGAACCTGCTGGCCGGGGTCGACACCGGGTGCGCCAACATCACGGGCACGGTCAACGCCGACACCTGGCTCAGCGTCGACGTGCCGAAGATGGTCACGGACAACTTCCGTGCCCAGTCCGGCCCGGCGGGCTGGGCGGTGGCCGGGTACTCGGCGGGCGGGCACTGCGCGACCAAGCTCGCCGTCGCGCACCCCGACCGCTACCGGGCCGCGGTCAGCATGTCCGGCTACAACGACCCGATCGGCGAACGCAACTCGCTGGCCGCCGAGACCCCCGCCCTGCGCCGCGCCAACAACCCCTACGTGCTGCTGCGCGACGCCCGCACCCCGCCCGCCGTCGCGCTCTACCAGTCCGGCCAGCCGGGCGACGGCTACGAGGCGGCCACCGGCCTCGCACAGGTCGCGAAGGCCCCGACGACCGTGCACGTGGTCTACATCCCGAAGAGCGCCGGCGGCCACAACATGGCGCTGTGGAAGCCGCAGGTGGTCCCGGCGTTCCGCTGGCTGACCGAGGAGATGGGGCTGCTGCACGGCCGGGCGGGCGCTACTCCTCACGCACGGTCGACCGGCGGTTCCACGCCCGCGGAGCTCGCCAGTGGAACCGCATCGCGAGCAGGCGCAGTACGAAAGCCGTGAGGGCCGCGAGCCCGCTCGTGAACGGGCTGAGGACGTCGTAGCGGATGCACAGGACGACCATGGTGGCGCCGACGATCGCCGGGACCGCGTACAGGTCGCGGTCCCAGCGCAGCAGCGAGGGCACCTCGTTGGCGAGCACGTCCCTGAGCACACCGCCGCCGACCGCGGTGGCGAGGCCGAGGGTGGCGGACTGGGTGAGGCCGAGCCCGTACTCGTACGCCTTCGTCGTCCCGGCGACGCAGAAGAGGCCGAGGCCGGCCGCGTCGAAGACGTTCACGCCGGCCTGGATGCGCTCCACGTGCGGGTGCAGGAAGAAGACCAGGAGGGCGGCGAGCAGCGGGGTGATGAAGTAGCCCAGGTCCGTGAAGGCGGCGGGCGGCACCGCGCCGATGATCAGGTCCCGGAAGAGCCCTCCGCCCAGCGCGGTGACCTCGGCGAGGACGGCGATGCCGAAGACGTCGAAGTTCTTGCGGACGGCCAGCAGCGCGCCGGAGATCGCGAACACGAAGATGCCGACGAGGTCGAGCGTGTGCTGGACGGAGGGACTGAACAGTTGCTGGAGCACACCGCATTCTTGCGCAACGGCTTTTACCGGGCGGGTTTGCCCGTCGTGAAGAGCCAGGTCCGGAACAGGTCGTCGAGCTGCTGTCCGCTGACCTTCTCGGCGAGGCGGATGAAGTCGGCGGTGTTCGCGTTGCCGTAGCGGTGGAGCTTCGTCCAGGTGGGCAGCAGCCTGAAGAACGCCTTGTCGCCGATGCGCTCGCGCAGCACCTGGAGGGTCATCGCGCCGCGCTGGTAGACGGCGGAGGCGAACATCGTGTCGCGCTGCGGGTCGCCGACGGTGATCTGCCAGAAGGGGCTGTCGGCGGGGCGGGAGTCGTAGCCGGCGACGAAGGAGTCGTGGGCGCTGCGGGTGCCCTTGTGCTCGGCCCACAGCCACTGGGAGTAGGTGGCGAAGCCCTCGTTGAGCCAGATGTCCTTCCAGTGCGCGACCGAGACGCTGTCGCCGAACCACTGGTGGGCCAGCTCGTGCACGATCGTCGTCTCGTTGCGGACGGCCGAGTAGACCGGCTTGGTCTGCACCTCCAGCGAGAACCCGGCCTGCGGCATGTCGTCGACGATCGCCCCGGTCTCCTCGAAGGGATAGGGCCCGAAGACCTGCGACCAGTAGTCGGTGGCCTCGGCGGTGACCCCGTACACGTCGACGTTGTTGCTGTTCTCCAGCACCGGGTCGATGGCCGTGTAGATGGGGATGCCACCGGGGGTCCTCCCGGTGCGGACGTCGAACTTCCCGATGGTGGCGGTGGCGAGGTAGGTCGCCATCGGCTTCTTCTCGCGCCAGTGGGTGTACGTCGAGCCGCCCTTGTCGTACGTCGACACGAGCCGGCCGTTGGAGACCGCGGTCAGGCCCTTCGGCGTCCTGATGCGGATGTCGTAGGTGGCCTTGTCCGAGGGGTGGTCGCTGGACGGGAACCAGGTGGAGGCGGCGTTGGGTTCACAGGCGACGAAGACTCCGTCGGGGGTCTTCATCCAGCCGTAGTCGGAGCCGAAGACGATGGGGCCGTTGAGGGGCTCCGGTATCCCGCCGTAGGTGACGACCACCGTGAAGTCGCGGCTCTTGCGCAGGAATTGACGCGGGGTGATGCGGATCTCGTCGCCGTCGCGCGTGAACCGGGCCTGTCTGCCGTTCACTTCGACCCGCGTGACCTCCAACTTCTGGAGATCCAGGTCGAAGGACGAGAGGTTCTGGGTGGCACGGGCGGTGAGTGTCGTACGGCCGTCCAGGCGGTCGGTGCCCGGGTCGTACGCCACGTCGAGGGTGTAGTGGCGGGCGTCGAAGCCGCCGTTGCCGAGGTTCGGGAAGTAGGGGTCGCCGACTCCCGGTGCGCCCGGGTTCGGGCCGGGGGAAGCGGCGATGACGAAGAAAGAGGCCGCCGCGGTCGCGACGGCCCCTAAGCGTGCCGAACGGGAGAGTTTCATGAGTCGTCCCTTCGAGCGTGTGCCGATAAGTCGGACACGGACGACTCTTCACTCCCCCGTTCGGGCATGTGCATGACTTTGCCAACTCGTCATGCGTTACTTGTCGGTTGACTCCTGACGGCTGGCTTCCGGTTCTTCGGTCGGCTGCGGGTCGGTGGGGGCCGGTCGCGCCCCCGAGGCGGTAGCCGCAGATTCAACACCGCCCCGCGCCCCTGAGTCGGTGGACTCGTCCGTGGTCTTGGCGCCGAGGCCCGTCTTCGTGGTCTTGACCTCGGGCTTCTCGGGCACTTCCGCGGAGGTGTCGGGCTCCACGACAACCCCGGTCTTCGGCGAAGCCACCTCCGCCGCGACCGCCGCCGACGTCTCCGCCGACTCGGCCAGGACCTCCTCGGCGACCAGCGCGGCCGCCTCCTTGGCCGCCGACAGGAGCACGGTGTCCTGCGGGGCCTGGTCCGCGAAGTTCTCGGGGTGGTGGCAGGCAACGCGCTGGCCGGGGCGCAGCTCGATCAGCTGGGGCTCCGTCGTCTTGCAGATCTCCGTGGCCTTCCAGCAGCGCGTGTGGAAACGGCAGCCGGAGGGCGGGGAGATCGGGGACGGGACGTCGCCGCGCAGCAGGATGCGCTCGGACTTGGCGCCGCGGCGCTTGGGGTCCGGCACCGGGACCGCCGACATCAGGGCCTTGGTGTACGGGTGCATCGGCGCCTCGTACAGCGAGGTGCGGTCGGCGAGTTCGACGATCTTGCCGAGGTACATCACCGCGATGCGGTCCGAGACGTGGCGGACGACGGACAGGTCGTGCGCGATGATCACGTACGTGAGGCCGAGCTCCTCCTGGAGGTCGTCCATCAGGTTCACGACCTGCGCCTGGATCGACACGTCGAGCGCCGACACCGGCTCGTCCGCCACCACCAGCTTGGGCTTCAGGGCCAGCGCGCGGGCGATGCCGATGCGCTGGCGCTGACCGCCGGAGAACTCGTGCGGGTAGCGGTTGTAGTGCTCGGGGCTCAGGCCCACCAGCTCCAGGAGGCGCTGGACCTCCCGCTTGACCCCGCCCTCGGGCTCCACGCCCTGGAGCCGGAAGGGCGCCGAGACGATGCCGCCGATGGTGTGCCGGGGGTTCAGGGAGCCGTACGGGTCCTGGAAGATCATCTGGATGTCCCGCCGCAACGGACGCATCCCGGCCGCGTTCAGCCGCGTGATGTCCTGGCCCTCGAAGTGGATCGAGCCGCCGGTCGGGTCCTGGAGGCGGGTGATGACCCGGCCCATGGTCGACTTGCCGCAGCCCGACTCGCCGACCACGCCGAGGGTCTCGCCCTTGCGCACCTCGAAGTCGATGCCGTCGACCGCCTTGACCGCGCCGACCTGGCGCTGGAGGACGCCCTTGCGGATCGGGAAGTGCTTCTGGAGCCCCTCGACCTTGAGGAGGACCTCACGCTCTTCCGGAGCGACGTCGGTTTTCTTCGTCTCACTCACAGCTTCGGCGCAATCTCTTCGGTCCAGATCCGCGTGCGGTCCTCCGGCGAGAGGTGGCAGGCGGAGAAGTGCCCGCCGCCGACCTGCTGGAGCTCCGGGCGCACGGTACGGGTGACATCGCCCTTGGGGATGTCCGCGTACGGGCAGCGGGGGTGGAAGGCGCAGCCCGAGGGGACGTTGATGAGGCTCGGCGGCTGGCCCTTGACGGGGATGAGCCGCTCGGAGGTCTCCCGGTCGATGCGCGGCATCGAACCCAGCAGACCCCAGGTGTACGGGTGCTGCGGCCGCTCGAAGACGTCGTCGACGCTGCCGCGCTCCACGCACCGGCCGCCGTACATCACGAGGACGTCGTCGGCGATCTCGGCGACCACACCCAGGTCGTGGGTGATGAGGACGACCGCGGAGCCGAACTCCTTCTGCAGGTCCCGGATCAGGTCGAGGATCTGCGCCTGGACGGTGACGTCGAGGGCGGTCGTCGGCTCGTCCGCGATCAGCAGCTCGGGGTTGTTGACGAGCGCCATGGCGATCATCGCGCGCTGGCGCATGCCGCCGGAGAACTCGTGCGGGTAACCGTCCACGCGCTTGTCCGGCTCGGGGATGCCGACCCGGTCGAGCATCTCGACGGCGCGCTTGCGCGCGACCTTCTTGCTGACGTCGTTGTGGACCCGGTACGCCTCCACGATCTGGTTGCCGATCGTGTAGTACGGGTGCATCGCGGACAGCGGGTCCTGGAAGATCATCGCCATCTCGCGGCCGCGCAGCCGGCGCACCTCGTCCGGGTCGGCGGAGACCAGTTCCTTGCCGTCCAGCCAGATCTCGCCGGACATCTGGACGTTCTTGCCGCGCGCGCCGAGCCGGTGCAGGCCCATGATCGCCAGCGAGGTGACGGACTTGCCGGAGCCCGACTCGCCCACGATGCAGAGGGTCTTGCCCTTCTCCACCTGGAAGCTGAGCCCGTCGACGGACTTGACCAGGCCGTCGTCGGTCGGGAAGTGCACCTTGAGGTCGCGGACCGCGAGGAAGGCGTCGGGGGCGTTCCCCGGAGCCGGCTCGCCCAGGGCGGCACCGGTCTTGGAGAGTTCGGTCACGAGAGCCTCACGCGCGGGTCGGCGGCGGCGTACAACAGGTCCACCAGGAGATTTGCGATCACGACGAAGAAGGCGGCGAGCAGGGTGACGCCGAGAATCGGGGGCAGGTCGTTGTCGGTGATGCCCTGCACCGCGTACTGGCCGATGCCGGGCAGCGAGAACACGGTCTCGGTGATCACGGCACCGCCGAGCAGCAGGCCCAGGTCCATGCCGAAGACGGTGATGATCGGGGTCAGCGCGGCGCGCAGCCCGTGCCGGGCCACCACGTTGCGCTCCCGCAGGCCCTTGGCGCGGGCCGTGCGGATGAAGTCCTCGTTCATCGTCTCCAGCATGCCCGAGCGGGTCAGCCGCGCGTAGATGGCGGAGTACAGCAGGGCGAGCGAGCACCAGGCCGGGAAGAGCGTGTTGGCCCACTGGGCCGGGTTCTCGGTGAACGGCACATAGGTCCGCCCGAAGATCGGCCACTGGTAGGTGAAGAGCAGCAGGGCCAGGTTGCCCGTGAAGAACATGGGCAGCGAGACACCGGCGAGCGCGACGCCCATGAAGGTGCGGTCGAAGAAGCTGCGGGGCTTGAGGGCGGAGATGACGCCGATGACGACGCCGGAGACCAGCCAGAGCACGGCGGCACCGGCGGCCAGCGAGACGGTCACCGGCAGGCGCGAGGTGAGCTGCGGCCAGACCGCCACGTGGTTCTTGAAGGAGTAGCCGAAGCACGGCGCGTCACAGTGCGCCGTCGTGGGGCCCAGGTTGTAGGTGGCGCCGGACACGATCCCCTTGATGAAGTGCCAGTACTGGGCATACAGGGGCTCGTCCAGACCGAGGTTCTGCTTGACCGCGGCGATGTCTGCCTTCGTCGGACTCTTTCCGATGTACTGCTGCGCGAGCTGGTCGGCGGTCTGGCCGGCCATCCGCGGCAGCAGGAAGAAGATCGCGAAGGTGACCGCGGTGACGACCAGCAGCAGGATCACTGCCGCGAACGTCCGACGGAGGATGTACGAGATCACGGGGACCGGCGCTGGTGCCCGCGGGCCGCGAGGCCCACGGGCACCAATGCCTTCACCTGCCTTCCGGGGCTACTTCTTGGTCGTGCCGATGTTGAGGTAGTCGTACTGACCGCTGAAGGCCGCCGTGGACACCAGGTTGGTGAAGCCCGTGGGGCGGTACAGCAGGACCTTGAAGTAGGTCAGCGGGACGAGCGCCGCCAGGTCCATCGCACGCTTGTCGATCTGCGCGTACAGGGCGTTGCGCGCGGTGTCGTCCTCGGTGGCGATGGCCTTCTCCAGCATCTCGTTGATCTGCTTGTCGTTCAGATACGAGAGGTTGGTGTTGCCGGACGCGCCGATCGCGTCACCGTGCAGGATCTGCTGGAGGAAGCCGTAGCCGGAGTTCCAGTCGGCACCCCACTGCATCATGTGCAGGCCGATGTTCTGCTTCTTGTCGAAGGACGGAACACCCGCGTAGTCGGTGAAGTACTTGCCCGACGGGTACTGCTTCAGGCTGGCGTTGATGCCGACCTTCTTCAGCGAGGCGATGATCGCGGTGGCCGCGTCGATCTCCTGCGGGCGGTCGCTGCGCGCCGAGATGTTGGTGTTGATCGTCGTCTTGCCGCAGGCCTTCAGCTGCTCCTTGGCCTTGGCGACGTCACCCTTGTTGCCGTCGGTCGCGTAGACGTCGGCCTTCTGGTAGCCGGTGATGTCCGGCGGCAGGACGGTCGTGGCGATGTCACCGCGGATCGGGCCGCCCTCGGCGGTCTGCACGGAGACCTTGTCGACGGCGTACTCGACGGCCTTGCGGCACTCGACCTTGTCGAACGGCGCGACCTGGTTGTTGATCGCCATGTAGACCAGACGGCCACCGTAGGTGTTGTCCGTGTTGGCCTTCAGGTTGGCGTCGTTGACGACCTTCGCCTGGGTCGCGGCCTGGACACCGGTACCGCCGAGGTCGATCGCCTCACCGGCCTGGACGTCCTGGTCGATCGTCTCGGCGTTGACCTTCAGCTTGACGACGATCTTGTCCGGGTACTGCTTGCGCAGCGGGTCGGTCTTCGGGTCCCAGTTCTCGTTCTTGACGAGGACGGCCTGCTTGCCCTCGTCGTAGCTCTGGAACTTGTACGAGCCCGAGGACACGATGCTCTTGACGTAGTCGATGCCGGTGTCCTTGGCCTTCGGCACCGGAGCCGTCTGCGGCGTCGCGACCAGGTAGTCGAACTCCTGGAAGGGACGGTTGAGCTTGAAGACGATCGTGGTGTCGTCCGGCGTCTCGATGGACTTCAGGCCCTCGGCGCTCTTGTCCTTGTAGGGGCCCTTGTACTCCTTGCCGCCCTGCATGAACTGCTGGAAGTAGTTCGGGCCGAGCGAGAGCACGTCACGCGCGAAGTTGGAGCGCTCGACGGCGTACTTGACGTCCTTCGAGGTGATCGGCGTGCCGTCCTGGTACTTCAGACCGGAGCGGATCTTGTACGTCCACGTCTTGCCACCGTCGCTCGGCTCGCCCGCCTTCTCGGCGAGGTCCGGGACCAGCGTGTTGCCCTCCTCGCCCGGACCGGGCTTGAAGGTCATCAGCGGGCGGGCGTACAGCCGGCTGAGGTTGTACATGTAGGCGTAGTACGTGTTGCCGGGGTCGAAGGAGTCCGGGACGTCGGAGTACTCGTACGTGACCGTCCCACCCTTCTGGGTGGAGGCGTTGACGACACCCTTGGTCGCTGCGTTGGCCCCAGCCGACTTGTTCCCGTCTCCACCGTTGTCATCGGCCTTGCTGCAAGCCGAGAGCAACAGGCTCGCACTGCCGATGGCCGCCACTGCGGCCAGCGCTGACCTTCGCATGATGGTCTGCTTCCCCTTCAATTGTCGGAAATCTTGTGGACTCTCACCGCGGTCGCGGGTCAGCGGCTGCGGGGGTCGAGAGCGTCGCGGAGACCGTCACCGAGCAGGTTGAACGCCAGGACGGTCACGAAGATGGCCAGACCAGGCACGATCATGAACTGCGGGTCGACCTGGTAGAAGTCGACGGCCTGGTTGAGCATGCCGCCCCAGGAGGCCTGGGGAGGCTGGATGCCGACGCCGAGGAAGCTCAGCGAAGCCTCGAAGAGGATGTTGGTCGGGATGAGCAGCGTCGAGTAGACGATGATCGGGCCGACGAGGTTCGGCAGCAGTTCCCGGAAGAGGATGTACGGGCCCTTGGCCCCCATCCCGCGCGAGGCGTCGACGAACTCCCGCTCACGCAGGGCCAGCGTCTGACCGCGCACGATGCGGCCCAGGTAGGGCCAGTTGAAGAAACCGATGACGAAGATCAGCACGCTGATGTGCAGCGGCAGACCCTCCAGCCCGAAGGCACCGCCCTGGAGCGTGGCCGAGATGGCGATGGCGAACAGCAGCAGGGGGAACGCCAGGAAGGTGTCCATCAGCCGGCTGATGATCGTGTCGACCCGGCCGCCGTAGTAGCCGGCGACCACGCCGAGCACGGCGCCGATCGTGTTGGACAGGATCGTGGCGCCGAAGGCGACGACCAGTGAGACCCAGGAGCCCTCGAGGATGCGGGTGGCGATGTCGCGGCCGAACTTCGGCTCCACACCGAGCGGGTGGTCCCAGCTCATGCCGCCGAAGTCGCCCTTGGGCAGCGAGGTGTTCGGGTCGATCAGATCCTGGTGCAGGGCGTTCGGGTCCAGGCCGAACATGGCCTGGATGGGCCGGGAGAGCACCGCGAGCAGGATCAGCAGGATGACGATCACACCACCGGCGACCGCCACCTTGTCCTTCTTGAACCGGGACCAGGCGATCTGCCCCAGGGAACGGCCCTCGATCTGCCCCTTGTCGGCGCCGACGAGGACAGCCTCCGGCTGCGCCTCGGCCTGCGCCCCGGTGGTCTCGATCGGTGCGGTCACAGTGACCCGACCCCTCTCGCCGGTGGTGACCGGCCTACACCTGCCGTGGATTACGGCTTTGTCGACTTGCTCAGCTCACAGGATCGGCTGATCCTGCGTCTGCCTGGGGAGTCTTCAGCTTCGCTGCGATCACCCGCCAGGCCTGGCGAAGAAAGTATGCGTAACCGTGATGCAGTACGAGGGATTCCGTTATCCGAACAGCGGGTAACGCCCCTCGGACGCATGTCAGTTGGGACAAAACGGCACAATAGGCGACGTTCGTGATGATCCGCCGGTATCTACGCGCGAAGAAATGTGGCTGTTACGTAAACGAGCCGAACGGGTGGTCATCGCTCTCAGTAACCGCCACGGGCCGGCGGGTAGCCGTACCCGGCCGCCGGCGCCTGGGCCGGGGATCCGTGGGCCTCGCGGTCGTAGAACGGACGAGCACCGGCGCGCATCCACAGCGCCACCGGGTCGTACTCGTCGGACATCGCCACGGTCGACACCGGCAGCCCCTCCGGGACGGCGCCGATGGACTGCTGCATCATCGCGCGCACCGAGTCCACCGCCGAGGGGCTGGTGTCGTACACGTCCAGACCGATGGCGAGATACGGCGCCCCGAGCGCCGGCTGGACCCAGGCACGGCGCAGCGAGCGGACCGCCGGGGTGCGGTGGGCGTTCTGCACCAGCAGGGCGTAGAACTGGGGGACCTCGATGCCGGGTTCCGACAGCCTGAGCGGCCCCGCGGGCTGGCGCTCCAGGCCGGTCGCGATGCGGCGCAGGTCGAGCCAGGGGATGCCGACCCCGCCGCCGGGGGCGTGCGGGTTGAGCCAGAGGCCGTAGTGGTCGGGGTAGAGCGTGCGGGCCACGTCGATGCCGTCGACCACTTCGTACGAACGGTTCCAGCCACTGGCGCTCAGCTCCTGGGCCGAGGTCACACAGGGGGCGTAGCCGTAGCCGTCGACCTCCATGTTTCCGTACTGGGCGTCCGGGGACCCGGCCTGGCCGTGCCACAGGAGCATCCAGATCTGGCCGTTGTTCGGGGTCGCGAGGGCGCGCAGCAGTGCCTCGTATGCGTCGTAGCGCCCGGGGGTCACCTGGCGCAGCATGTGCTCGACCGTGCCGGTCGCGGTGCCGCTGGCGCTCACGTCGTATCGCCCTTCTTGGAAGTTGCCCCGAGTATGAAACCAGCTTAAGCGCCCACGAGCTCGGGACCCGTGTGTCGTCGGCGGGTGCGGCGTCCGTTGCTTGTCGCGCAGTTGTGCCCCGCGCCCCTCGGCGGGTTGGGCTAGCCCTGCGTGTAGAAGGGCCGTACCTGTCCGCGCATCCAGTGGCCCACCGGGTCGTCCGCCACGTCCAGCAGGACCAGGTTGACCGGCCACGGCACCGGGGTCCGTCCCAGGGCCCGGCCGAGGGCGTCCATCGGCAGGGTGCGCAGGTCGCCCTCCCACTGGGAGAGCTCCACGCCCACGAACATGACCGGGTCGGCGGTCTCGATGGCGGCCAGGCAGCGGCGGGCGGTGCGGACCACCCCCGTGGCCTCGAACTCGGCGGACGCGGCGGCCAGGAAGTCGACCGGGTCGTCCTGCCAGTCCGGCTCGTAGAGCTTGACCCGGCCACCGGTGTTGGGCCCGTCCAGCGGGGTGCGGCCCACCCGGCAGAGGTCGGCGACGGCGGCGGGCGGGAGGGGGACGCCGACCACGCCGTCGGGGTTCACCGCGATGCCCACGTGCGGGGGCAGCCCGCGGGCGAACTCGACCGCCGGGGCGATGGTGTACGACAGATGGCTGCCGACGACCTGGCGGAACTGCTCCTCGGAGCTGAAGACCGGGACGAACGCCTGGCCCTCGATCTCCAGGGTGGGCAGGTCGAGGGGCCCGCTGTGCGGGCCGCCGCCGTTCGGCAGGGGGATCCAGACGAAGCTGCGGCCGAGCACCTCGATGATCCGGCCGCCCGCCGAGGGCATGCCGAGGGAGGCCGAGAGCACCTCCTCCAGCTCGTTGCCGGGCCATCCGCCGTGCGGATGGGGGTGCGGGTGCGCCTGCCCTGGAAAGTCCGCGGGGAGATCCGCCGGGAAGTCCATCTGTCTGACCGCCTGCTGTGAACCGCTGTTGATGTGGCTGAAAGGCTAGCGGGTGCGGCACACAGGTGGCTCGGCCCGGGGAACCCGCACGGCTCAGCCGGTGAACCCGATCCGCAGCAGCACGTTCGCCGCGTCCCGGTCGATCAGCACCGCCGAGCCGCAGCCCGGGGGCAAATCGCCGCGCTCCACGGAGCGGATCAGTCGGGCGGCCGCCCCCCGGTGCCGCAGGAAGGCGTACCGCGAGACCCCCCGGCCGCGCTCGCGCTGGCCCTCCAGCGCGGTGTCCGCCGTGACGTCGAGCAGCAGCAGGTGCAGGGTGCCGCCCCGGCGCCGGGCCTCCCGGGCCAGCCAGCCCCGCACCCAGGCCTGCGTCCCGCAGTCGTGCACCACGACCCCCTCGCCGGAGCGCAGGGCGCGGCGCAGGGCCGCGTAGTGCGCGAGCCGGACCAGGGGGCGGTAGACGGCGTACGGCAGTAAGCGGGACAGCTTGGCGTCCCAACGGTCGCGGGTGTCCTGGGAGTCGATCCGTATCCCCGTCACCGCACGCTTCATCAGCGTGGACTTGCCGCTGCCGGGCAGACCGGTGATGACGACGAGGTCCCCCGGGCGGAAGAGCAGGGCGTGCGGACCGCGCCCGGCACGGTCGCGCAGGTCCCGGACGACCGGGCGGGTGCCGCGGGCCTCGACGGCCGGGGCCGCGGGCTGCTCGGGCAGCGCGAGCCCCGAGGTCGTCGCGTACGCCCTGGTCCTGTTCACCGTCATCGTCCTCCTCCGGGGTCGGGGTTCCCCTCCCCACCGAGCGTAAAGAGAAGGTAATGGACGATCTCTCGCGTTTCTGTACGCGTACCGCCACAAGCCGGTTACGAAGGGGAGGGCGGGACGCTGCCCTGCCCTCGGCCTGCGATGCGTGCAATGATGTCGGCGCCAACTGCATACCGGCCGCTTGAATCCGCGCGGGAGAGTCCCGGGTACGTGTACCCGGGCGCCGAAGGAGCAAGTCCCTCCCTTGAATCTCTCAGGCCCCGTTACCGCGCGGGCGAGGCACATCTGAAAAGCGGGCCGCCGACGTCGGCGGCCCCACCCACGGTGCAAGCCCGAGGTCACTTCGTGATCAGGGCGAACCTCTCAGGTTCCGATGACAGATGGGGAGGAACGCCCTCGCCTGTCATGCCTTGGATTCTGGAGACGACGTCCGATGACCAGTTCTGCACCCCGGCACACCGCGCTCGACGCCCTGCACCGCTCCCTCGGCGCCACGATGACCGACTTCGCCGGCTGGGACATGCCCCTGCGCTACGGCTCCGAGCGCGACGAGCACAACGCGGTGCGCACGAAGGCCGGGCTCTTCGACCTCTCCCACATGGGCGAGATCACCGTGACCGGGCCGCAGGCCGCCGCGCTGCTGAACTTCGCCCTCGTCGGCAACATCGCCTCGGTCGGTGTCGGCCGGGCCCGCTACACCATGATCTGCCAGGAAGACGGCGGCATCCTGGACGACCTGATCGTCTACCGGCTCGGCGAGACCGAGTTCATGGTCGTCGCCAACGCCTCCAACGCCCAGATCGTCCTCGACGCGCTGACCGAGCGCGCGGCCGGCTTCGACGCCGAGGTGCGCGACGACCGGGACGCCTACGCCCTGATCGCCGTACAGGGGCCAAAGTCCCCCGGGATCCTCGCGTCGGTGACCGACGCGGACCTCGACGGGCTCAAGTACTACGCCGGTCTGCCGGGCACGGTCGCCGGGGTGCCCGCGCTGATCGCGCGCACCGGGTACACCGGCGAGGACGGCTTCGAGCTGTTCGTGAAGCCGGAGCACGCGGTCGAGCTGTGGCAGGCGCTGACCAAGGCCGGCGAGGGCGTCGGCCTGGTCCCCTGCGGGCTGTCCTGCCGGGACACGCTGCGCCTGGAGGCGGGCATGCCGCTCTACGGGCACGAGCTGTCCCGCGAGCTGACCCCCTTCGACGCCGGGCTCGGGCGGGTCGTGAAGTTCGACAAGGAGGGCGACTTCGTGGGCCGCGCGGCGCTTCAGGAGGCCGCCGCCCGGGCCGACGAGAACCCCCCGCGCGTCCTCGTCGGACTGGTCGCCGAGGGGCGTCGCGTCCCGCGTGCCGGGTACGCGGTCGTCGCGGCCGGTGAGGTGATCGGCGAGGTCACCTCCGGCGCCCCCTCCCCCACGCTGGGCAAGCCGATCGCGATGGCGTACGTCGACGCCGCGCACGCGACGCCGGGCACGGCCGGGGTCGGTGTCGACATCCGGGGCAGCCACGAGCCGTACGAGGTCGTGGCGCTGCCGTTCTACAAGCGCCAGAAGTAGCCGCCGTAAGTGATGCTGGGCACAGAGTCGCTGCTCACGCACGCCTTCCGCAGTCCCCCCTTCATCAGCACTCCCCCGCGTACAGGAGAATTCAGGCCATGAGCAACCCCCAGCAGCTGCGTTACAGCAAGGAGCACGAGTGGCTGTCGGGCGCCGAGGACGGCGTCTCGACGGTCGGCATCACGGAGCACGCGGCCAACGCGCTCGGCGATGTCGTCTTCGTCCAGCTCCCCGAGGTCGGTGACACGGTGACCGCGGGCGAGACCTGCGGCGAGCTGGAGTCGACCAAGTCGGTCAGCGACCTGTACTCCCCCGTCTCCGGTGAGGTCACCGAGGTCAACGAGGACGTCGTCAGCGACCCGGCACTGGTGAACTCCGCCCCCTTCGAGGGCGGCTGGCTGTTCAAGGTACGCGTCTCGGAGGAGCCGGCCGACCTGCTCTCCGCCGACGAGTACACCGCCTTTTCCGCCGGCTGAGGAGTCCGCACCTGATGTCCGCACTGAACACGCCCCTGCACGAGCTCGACCCGGAGATCGCCGCCGCGGTCGACGCCGAGCTGGACCGGCAGCAGTCCACCCTCGAGATGATCGCCTCGGAGAACTTCGCTCCGCTCGCGGTCATGGAGGCGCAGGGCTCGGTCCTGACCAACAAGTACGCCGAGGGCTACCCGGGCCGCCGCTACTACGGCGGTTGCGAGCACGTCGACGTGGCCGAGCAGATCGCGATCGACCGGCTCAAGGAGCTGTTCGGCGCCGAGTACGCCAACGTGCAGCCCCACTCCGGTGCCTCCGCCAACCAGGCCGCGCTGTTCGCGCTGGCCCAGCCCGGCGACACGATCCTGGGCCTGGACCTGGCGCACGGGGGTCACCTGACCCACGGGATGCGGCTGAACTTCTCCGGCAAGCAGTTCAATGTCGTCGCCTACCACGTCGACGAATCGGGTCTCGTCGACATGGCCGAGCTGGAGAAGCTCGCCAAGGAGCACCGGCCCAAGGTGATCATCGCGGGCTGGTCCGCCTACCCGCGGCAGCTGGACTTCGCGGAGTTCCGCCGGATCGCCGACGAGGTCGAGGCGTACCTGTGGGTCGACATGGCGCACTTCGCGGGCCTGGTGGCCGCGGGGCTGCACCCGAACCCCGTCGAGTACGCGGACGTGGTCACCTCCACCACCCACAAGACGCTGGGCGGCCCGCGCGGCGGGATCATCCTCGCCAAGCAGGAGTTCGCGAAGAAGCTGAACTCCTCCGTCTTCCCGGGCTTCCAGGGCGGCCCCCTGGAGCACGTGATCGCGGCGAAGGCGGTGTCCTTCAAGGTCGCGGCCTCGGAGGAGTTCAAGGAGCGCCAACGGCGTACGGTGGACGGTGCGCGCATCCTCGCCGAGCGTCTGACGGCCGACGACGCCCGGGAGGCCGGGGTCAACGTGCTCTCCGGCGGCACCGACGTGCACCTCATCCTCGTCGACCTGCGCGAGTCCGAGCTGGACGGCAAGCAGGCCGAGGACCGTCTCCACGAGGTCGGCATCACGGTCAACCGCAACGCCGTCCCGAACGACCCGCGCCCGCCGATGGTGACGTCGGGCCTCAGGATCGGCACGCCCGCCCTGGCCACCCGCGGCTTCACGGCCGAGGACTTCGCCGAGGTCGCGGACGTGATCGCTTCGGCGCTGAAGCCGTCCTACGACGTGGAGTCGCTGAAGGCCCGGGTCAAGGCCCTGGCCGACAAGCACCCGCTGTACCCCGGCCTGAACAAGTAGTTCGAGCAGTTCCACGGTGGGGGCACCCGACGACGTGTGCCCCCACCCTTTGTGAAGGAGTTCCCGTGGCCATCTCGGTCTTCGACCTGTTCTCGATCGGCATCGGCCCGTCGAGCTCCCACACGGTCGGCCCGATGCGCGCGGCCCGCATGTTCGCCCGCCGCCTGCGCAACGAGGACCTGCTGCCGGCCGTCGCCTCGGTCCGCTGCGAGTTGTACGGCTCCCTCGGCGCGACCGGCCACGGCCACGGCACCCCGAAGGCGGTGCTGCTCGGCCTGGAGGGTGCCTCTCCTCGTACGGTCGACGTGGAGGGCGCGGACGACCGGGTGGCGGCGATCAAGGCCGCGGGTCTGCTGAGGCTGCTCGGCGAGCACGAGATCCCCTTCTCCTTCGACGACGACCTGGTGCTGCACCGCCGTAAAGCCCTCCCGTACCACGCGAACGGTATGACGGTGTGGGCGTACGACGCCTCGGGCGCCGAGCTCCTGTCGAAGACGTACTACTCGGTGGGCGGCGGCTTCGTCGTGGACGAGGACGCGGTCGGCGAGGACCGCATCAAGCTCGACGACACGGTGCTGAAGTACCCCTTCCGCACGGGTGACGAGCTGCTGCGCCTGACCAAGGAGACCGGCCTGTCGATCTCCTCCCTGATGCTGGAGAACGAGCGGGCCTGGCGCACCGAGGACGAGATCCGGGCCGGGCTGCTGGAGATCTGGCGGGTGATGCAGGCCTGTGTGTCCCGGGGCATGTCGCAGGAGGGCATCCTGCCCGGCGGTCTGCGGGTGCGTCGGCGGGCCGCCATGACGGCCCGCCAACTGCGGGCGGAGGGCGACGCGTTGGCCCACTCCATGGAGTGGATCACGCTGTACGCGATGGCGGTCAACGAGGAGAACGCGGCCGGCGGCCGGGTGGTGACCGCCCCGACGAACGGCGCGGCCGGCATCATCCCCGCGGTCCTGCACTACTACATGAACTTCGTTCCCGGCGCGGACGAGGACGGCGTGGTCCGCTTCCTGCTCGCCGCGGGCGCCATCGGGATGCTCTTCAAGGAGAACGCGTCCATCTCGGGTGCCGAGGTCGGCTGCCAGGGCGAGGTCGGCTCGGCCTGCTCGATGGCCGCGGGCGCCCTCGCCGAGGTCCTCGGCGGCTCCCCCGAACAGGTCGAGAACGCGGCCGAGATCGGCATGGAGCACAACCTGGGCCTGACCTGCGACCCGGTGGGCGGCCTGGTCCAGATCCCCTGCATCGAGCGCAACGGCATGGCCGCGGTGAAGGCGGTCACGGCGGCGAAGATGGCGCTGCGCGGGGACGGTTCGCACATGGTGTCCCTCGACAAGGTCATCAAGACGATGAAGGACACCGGGGCGGACATGAGCGTGAAGTACAAGGAGACGGCGCGGGGTGGGTTGGCGGTGAACATCATCGAGTGCTGAGGGGACGGGTCCTGACCGGCGGGTTCGTGGCACCCTCGATCGCTGTTCCGATCCGCCAGGACCGCCGACCGTCGCCAGGCGCACCTCATCGATCATCGGGCGGGGCAGATCCGTACCATGCGCGCATCGTCCACGCCCTGGTTGCCGGCACCCGCGACGGCGTCCCATTCACCGACGACATCCGATGCCCGGTGCATGCCCACGACGTCGCCTCCGCATTGCGGGAACTCACCGTGTCCGAACAGGCCGGAATGTTCCACCTTGCCGCAGCGGACGCCCTCCTCGACAGCAGCGCCACCGCCGCGCCCGCGCTGTCCGTCGCCATCCACGCACTGCACCTGTCAACTACTTGACGACCCGCTGACGATTCGCGGCGTTGGCACATGGCAGTCCTGTCTCGGACTGCCGCGCGCCTTCTTACCGCAATCCGCCGGTGCGCCCAAGAGCACGGTATTACTAAGCGGCACCGGTGAAAACCCTCACTCGGTCGCTTCCAACCGCACGGCCTCCCGCTTCACCTGCTCGACAAGGGTCAGTGCGTTCCCTTGCGCATATCGCAGGCGTGTTCCCTTCCCCTTGACAGCGTAGACATGAGGGACAACTAATGACCTTGGGCGTGCAGGGCGGATGTGCGCCATGGTGTGTGACTTCGAGATGGAAGAGCAGATAGGGGCAAAATGGACGAAATCGCGATTTCCTTTGAAGGTAGGCGCGATGCGGTTGCCGCCCTCACGTGGCCGCAGCGGAGGACTTGGCGAGGGTCTCGCCTCAAGTACCGACCGTTCGTGTATGCCCAAAAACTTCCGTCAGGGAAAACCCTCAGTGAGGTCTGCGCGACCATCAAATGGGCCTACGAGGAATTTGAGTCACTCAGGACGGTCTTTCCGTTGCGTGCCGACGGAGAACCTTATCAAAAGGTTGAAAAAGCGGGATCAGTGAAGGTCCCTATCATCAAGGCCGAAGAGTCGACGATAGGCGTTTCCATTCAGGACGCGATAAGCCACTTCAAACGAGAACGCTTTGACACCGAAGCGGAGTTCGGGGTCTTGTTCGCCGTTTTGGTCTGTGCCGACGTTCCCACGCATATCATATGTCGATGCTCCCACCTGGCAGTTGACGCCCACGGCTGCAGGGCGCTGAGTGCTGCGCTCGACGCCCACCTGTCCGGGAAACACGACCAGTCATCGACCCCTCCCATGCAGCCAATAGAGCGAGCTCAGCTGGAGCAATCGGAGAATGGGCAGCAGAAGAGCGCCCGCGCTCTTGAATACTGGAGGGAGGTTTTGGAGAAATTCCCGCAGGACGATATCACCAGCAGGTCGGCCGCAATGGTTTCTCCTGCGTTAGGGACGGCAGTTTCCATCATATCGAAGAAGTATGGAGTAAGTACATCTGCGGTCTATTTGGCCGCAGTCTCGGTAGTAGCCGGTGCGCTCATCGGGCGAAACAAATGTTCATTTCTGTTGGCAGCTTCCAATCGTTTCAGCGCCGAGGAGCGTGCTTTCGTCGGGGAACTTGTCCAAAGCGCGCCCGGGATATTGGACTCGCTGGACATGCCCTTCAACGCCCTGCTTCCTGGCGCATGGCAAGCGAGTGTCAGGGGCTATCGGTTCAGTCACTACGATGAACAGGCTCTCCTGCAGCTACTCGACGACCTCGACGAAAACAGCGAGCGTAAGAGAGTGTTCGACTTCGCATTCAACGACATGCGGAGTTCCCGGAAAGGCGAGAACCACAAGACGCTGACGGATAACCTCCGCGATGCCATGAGCCTGACACAGGTCGAGCAGCGCGAAAATCTGTATGAGGGACCAGCTCGCTTCCTGTCGGTGGCCCTCCGGGAAGACAGTCGAACGATCTCGCTCGTTGTCCACGACCTGTACTTCCCAGAGTTCCCCGCCCACCGGATCTTGTTGGCCATCGAGGCTCTCGTGGTCGGGGCAGCCATGGAGGACGCTGAGCCACTTGAGCATCCCATGCGTTTCACAAGGAATTTCCTGGCCCAGACTGTTTCGTCGTCACGGTGATCTTGTGGCGGTCAGTGCCAGAGAGGATTGAGGAGTGACTCAGGGCGCGAATCTCCCCGTCAACGATCCAGTTTTCTCTTCCGAAGCGATCAAACACGCAGCCCATGCAGTTGTTCGGGGGGAAAGCAGAACCGTACCATCGACCCTCCTCATATCGGGAGTTGTTGCCACTCATGCCGGAAAACAGCCGAACAAAGTAGCCCTGCACGCCAGTGACGGAGAAGAGGTCACGTATGCCGACTTGAATGAGAGAGTTGGCGGGATGGCTCGCTTTTTGAAGAATCACGGCTGTGGTGCCGGGGCTCGCGTCGCTGTAGCAGGCAGACGGAGCATCAACACTGTGGTCGCTTTCCTGGCGTTGGAGCGGATCGGAGGCGTCTACATTCCCGTTTCCGCGGAATGGCCTGATACTCGACTCGTCCAGGTGCTGTCTCAAGCGCGATGTTCGCACCTACTCTCGCTCGCAGCAGAGGCCCCGAACCGGCATGCGGAACATTCATTGCTGGCGACTGCAGCCACACGTAGTCGCGTGCTTTTCATGGAAGCAGTGAACCCGCCGGTCGGGGACCTTTGGATCGGCGATGTGCCAACCCACGCCGAGAGTGACAAACAGCAACGGTACATCATTTACACGTCTGGAAGTACTGGCCTGCCCAAGGGTGCGATTGTGGAGCATGGTGCTCTTATCAATCATCTTTGGCACATGAATGTGGCGCTAGGGCTGGGACCGACCGATGTCGTCGCTTTCAACGCATCGCCCACCTACGTCATATCGATGTGGCAGATGCTTGCCGGCCTGCTGGCCGGCGGCCGTGTAGCGGTCATATCGGAGCGGGACGCGAACTTCCCCCGGGGGCACTCCCGTGCTCTACAGCGGCTCGACGTATCGATAGTGCAGATGGTGCCTACGATTCTAGGTCTTTTCCTGGAGGAACTGGGTAGGCACGCATCCGCAGATCGAATTCCCCGTGTCAGATGGATGATTTCCACCGGTGAAGAACTGAGCCCAAAACTTGCGGCCCGCGTATTTGATATTTTGCCCACGGCTCGGCTCATGAACGCGTATGGCATGAGTGAGTGCTCCGATGACGTCGCACAACACGTGGTGGAATCCGATGATCTCAAGCTCCGGCGCATCCCGATAGGCCTGCCCATCGCAAACTCGGCGCTATATGTACTCGTGCCCGATCGTGACGGCTGGCGACCGGCGGCGGAGGGGGAAACGGGAGAACTGTTCGTCGGAGGAAGGCCCGTAGGCGCTGGTTACGTCGGATCGGACGAGTCTGCTGGGGATCCCTTTTTTCTTGACCCGTTCGACCCGTTCTCCCCGACCAGGCGGCTGTATCGCACAGGTGACATGGCATGCATCGAATCCGGGGTTGTCTACTGTCTCGGTCGCATGGACCGGCAGGTCAAGGTCCGAGGTGTAAGAGTCGAGCTGGATGAGGTGGAACGCGCGCTGGAACGGCATCCCCATGTGACTCAGTGCGCGATAACGGTCGAGACGCAGGGTGAGTCAATGGAGCTGCGGGCTTATGTCTTGGCCAAGGAGCAGGTCCCCAGCGAGGAGTTGAGGAATTTTCTGCACAAGCAGATTCCTTCTGCAATGGTGCCGAGGTACTGGAATATGGTTTCCGAAATCCCGGTGACGCGCAGTGGCAAGACCGACTACAAGATGTTGCAGAGAACGCGGCCTCCGTCCGATCATCGGTAGTTCGTTAAACCTAGACACGCGGTCAGCAATGTCATCCCGATGGCCCGGGGTTGATCAGCGCGTTCCACATCGTGCTGTTCCACCCCGGGTCGCGGGCCGTCCGCGCCGGCCGTGCGGGGCGCCCGAGGAAGCGTGACCGGGGCCTGCTCGCCAGGTCGAGGGGGCCCTGCCGGGTCTCGTCGACCGCCACCGGTTCGAGAGCCGCCGCAGTCCCTTCCTGTCCGGCGGTGCGGAAGGCGTCATCACCGTGAGCCGGGACAGGCGCAAGTCCCGGGCCGCCTGGACGACCGTGGACCCGCGTCCCGCACTCGCCGCCCAGCCGTCACCCGCACCCGGGTCGTGATCCGTGCTCCGGCCGGGACCTGGCGTACCTGCCCGGTGAAGGGTCGGCGTGGGCCGGCCGGGTCGGTGCCGTACCGGCACCGCTTGTGCCGCACCAGCTCCAACCACCGCTCGCTGTAGGGCAGATGCCGTGGCCGGATCTACAGGAAGCCCTTGACGCGTACGGCGAACACACCGCAGGAGGGCCAGGCCGGTGCGGCCTCGTCAGTGGCGGTCAGGTGCACCCGCCGGGTGCTGTCCGCGCCCCGACCGCCCCGGCCCCGGCGGACCCGTCCGACGCCCAGTCATCATGTCTGCCCGTCGGCTCGGCCTCGTTGCTGGAGGGGGTGCCGGTCGCCCACCGCCAAGTGTGCTTCACCTGACGGCGGCTGACCGTCGCCCAGTTGCGGGCTCAGGCCCTCTGGAGTTCGTTGGGCCTCACTACCACCGGCATGGTGCGTGCAGGTCGCGGATGGAGTCGCTGAAGACCGCCGGCTGTTGCGGCCAACCGGTGTCGTGCCAATGGGCGATCCGCCAGGCCAGCCGTTTGGGCCAGACCGGGGTGTCCGGCAGGTCGGCCACGTTGACCCACTGCAACTTCTGCCCGCGAGCCAGGTCGCCTGCGGTTGCCCGTTCCTTGGCGCTTTCCGGATCTTCGAGCCGCATCAAGAAGTAGTGCTCCAGCCGGTCATGGTTGCGCACGACGGCGAGCTCCCGCTCCGCAACTCCCGTGAGGTTTGTTTCTTCGGTCAGCTCCCTCTCTGCCGCACTACGAGGGGTTTCGCCCGCTTCGACTCCTCCGCCAGGAATGAAATACTTCTCGCCGTCCTCGGGGGCGTAGCGGATCAGCAGCATCTCTTGTCCGACCACCACGACCGCACCACCACGCAGAGGAAGATCATCCAGGTGACGCTCCCTGTTCTCCATGGTCATTCACCCCTCCCGGGCCTCACTTGGTAAACACTGTTCCATCGAATTACCAACTAGTGGTTGTTTCAACAAATCTCTCTGAAGCATCGTTGATCCAGGCTGCAACAGAAGGCTACTCTGACCAACAGAACGCCACTCGAACCAACAGGACGCTACGCGGAATTGGTCGGCAGACCGGCGTGATGGCGACGCGACTTGGCGCCCTGTTCCTCGCGGAAGTGTGAACCCGTCGTACGGCATCAAGTGTGACCGTGGAGGGCACACTTACAGGAATGCGGAGGCTGTAGTTTGACACAGACATTAGGCGACTCGGCCGCAGTACGAACCACTCCACGCAAACGCCGCATTGACCATATGCGGATCGCGGTGTCCTACTACTGCAACTTGCACTGTCAGCATTGCTATGTCCCGGAACTCAACCGGACGAAGTACCGGCAAAGGCTGGAAGATTCCCAGCTGTCGATGGAGCAGCTGACCGGTTTCGTGGACCTCTGTGTCGACGAGATGGGGCTGAAGAAGGTCACCATCACCGGCGGCGAAGCGATGCTCAACCTCGTATGGCCCCGTACCCGCGCTCTCCTGGTACACGCCCTCGACCGTGGCCTCGAGGTACAACTCAACACGAGCGGTTCGGGCCAGGTCCGTATGAAGCAGCTGGCTCAGGCCGCTGGGGACCGTCTCGACCAGGTGGTCCTGCATCTGAGCCTGGACGGTGTGGACGAGGAGCGCGTGGACGCCTTCCGCGGTCGCAAAGGCGCGATGAAGGGCGCTCTGCGAAGCCTGCGCGAAGCAGAAGAGCTGGGCATTGCGGTGGAGGCTCGGTTGACCATCACCGAGGACAACAGGGACGACACCGTCGCCACCTATGACCTGGTGAGCGAGCACAGCGCCCGTTCCTTCATGGCCAAGCCGATGTTCGCGGCCGGAACCGCGCGGGAGAACGAGGCACTTCTGCTGCGTGCGAAGAATCAGGTGCGTGAGGTGCAGCAGGCTCTGCTGGAGCGCAGCATAGGAAACACCACCAGGCTCGGCCTTCCGGAACCCGTGTACGTGTTGGAGGACGAGTTCCCTTCAGGACACAACGCCTACGTCATCAAGTGTGCCTGTGGTGATGCCGCGGGCTATCTGTCGACCAACGGCGATGTATTCCCTTGCAGTTACCTGGTCGGCGCCCCGGACGACCGCCGTTACGTACTGGGGAACATCCTCGACAAGAACTTCGTGGACATGTGGTCCGATCCGGATGCGTACCGCGACTTCCGGTCGGCGGCAAAGGATCAGAACTGCACGGCGCAGAACATCGTCAGCGCCGGTATGGGCGTCGAGGCGAACCCCGCTCCCGGTGCCTGCTCGTGTGGAAAGTCGGATGCCTCATGCGGCTGCGCGGAGCACTGAGTCACCTACTCGCGGAACGGCCCGGCCCGCTGAGGTTGATCGGCGTTCATGACGCCCTGTCCGCCAGGCTCGCGGAGCGCGCCGGAGCGCGGGCGTTGTGGATCAGCGGGCTGTGCATCGCCGCGTCGAAGGGGCTCCCTGACAACGAGAGTGTCACCTACGAGACCCTGCTGAGGCGTACCGCTGACATCCGCAGAGGCAGCGGCCTCCCACTGTTGGTGGACGGCAACACCGGCTTCGGTGGGGAGCAGGTCATCGGTCACGTGGTGCAGGAGCTGGAGTTGCGCGGAGCCGCCGGCATCTCCATCGAGGACAAGGCGTTTCCGCGGCGCAACAGTTTCGACCGTGACGCCGACCGTCCTGAGTCGCTCGAGCACCCCGAGATCGTTGCCGCGCGACTTCGTCAGGCGTGTCTGGCGCGCCGCGATCCGGACTTTCTGATCGTGGCACGCACGGAAGGGCTGATCGCCGGCGAGACACCACCAGAGGTGCGTGAGCGCGGGAAGCGGTATGTCGAGGCAGGCGCGGACGCCTTGATAGTCCACTCCAAGTCGGGCCTTCCCGACGAGGTGATCGACTTCGCTCGCGAGTGGCCTCTGCGTGACTGTCCGCTCATCGTCATCCCGACCACCTATCCACAGCTGTCCTTCACTCGTGCCGACCAGGCGGGTATCTCGGGCGTGATCTGCGCCAACCAGGCGTTGCGAGCGGCTCATCGCGCGACCGACGAGCACATTCGGCAACTGCTCAAGGCCGACCGGCTCTGCGACGCCGAGGCTGGATCACCCCTGGCTCCGATGCCCGAGCTCCTGGACATGGTGGAGTCGTTCGGCTCCGTTCGACCAGGTTCGGCTTCGACATGATGAAGTCGGACGGCTGGTGGAGCACGGACTCCGACACCATCGTGAGAGTGGACGCCGAGTCCGCGCAGCATGCCGCTGTGAACATGCTGCGGGGGCTCGGCGTCCCCGAAGGCGATGCACAATGCACCGCCCGGCATCTCGTGGAAGGCGATCTACGCGGCTACCCGATGCATGGTCTGCAACGCCTTTTGCAGATGGACGAGATGATTCGTAGAGGCACCCTGGAGCCCGCCGCGAGCAGACGGCGCACACGGAAGACGGACGCCACCGCCGTGGTCGACGGAGCCCACGGTCTGGGGCCTCCGGCAGCCTCCATGGCGATCGCACTGGCCAGGGAGCTTGCGGAGTCGACGGGACTGGGCCTGGTCGGCGTCCACAACGCGGGGCACCTGGGCACCCTCGGTCCATGGGCTGAGCAGGCAGCCGGAGAGGACTCGTTCGCGCTGGTGATGAGTGCGTCCGAGCCCGGTGTCGTGTTGCCGGGAGGCGGAGATCCAGTATTCGGTACCAACCCGATCGCCTATTGCTGGCCCACGGGAGAGGGACACTTGACTGCCGATTTCTCCACTGCGGCGGTGACTCGCAGCGAGTTGTTACGACGCGCTGAGCAAGGTCACGCCCTTCCGCCTGGAACAGCGGTCGGGCCGGACGGCGAGCCGACCCGCGATCCGCATGTTGCGCTGAAAGGCGGGCTGCTCCCGCTCGGCGGAGGCCACAAAGGCATGCTGATCTCTCTGCTCGCCGCATTTCTCGCCGGTCCCGTGATGGGCGGCCCGCCGGCCCACAGTGTCAAGGGCACTCGGCGCAGCGAGAACCCGCCCGAGAAGACGGATGTCTTCTTGGTGATGCGTCTCGATGCGGCGACGTCCCGAAAGCAGTTCCTCAAAGATATGGAGCGCTTTCTGGGGCACGCTCGCGCGGCCGGTCCCTTCCGGATGCCGGGTGAACAGGCCAGGGCTCATCGGGCCCAAGCCCTCAGCGGAGGAATCGAGTTGAGTGGGCAGGTGGCGCGTCTGCTGTGGCCGGAACGGGTCGCCGTCGGATGAGCACGAAACTGGCGATCATCGGGCTTGGCCTCCACGCGGAACACGCTTACTTGCCCTTGGTCAGGGAGCTCGAACGCAGTGGGGAAGCGCAGCTGGCAGTCGTGGTCGATCTGGAGGCACGACGCGGAGAGGTGAACGCTCGCCTTCGACGGGCCGGCCTGACACCGTCACACGTGATCCTTCTGGGTGATGCCGAAGCTGCGGCGGGTGAACTGAGGCGTCTGGACGCCCTCGTACACACGGGAGCGATACAAGCTGCCGTGATCTCCACAGATCCGCGGCTGCACCTGCGTTACCTGGAGTGGGCCGCAGGCCACGGTTTACGCGTTCTTGTGGACAAACCGATCAGTGCCCATTCGATGAATTTCGACGATGAATCGGCAGAGCGCCTCGTTCGTGACTTTGAGGCGCTCGTCAAGCGCTTCGACGACTCGGCAGGCGACGCTACCGTGATGGTGCCGCGACGACGGCATCCGGGCATCGCCCTCGTGCACAGGACACTTCGGGAAGCGGTGGAAGAGACCGGCCTTCCTGTCACCTACCTCGACCTGTACCACTCCTCTGGCTACTGGAACATGCCAGAGGAGTTCCTGGGGCGGGAGAACCACCCTTACAGGCACGGGTACGGGGCGTTGCTGCACAGCGGGTACCACTTCGTCGACCTCACGGCGTGGATGTTGTGCATCAACGAGAGAGCGTGGCGTGTGCCCTGGGCAGACCGGCTTGAGCTCGCCGTCCAACACACCACCCCGGAGGACATATTTGCGCAGGAGCCGGAGGAGTTCCTTCGAGACGTCGGAATGGGAAGGAGAGGAAACGAAGAGATATCAGGCACCGCAGCATCCGCATGCGGTGAAACGGATGTGCAGCTGAGCTGGTCCGCCCGACGTGGCGCGCGGACGATCTCTCTCGGCAACCTGTCCGTGCTGGAGACCGGTCTCTCCCACCGTGCTTGGCGCGACCTGCCTGTCGACACGTACAAGGGAAACGGGAAGTTCGCCCAGGACCGCATCACGGCCCACATGGGCCACCTGTTGTCGGTGCGGGCGCAGGACGAACATGGTCCAGACGGCGGCAAGAGTTTCGTGGTGGAGATACTGCGCAACCGGCGTCTGATCGGCGGTGATGCAGTGTCGCGGCATGAATTCGAGCCGCCGCCGAAGTCTGCGGAACGTCTTTCGGTCGTGGGCAAGCGAACGCTCTTTCTGGAGTGGTTGCGGGCCTCCGCGCCCGAAGAACTGCAGCTGAAGAGCCATCTGTTGTCCGTGCGTTTGCTGGCGGCGGCCTACGTCGCGATGTTCCGCTCTCGTCGTGCACAGCCGCCCCTTGCGTGCGTGCCCCTCAACACCAGGGAAGGTGCGGCACCTTGGGTGTGATCACGATTCTCGGCACCGGGGCGTATTCGTCCAAGACCCTGCTCTCTGCCGCCCTGTTGCGCTCACTGAGCAATCGCGGCGCGAAGGCAGCCCCCTTCAAGGCGCTGGTCGTACTGCGCGGGCGGGACGAGGAACCGTCTCGGAACGTCGGCAGCTACCTGCCGCATCACCTGGCCGCAGCTCGTCTCGCTCCCCATCCCGATTACTGTCCGGCCGCTGTCGTGCAGACCGGTCCCACCTCGGGGCGGCTGGAACTGCAAGGCCACCTTCCGGTCGATGTCGATCTGCCCTGCCGGGACACCGTGCCGCTGTCGCAGCTCCGAGACGGAATGCGTCAGGCACTGGTCTCCTCGGTGAACGACGCGATCGACCGCGTGGTGGGCGAGCACGCGCACGTAGTCGTCGAGGGTGCTGGGAGTCCCGTGGTACTCGATCCGGCCGAAGATCTTCCCAATGTCGCCGTGGCTCGTCGGCTCGGCGCGCCTGTGGTGCTGACCGGCCAGTTCTCGCACGGCACCGCCGCCGCCGCGCTGATCGGCACTTATCAGTGCCTGCCGGATGACATACGGGACCTTGTCGGTGGATTCGTCATCGCCAACACCCCGGCCTCGCCCATCGTGGAACGCTCCCTACGGCAGGTCGAAGCATCGTGCGGCATACCCGCCCTCGGTGTACTGCCCGCCAACGACTCATTGGCGTATGAGGAGTTGTACTCCGACGAGGCGCTGCAACTCTGGGCAGGTGCGCTGCGCCGCGATACAGACCTGGAGGGCCTGCTGAAGCTCAGTGAGGCCACGCGGTGATCCATTGCGACGAACTGGGAACCGCGGTGAGCCCCGAGCTGGTCGGACACAAGGCTTCTGCGCTGATGGATCTCTACCACCTTGCCCGTGACTGCAGTTTCGTGGTTCCGGAGTTCTGTGTGCTGCCGGCCGCGCTCCTCGGTGAGTTCCATCAGCTCCATGGCCCCGCACCACGATTGTCCTACCCGGAGTTTCCGTCGCCCGGCGACGTGCCTGAGGGAACTGTCGACTATTTTCGACCCTTTACATCGTTCGCTCGTGATTTGCTCGAGTCGTGTGCCGCCCGGATTCCACACCCGCTGATCCTGCGGACCAGTCTCGTCCTGCCTCCCGCTGTCGGCGGCAGAGAGGACATCGGGTGCGGATGCAACTCGACGCGCTTGGCAGAAGGCGCCGATCTCACGAACTCGCCATTGGTTCCAGAGCTGCTCGCTTCGTTCACGAAGGCATATACCACCTGGAGCCTGGACCCGATGCTGCAATGGTCAGAGCGCACCGGGGGGTTGATCGTCATGGCGGCACACCCCTTCAAAGCGCTCGGAGCGGCTTGGATGGACGGCGAGCAGCTCGTCGTGGAAGCCGACGGCAAGTATCCCCCCCGTCGGGAGCGGTATCACTGTGACCCCGACGGGGCCGCCAAGGGAGCCGTGACGGGGCGATCGCTTGCCGAAGAGGATCTGAAAGCGCTCGCCCTTGCATGCCAGGAGATAAGGCATTGGTATGACGACCAGGGCCTGGTCGAAGTCGAGTTCGGTTTCGGCTTGGACGACAGCCGGTTGTATCTGGTCCAGGCCCGGTGTTGGGCGGGGGAGCGCTCCGGCCCTTTTCACACCATCGGCCATGCGCAAGGTCGGCTCCGAGACCTGCACGACGTGGCCCGTGACACTTGTTCACAACTCGGGCAGAGCGACGAAGTCCTTGTACTGCCCCGGGAGTCCTCGGCCGGCCTCGATTGTTTCACTCTCGTGTGGAGCGGCACTCTCACCGGCTCTCTCCTGATCGAGGACACAGGAGCCATCGCTCACGGCGCGGGCTTCCGCAATCACCTCGCACGACGTCTCATGGAACGCCACCCGGAGCTGTTCATAGGCCAGCTCCCGTCAGGTTGGCGGCCCGGACCGGACGGTGCCGGCGCCCGGCTGTATTCAGACGGCACACACCTGTCCGTTGAACTGGACGGAAGGACAGCAACGTGAATACCTACGCGGAGCAATTCGCTCGTGACGGTTATACCGTCGTGAAAGGACTCTTCTCAGGTGCGGAGATCGCCGAGCTGCTCAACGCCCTGGAAGGCACCATCAGCAAGGTCAACGCGGATCCCGAAAACTACCTGACTCGCTATACGGTCAAGGATGAGCAGCACGCCGACACCTGGGGAGTCAACGACATCCTTCGGCCCGACCTCTATCACCCCAGCTACGGAGAGGTGTTCGAGAAGCAGCCACTCATGGACCTGATCCGGGAGATTCTCGGTGAAAGACTCCGGTTCTGGGCTGCACATGCACTGTGGTCGCCTGAGCTTTTCGACTACGACCTCAACTGGCATCGCGACTTCGGTGACGATGAACGCTACGACCCTGCCGGTGGCGCCACCCACTGCTACATCAACCTGGCGCTGGTGGAGGACCGCTTCTTCCATATAATCCCGGGATCCAACCGCAGGCCCCTCACCGACGCGGAACGCGCAGAGCAGCTGGCAAACGGATTCGGCAGCCTCCCCGGGGAAAAGGTAGTGGTCTGCGAGGCCGGTGATGTGCTCCTGATGAACGGCCACGCCTTTCACCGTGGCTCGTGCCCGGCGACCGAAATACGACGCACCCTCCACATTGCGTTGCAGCCGTATGACGAACCCACCGGCGGGCACGGATCATGGAAGTACATTCGCAAGGAGGGATTCCTTCCGACCATGAAACCGACCGTCCGGAAACTTATGGAGGATATGATTGCCTGGGAGGACAGCCACCCACTTGATCTGCCCGAGACCGTACGGCGAATGCGTATCAGCAAGCAGCACATGGACCATCGCGCCATAAAGCCCGTATGAAGGTGGACGAAATGGAGTTGCCAATATGATCACGCGCCCCTGGGACGAAGCGTTTGAAGCGCTGCTCTGTTCCGCGGTTCCAGGACTCGACAGGGATCAGATTCTGCCGGACACTAACCTCAACGCCGCTGGACTCGACTCCCTCGGCGCGGTCCAGCTACTCCTGGAACTGGAGACGACCTTCTCTGTCTCCATTCCGGACGACTCGCTGACTCTCGGGGCTTTTGCGACTCCGGGCACCATATGGAGCATGGTGGCCGAAGCCATGGCCAAGGCCGGAAGTTGACCACAGAAGGACAGCGAATGGAGAATTACGTCGACCGGAAGCGGCTGTCGGAATCCGCATACGGTGATGCCAAATATCTCCGAGCAAGGCAATCCCTCTATCAGTACCAACAGCCTTACATTGACCTGCCGGAAATCGCCGTCGAGGAGCTGGAAAAGGTCGAAGGAGTCGTGGTCGACGTCGGCTGCGGCAACGGCGCGTACCTCCAGCGGCTGCGCCAGGTGCGTCCCGGCGTGAGGCGTACCACCATCGGGCTCGATGCCTCGTTGGCGATGCTCCGGAGCGTCGCCGCGCCGGTGGTGGTCGGAGACGCGATGCGCCTTCCGTTGCGAGACGCCTCGGCGAACGCGCTCTTGGCCATGCACATGCTGTATCACCTTCCCGACATCCCGGCGGCGATACGTCAGTTCCATCGAGTGCTCAGGCCAGGGGGAATTCTCATTGTTTCGACCAACTCGCGACGAGACAAGGCCGAGCTTGGGAATTTGTGGCAGGCAGCGTACGGAAAGGTCTTCGGACGAGCCGGGGACGAGCGACTGTCATTCAGCCGAGGCTTCACGTTGGAAGATGCGCCAGCCGTGCTCGGAAAGGATTTCACCGTGGTGCGATCACGGTCCCTCACGGCTGCCATCCGCGTCACCCAGCCAGATCCGGTGCTGAATTACTTCCGTTCCTACATGCCGAGCCTCACACCCGAAGAATCGTTCCAAGAGGATCTGCTGTTGGCGACACTCCGGGCCATGGTCGTCGAGCGCATTGAAAGCCGGGGAGAGATACGGATCGGCACCCGCAGTGGTGTGCTGGTCTGCCGAAAGTGACGGTGCCGCGGCGGCTCGCTCACCCCTGGTGACTGCTTGCGCCTCTGACATCAGCTGTATGAGGCGGCCTGGGTGGTGTACAGCTTCGCATAGCGCCCCCCGAGAGCCATGAGTTCTTCGTGCGTGCCTTGTTCCGTGATCCGGCCGTCCATGAGCACCACGATCTGATCGGCGTTGCGCACGGTGGAGAAGCGGTGGGAGACGAGCAGGGTGATACGACCGTCGCGATCCACGGCCGCTTGGCGGAGGAACATGTCGTACAGCTGATGCTCCGCGTGGGGGTCCAGGGCGGCGGTGGGTTCGTCGAGCACCAGCAGTAGCGGCGAGCGACGCATCAATCCGCGCGCGAGGGCAAGTCGCTGCCACTGGCCCCGGGACAGGTCCACGCCGTTGTACACCGGGCCCAGTTGGGTATCCAGTCCGTTCGGGAGGGAGTCGACCATCGCCTGGGACTCGGCGGCACCAAGGGCCCGGAGGATCTCGTCGCGATCGTCGACGGAAGGCAGTGAGCCGATACCCACTGTCTGACCGGAAGTGAGCTGGAACGGCACAAAGTCCTGGAAGACGCCACTGAGTTGCTTGCGCCACGCCTGCGGGTCGAGGTCGGCCAACGGCGTTCCGTCTACGGCGATGGAACCCTCGGTGGGCCGGTACATCCCTGCCAGCAGCTTCACCAAGGTGGTCTTCCCCGCCCCATTGGCGCCGACAAGCGCCACGGTGGACCCTGCCCGCAACTTCAGGTCGATACCGTGAAGTACCTCGCGATGTCCCTCGCCCTCGGTTCGGGGGTAGTGGAAAGAGACATTGCGCAGTTCGATGCCGTCGCGAAGCTGCTCGGGTGCGGCCGCACTGCCCGTGGCGCCATGCCGGGCGGCGAACTCCCGCAGCCACAGATAGTGCTCGGCGGCGTGACCGGCATCAGCGAGTTCCGAGAAGCTCTCCACCGTCACATGTACCTGGATGCGCAGCCGCGTGCCGATGGTGATCAGCAGCATCACATCGCCCAAGGAGGCCTCGCCGTCGTGCACCAGGGAAGAGACCAGCACGATGGCACCGATATAGCCGGCCGCGTAGCACAGCCAGCCGGCCAGCTGCCAGCCCATCGCTTCGAGTCGTGCGCGGAAGACCGTGGTGAGCACTCGCCTTCGCGCGGCATCGGCTTCCGCGTCCAGCACCGGTCCGGCGCCGGCGATGTAGATCTCCTTGCCGGTCGCCTGCTCGACGCACATACGGTGCAGTCGTTCCTCGTACCGCTGGTCCTCCGCGGTGGCCCGGTTGGCGACCGCGACTTTTCGCTGTGCTTGTTTGGCGGCCCAAAGGGGAGGCAGTGCAAGGAGCGCGAGCGCGCCGAGAGCCGGGTGTACCTCCATCAGCAGCCAGAGTGACAACACCACCGCGACCAGGGACGAAATGCCTTCGGAAGCGGCCCAGCAGGAACGGGCGAGGGCTGGGGTGTGGCGGCGCAACAGAGCCAGCCGGTTCAGATAGTCCGGGCGCTCCAGATGTTCGAGAGTGGGCAGGGAAGCGGTGATTCCCAGGATCTCGCGGTTGAGTTCCACGTCTATTCGGTCGGCGAGGTCACTCTCGTAGTTGGCTTTGGCACGGTTGCCCGCCGCAAAGACGGTGTGAGCCAGTGCTCCGGCCGCAGCGGCGGCGATCAGGGCGCCGACGGAGTGCCGGGCTGCCGCGTCCACCAACCAGCGTTGGCCCGCACCGATGAGAGCGAGGGCGACCGATTGCAGGACCATCAGGAGGCCGACGACGTACACGATGCCGCGATCGGCACGCCAGGACATGGCCAACATGTCTCGCGCCAGGCGAAGTGTCGCGGTCATGCGGATGACTCCTGTTCGAGCGATGGCGCCGGGTTCGGTCGCGGGTCGGAGAAACTGGCTGCCTGGAGCTTGAACAGTTGGGCGTAGGCGCCTTGGCTGTCGAGAAGTTCCGCGTGGCTGCCCTGCTCCCGCACCTGTCCTCCGTCGAGGAAGGCAATGCGGTCGGCGTGTCTGACAGTGGAGAGCCGGTGGGAGATGAGAAGCACGGTGGCACCGGGCACCTCGGCGACGACCTGCCGGTAGAAGCTTGCCTCGGCCTCGACATCGAGGTGGGCGGTCGGCTCGTCCATGATGAGGATGTCCCGTCCGTGGTCGACGGCGAAGAGAGCGCGGGCCAGAGCGATGCGCTGCCACTGTCCGCCGGAGAGCTCGGTGCCGCGTGCTCTGTAGCGTGCCAGCGGAGTGGCGTAACCGTCGGGCAGGTTGGCGATCAGGTCGTCGGCTCCGGCGCGGCGCGCGGCGTCGCGGATGCCCTCCAGGTCGTCGCGGTGCTCGGGAGCGGCCAGGGCGATGTTGTCGGCGGCGGACATGGGGTACTGGTTGAAGTCCTGGAAGACGACGGCCACTCGGCGCCGCAGTTCCCGGAGCGGGATGTCAGCGGAGTCGACGCCGTCGATCACCACGCGCCCCTCACTGGGCCGGTAGAGGCCGCCGATCATTTTGATGAGGGTGGTCTTGCCGGCGCCGTTGCGGCCCACCAGAGCAAGTACTTCTCCCGAGCCGATGTGCAGGTCGAGGCCGTCGAGAACCGGGTCGGACCGGCCGGGATAGCGAAAGACGACCGATTCGAGCCGGATCTGTGCGGGCGAGCGGTCACCGGGGGCGGGCGGCGGCGTTACGGCCTCCATGGCCTGGGTGTCGTGATCCGGTGAGTGGGCATGAGTGAGGCGGTCCAGGGCCTGGACGGCTCCCATGCCGTACTCGATGTCGAACGCCTCATGACCCATCGTGCTGATCCCGAAGACTCCCCAGGCGGAGACCAGGACCATGCCGAGTGTGCTGAGTGAGATCTGTCCGTGCGCGGCCGCGAGTCCCGGATACAGGAGAGCCGCGCCGGAGGAGGCCAGTGCCAGCCCGGCGGTCCATCCCTGCTGCCGGAGGATGTGGCGTCGCGTGGACCAGATCGCGCCGGCCCACTCCCGCACCTCCGCCGTACGACGACGTACCGCCCAGTCGTGCAGGCCGAACAGCCGAATCTCTTTGGCCGCGTCCGGACCTGCCACCAGCTCCGTCCAGTACTCGCCGCGCCGTTTGAGGGATTCTCTGCTGTCCCGGACTTCCGCGAGGTGGATCCACTGGCGCCGGATCAGTGCCCGCATGATCAATGAGGTGACGAGCAGCCAGGCAGCCAGCAGTGGGGAGAAGGAGGCGACAACGCCCGCTGCGCCGAGTGCCGCGATCACGCGGAACACCAGGCGGAGTTGACCCACCGCGGCGGTTCCCGGTGAGCGCACGCGGCCTTCGCCGACATCCGAGGCGCGGGCTGCGTCGTCCGCGAATTCCGGATCGCCCAGGTGTGCGATGCCGTCGGGAGCGAGTGCGATCCGGCGCACCATGCCGCGCACCCGAGCATCGATCCGGCCTGCCGTGTACTGCTCGACGGCGCGGCCCAGCGCGGTGAACACCTCGTCGGCCACCAGGAGTGCGGCCATCAGGGTCAGTGGCCAGGCGAGATCAGCTGCTCCTGCCTTGCCGTCCGCCGTGCGCACCAGGCCGGCGATCAGCGCGCCGGTGGCGAGCGCGGTGAGCGTGGGGACCGAGGAGGTCCACACATGGGTCATGACCAGCAGACCGCCCGTGCGTCGCTCTTGGACCGACAGGTGAAGGAGCCTCCAGCGCTGTCGCACGAGGACGACGATTCGACGGCTTCGCGGGGCTCTCACCGCGGCCACCTCCTTGCGACATCGAGCTTCACAGCAGCGTCACATCACGGTCGAGCATGAGGAGCCCGCCGTTGACCGTCCACAGCCGGTCGTTGGCGTAGTTGAGGGCTGCCGAGCGCAGGTCTCGAAAGACTCGTTCCAGGGGAAGCGGAGCACGGCTGCTGTATCCGCCGCTCAGACCCGCCAGCTGCACCATGCGGTCGACGGCTGCGAAGCACAGCTCGGAGGCCGCAAGCTTGAGAGTGTTGAGGTGGAGTTGTACTGGAGTGGCGGTGACGCTCTGCCCGCTCGCTCGTACGGCGGTCACCTCTTCGGTAGCCCGCTGCAGATAGGCATGGACCAGCTCAAGGTCGAAGCGGACCCGGGCGAGTCGCTCCTTGACGAGGTCGGAGTGGAGGTCGGGGCCGCCACGTCGCGTCGGCTCCCGCAACCAGGACACCAGCTGCGCGAACACACCGCGCGCAGCCCCCAACCAGCAGGCGGACCACCCCAGGTGGGCCAGCGGGATCATGCTGTCGACCGCGACCTCGGTGAACTGGCCAGGGTCACCTATCAGGTTGGTGCGGGGAACCTGCCCGGACAGGCGCAGACCGATGCTCTCCGTGGCTCGCATGCCCAGGGCTTCCCAGTCGCCCGTCTCCTCGGCCTTCAGCTCCGAGCGGTCGGCATAGACGAGACTGACCTCGCGCGCGTTGGCGTCCGGCCGGGCGCGCAGGGTGATCAGAAAGCCGTCGGCGTGGCGCCCGCCCGTGACCACGGGCGCGTCACGCTCGAAGCTGAGCGAGCGTGTCCCGTCGGTGCGGAGCGGGTCCTGGGCGGCGGTGAGCAGCCCACCCTTGCCGTTCTCGGTGGTGACCGAGGCCAGATACACCTCTCCTGCGGCGATCCGAGGCAGAAGCCGGGCAGCCAGTTCTCTGTGGGCGTGCCGCCGGAGTATATCCACCTGTTGGCAATGCATTGCCCAAATCATTGCCGTGGAAAGGCATGCGCCGGCCAATTGTTGGGCAATGTCGGTGAATTCCGCGAGACTGGCCTCTCGACCGCCCTGCTCTTTGGGCACGAGCAGCCCCATCAGCCCGCTGTTCTTGAGTGCGGTGAGGTTTTCGACAGGGAAGGTCCCGGTCCGATCGGCCTCAGCTGCGTTTCGTCGTATCAACTCGACTAAGCCCGAGAGTATGTCGCTGTCAGCCATTCCTGGCGAAACCCCCATGGTCTCAAGTACAACTCTGACACCATGCCATAGTCGTCATGTACTTGGGGAGTGGTCTGTGGAGACAGGGACACCGGAATGGAAGATACTCATCCGGCTATGCCGGGGAGTACTCGAACCGGAGCACAGGGATGCCGCGCTGACGCTGCTCCGGCGAGAAGAGATACATGTGCCGACCCTTGTCGAGCACGCGATGCGGCACCGGATGATTCCGATGCTCGCGCATCTGGTGATGGACGAGGACGACCTGCCTCTGCCGGCGCAGTTGCGTGGAGAGCTGTTGGGAGCGCTCCTGACCAACCGCGCGCGAGTCGGTCGACTGGGCGACGCGGCAGCCGAAGCGGTGGGTGCGCTGCAAAGGGAGGGTGTCCGGGTTGCGGTCACCAAGGGCATCGCCCTGGCGTCAACCGTGTACGGCGGCCACGGCGTGCGCAAGATGATGGACGCGGACCTGATGATCCATCCCCAGGACCGGGCGACGGTGTCCCGAGTCCTGGAGGAACTGGGTTTCCAGCAGGGGTTGTACGACTGGAAGCGACACCAGATCACCGAACTCCCCGCGCGGCGCCGTGCGGTGTACCGCCTCAGTCCGGATCACCTGCCGCACTTCATGCGATTGGAGCCGTATCGCGGTGGCACGCTGGTGATCGATGTGGCGAACTCGGTCACGTGGACGCACAGCGAGTGGCAAGTGCCCATGGACGCAGTCCTCGAGGACCTCGAGCAGGCCGAGTCCCCTGGCAGCGGAGCGCCGCTGCCCGTGCTGACGCCTCCGTGGCAGTTCCTCTTCACCGCCCTGCACCTCTTCCGGGAGGCTTGGTTCGTCGAGACCGCGCAGGCGGGCAAGGACATGCTCTACAAGTACGCCGATCTCCTCGGACTGTGGCGCCGTGACCGCTCAGTGCTTTCCACCATGGTTCCCGAGCTGGTCGGGCGGTACGGGTTGCAGCGGCCCGTGGCCTGGGTGCTCGAGCACACGGACCGGACGTTCGGTTCGGACCTCGCTGCCGGCACAGGGCTGTCCGGTGCCGTCTCCGAGGACTTCCTGGCGGGCGCAGTCGCCCCAGGAGGCCACCCCATGCGGTGGTCGGGCACGATGAACGAGCGGCTCTGCCGTGCCAACCGCGCAGACCTCTTCGAGGCCGTTGCGGAGCCACTGTGAGCCAACTGATCACGCTCGACGCGGTTGACCCCGAGCGACCCGATCTCGTGGGGTACAAAGCGGCCAACCTGGCACGGCTGCTGCAGGCGGGCTTCACTGTCCCACCGGGAGTGGTCCTGCCGGCCGCGCAACTGTGGGCTGCGGCAGTACGCGGCGGACACCGGCAGGACATCGACGCGTTGGCCGTTGCCGGGGCCACGAACAGCAGTCGGATCTGCTCACTGCTGTGGCAGGTGGACCTCGGCGACCTGCTGTCCCTGCCGCAGAGCGGAGCACTCGGCGAGCCGCTCGCAGTGCGCAGCTCCAGTACCTTGGAGGACCGCTCCGACGGCTCGTCCGCGGGGTTGATGGTCTCTCTGCTCGGCGTTGCTCCGCGAGAGTGTCCCTCCGCGGTCCGCACGGTCTGGCTCTCGGGCTTCTCCCCGCTCTTGCTGACCCAGC
Organism: Streptomyces sp. NPDC006335; assembly: GCF_040612795.1. NCBI lineage: Bacteria > Bacillati > Actinomycetota > Actinomycetes > Kitasatosporales > Streptomycetaceae > Streptomyces > Streptomyces sp. NPDC006335. The sequence continues at coordinate 360,584 of NZ_JBEXQX010000008.1, forward strand.
GCGGTCGGGTCCCGGTGGACCACCTGTCAGTACTGATCCAGCCCGAGGTCCGCGCCGAAACGGCCGGAGTCTGCTTCAGCCGCGCGCCCGGCCACGAAGACGCCATGGTCCTGGAGTGCACCACCGGCACCGCACAGCACCTGCTCGACGGAACCACCCGTGGTCACCGCTATGTGCTGGACCACGACAGCGGTGCGGTGCGGCAGGCACCCCCCGACGGCCCGATGCGCGCCCGGGACCTGACCACGCTGCACCAGCAGGTGCTGGCCGTGGAGGACCTCTACGGCCACCCGGTGGACGTGGAGTTCGCCGTTGAACAGTCAACCGGACGTCTCCACATCGTGCAGGTCAGGCCGGTCACCGCGGCGCTTGCCCCCCGAACCGCGCCCTCGGTGGGCCAAGGGCTGCACATCATCTCTCCCGACCGCATCGACGAAGCCACTCCGCATGCCTCCGGTTTCATCTCCCGCATCTTGGCCCGGCGCGCGGACAAACATCAGTACGTCCGCCAGGCCGCACAACAGGAGCGGATTCCCGTCACTGGCGAGTGGCTGCTGACCGGTGCTCGGTCGACGCCACAGGGGATTCGCGAACTGGCCGACACGATCCGCGAGAAGACCTCCACGAGCTGCGTGACGGTCGCGCTTCCTCGGCTACCGGCAACGCTGCTGTTCGCCACCGACCTGGAGCCTTTGCTGAGTGAGCACATGGAGCAAGGCGAGACCGTTTACGCATCTGCCGTCCACGTCGGCACCACGAGCGGCTACGCCGCTTTGCGCACCGACGGCTCGCTGCTCGTGGAATACGTCGCGGGCGGGATCGGCGGCCTGAAGTTCGGTGCCGGTCCGTTCTCGGTCCTGGTCGCGGGCGTTGATGGGGAAATCATTACCAACGAGTGCAGACCTACGAGCAACTGGTGGGATCTGTGCGGTGCCCCTCTCGAATTCCGCCCGGTGGCCGAGCCGCGCACACCCCAGCCCCTGGATACGGCAGCAGTGGCCGAGCTGCGTCGAATCACCGGCGCGATGTCCGACCGCTTCGGTGAGGTCCGTATCGAGTGGATGCGGCTGGCTGACGGATCCGTGCTGCTGTGGGATCTGTCCATCGAGCATTCGGCGCTGGGTGTGGACGAGAACGGCGGGCCCGGCGCGCTCTCCCCGGGAACAGCGGTTGGGGAGGCGGTGGTGATGACCGATCTGGGACCTCTCGAGTCCCTGCTGGACCAGCGCAACGTCATCCCTGAGCCGGCCTATCTGGAGCGCCATTCCAGTGGGGAAGCGGATCAGCTGCGCGCCCGTCTGCTCGGCGGCCGCGCACGGCCCATCGTGGTTGCGCCACAACCGAGAATGGCTCTGTCGCTGCTCCTCGGGCACGTTGCCGGATTCGTCTTCGACGAAGCGCCCCTGCTCTGTCACCTGTCGATCATCCTGCGCGAGGCCGGCGTCCCCGCAGTGGTCCAGCCGGGCGCGACTCGGCTGCTGTCCACCGGCGACCTGCTGGAACTGGATGACGGCGAATGGGTTCGCGGGACTCAGCCCGGACCCTCGGTGGAGGTACGGCGGTGATGTCGTCGGATCGCTCCTGAGCTGGTTCGTTTCCCGGCCTCGATTCGTGACGGTCCGTCGGATTCTCGAGCCTGCTGGAGAAGTCTCCTGCACGTGATCTTGTCGGCCCCCGAGGCTGGTTCTCGGAGGCCGATGTGGTGGCGGAAGGACACCTGGCGATGTCACTTCGTTCAGCGAGTACAGGGCGACGTGCCGACATGTGCCGAAGACCTCGCCCCCACTTTGCGGGAACTTGTCCGACCAGGCCGGAAGGTTCCACCTTGCCGGAGCGGACACCCTCAGCCGTCACGAACTCGGCGTTCTCATCGCCCGACGCGATGGACTCGACGCGATCCGGGCTGCCTGCCGAGAGCGCCGAGCTCGCCGGGGCTCCCGCCCGGCCGACTCCGGCATTTCACTCCGCTCGGGGCATGACAGACCTGTCCGGCGTGTTCCCCGCATTCCGTACGGTCGTCCGCACGGAGGGGGAGGTCGGAGCGGGCGGGGCGTCGGTGGGGTGCGGGGCGGACTGTGGGCGAGGTTCTCCCGCGGGGCTTGTGGGGCATCATCAACTCCCGTTCCCCCACTCTCACTTCAGGGAGCCCCCACATGCTCCGCGGCATCGATGTCAGCGCCTACCAGTCCGCCGCCTACAGCACGGAGGGGCTGTCCTTCGTCTTCGTCAAGGCGACGGAGGGCCGCTCCTACACCAACCCGAAGCTCTCGGCGCAGACCAAGCACGCCCGGGACGCCGGGCTGGTCGTCGGCTTCTACCACTTCCTCTGGCCCGGCAACCTCACCGCCCAGGCCGAGTACTTCGTCAAACACGCCCCCGAGAAGGGCGGCGACATCCTCGCGGTCGACTGGGAGACCACGGGCGACGGCACCCACGCGAGCAACGCGGAGAAGGACTCCTTCATCCGCAAGGTGAGACAGCTCCGCCCGAACAACCGGGTCGTCCTCTACACGAACAGGCACTACTGGCTGAACGTCGACACCACGTCGTACGCCGGTGACGGCCTCTGGATCGCCGACTACGTCACGGCCGGCAAGCCGCGCATCAAGGCGAAGTGGCGCTTCCACCAGTACACCGACGACCCCGTGGACAAGAACGTCGCCGACTTCGCGAGCAAGGCGGCCCTGCGGGAGTGGGCGAACGACGCCTGACCCGGCCCGGCTCGTAGGCTTGCCCCATGGGCGGGAACATCACTGCGGTCAGCAGCAACGGGACGTACTCCTTCACCAAGCCGAACCGGGAGAGCATCACGCTGCTCGCCGGGTTCGGGGTGGAGGGCGACGTCCACGGCGGGGCGACCGTCAAGCACCGTTTCCGGATGCGGAAGGACCCCTCGCAGCCGAACCTCCGGCAGGTGCACCTGATGCACGAGGAGCTCTTCGAGGAGCTGCGGGAGGCCGGTTTCGAGGTCGGCGCCGGGCAGCTCGGCGAGAACGTGACGACGCGTGGGGTCGACCTGCTCGGGCTGTCCGTGGGAACCCTGCTGCGCCTGGGCGACGAGGCCGTCGTGAAGGTGACCGGGCTGCGGAACCCGTGTGCGCAGATCGACGGCTTCCGCAAGGGCCTGCTGAAGGAGGTCGTCGGGCGGGGTCCCGACGGGGGCGCCCGGTTCAAGTCCGGGATCATGGGCGTCGTCGTGGCGGGAGGCGTGGTGCGTCCCGGGGACACGGTCGGGATACAGCCGCCTGAGGGACCGCACCGCCCGCTCGACATCGTGTGACCGCCGGGGCGGGCGGCGCGCCCGGCGGTCAGCCGCGGAACGGATCCTCCAGTTCCTCCCGCAGGATCTCCGCCGCCCCCTCCGCGTCCCCGTCCGCCACCGCCCGGACCAGTGCCGCGTGCGCCTCGTCCGCGGTGTTGGGGTCGTCCTCGCGCAGGCCGGTCAGGGCCAGCAGTTCGACCAGGCCCTCGCGCAGAACGGGGGTGAACTCCCTGAACAGATCGGCGAGTACGGGGTTGTGCGCGGCCTCCACCACCGCCGCGTGGAAGGTGATGTCCGCGTCGACGAAGGCCGTGTCGGAGGACGTGGCGGCGGCCCGACGGCCCTCCAGCGCCCGTTCGATGGCCGCCACGTCCTCGGGAGTACGGCGGCGCGCGGCGAGGCGGGCCGCGTGGACCTCCACCGCCATGCGGACCTCGTAGACGTCCGTGACCGCGGCCCGGCGCAGACGTGTGGGCCAGTCCCGCACCTCCTGCGTCGCGGTGACGAAGACCCCGGCCCCCTGTCGCGCCCGCACCAGCCCCGCCCCGGCCAGTGCCCGCAGGGCCTCGCGGACCGTGGAGCGGCCGACGCCGAGTTCCCTCGCGAGCGTGGTCTCACCAGGCAGTTTCGTGCCGACGGGCCAGTGCCCCGCGGTGATCTGCTCGCGCAGCCGTTCGGCGGCCTGTTCGACCAGGGGGCTGGGGCGGACGGGGCCTAGCGGCATCTGCGGTTCACCAACTCGTACGGGGGACGAAAGCGGGGACGAAGGCGGGGACGAGGGGTTCTCAGCCGATTCTCACTTGTCTGAGGAGCTGAGGAGTGACTAGCCTACCTCCCGTGATCTTCCGCGGTCTCCTTCTTCTCGGCTGCCGCGGCGGGGCCTGACGCGACCGGCACCCCGCCGCGGGACGCCGTGCTGCCGGTCCCCGTCGACCGAGCCGAAGGAAACACCGTGACCACCGTCTGGAACACCCAGCGGCCGAGCCCCATGCCGTTCCACCGCTACCGCCCCTTCCAGGACCGCGTCCATGTCCCCGCCGTCGACCGCGCCTGGCCCGCCGCCCGCATCGAGCGCGCCCCGCTGTGGGTCCCCGTCGACCTGCGTGACGGCAACCAGGCCCTCGCCGAACCGATGGACACCGCCCGCAAGAGCCGCTTCTTCGACCTGCTGGTGCGCACCGGCTTCAAGGAGATCGAGGTCGGCTATCCCTCCGCGAGCCGCACCGACTTCGACTTCGTACGGCACCTGGTGACGGGCGGCACCGTCCCCGACGACGTCACCCCCGTCGTCTTCACCCCGGCCCGCACCGATCTGATCGACCGGACCTTCGACTCGATCGCCGGTCTGCCGCGTGCCGTCGTCCACCTGTACATCGCGACCTCACCGGTGTGGCGGGACGTCGTCCTGGGCCGGGACCGGGGGCAGGTGTGGCGGACCGTGCGGGAGGCGGCCGAGCACATGGCACGGCGGGCCGAGGCCCTCCAGGGCACGGCCGTCCGCTTCCAGTTCTCCCCCGAGACCTTCAACCTCACCGAGCCGGACTTCGTCCTGGAACTGTGCGACCGGCTGACGGAGTTGTGGGACGCGAGCCCGGACCGGCCGGTCACCCACAACCTGCCCGCGACGGTCGAGATCGCCACCCCGAACGTCTACGCCGACCAGATCGAGTACGTCCACCGCCATCTGGCCCGCCGCGACTCGGTGATCCTCTCCGTCCACCCGCACAACGACCGCGGCACCGGCGTCGCCTGCGCCGAACTCGCCGTGCTGGCCGGCGCCCAGCGGGTGGAGGGCTGCCTGTTCGGCAACGGCGAGCGCACCGGCAACGTCGACCTGGTGACCCTCGCGATGAACCTGTACGCCCAAGGCGTGGACCCCATGGTCGACTTCGGTGACATCGACGCCGTCCGCGAGACCGTCGAGCACTGCAACCGGCTGCCGGTGCACCCCCGCCACCCGTACGCGGGCGACCTCGTCCACACCGCCTTCTCCGGCACCCACCAGGACGCCATCAGCAAGGGCCTCGCCCACCGGGACGAGCACCCGGACGAACCCTGGCAGGTCCCGTACCTGCCGATCGACCCGGCCGACATCGGGCGGACCTACGAGGCGGTCATCCGCGTCAACTCCCAGTCGGGCAAGGGCGGGGCCGCGTATCTGCTGCGCACGCACCACGGCCTCGACCTGCCGCCCCGCATGCGCCCCGACTTCTCCCGGGCCGTCCAGGAGGCCACCGACACCAGCGGCCGGGAGATGAGCCCGAAGGAGCTGTACGAACTGTTCCGGGCCCGCTATCTCACGGAGGGCGAGGTGCGGCTGCACGAGGGGACGGCGTACGAGGAGGCGCCGGGTGTCCACCGTTTCGTCGGCACACTGGAGTGCGACGAACGCGTCGGTGACCACGAGGGCACGGGCAGCGGTGCGCTCTCGGCCTTCGTGGACGCGCTCGCCGGTGCCGGGTACGCCGTCGAGGTCGTCGACTTCACCGAGGACGGCACGGCGGCCTACGCCGAGTGCCGCGTCAACGGCGGTACGACGGCCTGGGGCGCCGGCGTGGGCCCGGCCGCCGCCGTCCAGGCCGTACTGTCCGCGATGAACCGGGCGATGCGGTGAGGGAGGTCCTGCGCGCCGAGGACGTGCGGGTCGTCCGCGACGGGAGGGTGATCCTCCAGGAGGTCTCCCTGACCGTCCGGGCGGGAGAGCACTGGGCCCTCCTGGGCGCCAACGGCGCGGGCAAGTCGACGCTGCTCGGCCTGCTGGGCGCCCTGATCCACCCCACCGGGGGCACGGTCGAGGTGCTGGGCCACCGGCTCGGCCGGGTCGATCTGCGGGAGCTGCGCGCCCACGTCGGTCACGTGGACCCGCGCCATCCGCTCACCGCGCCGCTGCGGGTCCGGGACGTCGTCCTGACCGGGCTGACCAACTCCGTCGCCCCGCTCCCCCGTCGCCGGCCGACACGGGCGCAAGTGGACAGAGCCGACCGGCTCATCGACACCCTCGGCCTCGCCGACCTCGCCGACGCCCGCTGGCCGACCCTCTCGCAGGGGCAGCGCGGCCGTACGCTCATCGCTCGCGCACTGATGCCCGAGCCGCGGCTCCTGCTGCTCGACGAACCGGCGACCGGCCTGGACCTCCCGGGCCGTGAGCAGCTCATCGACGCCCTGGACGCGCTGCGCCGCGGGCATCCGGCGCTGGCGACGGTCCTGGTCACCCACCACCTGGAGGAGCTGCCGCCCGGCACCACGCACGCGCTGCTGCTGCGCGAGGGCCGGGTCCTCGCGCAGGGCCCGGCGTCGGACGTCCTCACCGCTGACCAGGTCGGCAAGTGCTTCGACCTCCCGCTGGTCCTGAACCGCGACGAAGGCCGCTGGACGGTACGGATCCGGGGCCGGGGCCGGGCATGACGAAGGGGGCGCCCGTCGGGGCGCCCCCTTCACCGTCGGTCCTACTTGTTCAGGTAGGCCCAGAACTCGTCGAACGACAGGAGCTTGTCGCCGTTCAGGTCGCGGCTCTTGATGATCGCCTCGGCGACCGACTCGGTCACGTTCCAGTCGCCGCCCTGGGCGAGGGCGGACTTGAACTCGGCGGCGGTGATGGTGCCGTCACCGTCCGCATCGATCCGCTCGAACTGCTTGCGTGCTTCCTCGATGTCGATGTGCGCCACCGGTCCGCCCCTTTTCTTGCCTTTGTCGTGTCCTGCTGGCTTGCTGCCGCAGGTCAGATTAGCGGCCCGCCCAGGCCCGCAGTGCGGCGGCCACCCGGGGAAAACCCCGGTGCCGTCCTCGATCATGTCTGCGAGTGTGGGCCTTCCGGGGGCTTCCAGGGCCTTCCCGGTGGGCGCGGACCGAAGGAGCGGTGTGATGGAGACCTTGCGGGACATTCTCGACGCGGCGGCCCGCGGGGTGTTCCCGCCCGCGGACGGCGGCACGACGGTCGTACCGCAGGCGTGCCACCGGGACGCGGGCGTGCTGTCCTTCACCGCGCACTCGGTCGTCTTCACCGACGAGGACCCCGAGTGGGTCCACGCCACCCTGCGCCGCCTGGACTGCGACGCGCTGGCCGCGACCATGAACCCGCGGTTCCTGACCGCCCTCCTGGACCGGACCGGGCGCAGGTCCGAGACCATCGACGTGATGCTGGTCGGCGACCCGCTGCCCGGCGAACCGCCGCTCGCGCTCGCGGAGATCGAGGACGCGAACCACCCGCGCATCACGTACGCCCGCAGGCGGCGCGACGACATCCGCGCCTGGACTACGGAGGGCGGGGTGCTGGTGACGGGGCGCGGGGTCGGCGGCCGCCTGGAGGTCTCGGTCGAGGTGGACGAGGATGTACGGCACCGTGGTCTGGGGCGGGCGCTGGTGACCGCGGCGAGGCATCTCGTCGCGGAGCCGCTGTGGGCCCAGGTGTCCCCGGGGAACGCCCGCAGCATGCGGGCGTTCCAGGCGGCCGGTTACCGTCCGGTGGGCGCGGAGGCGGTGCTGCTCGCCACGGTCCCGCGGATCGTCGGCGGCTCAGCGGAAGATGCCGGTGTGACCGAGTGAGTACCGCCCCGGCTGGGGGTACACCGCGAGCCCGTGCGGTCCGCTGCCGACCTTGATCCGGGCGAGCTGGGCGCCGGTGCGGGTGTCGATGGCGTAGACCTCGGAGTTGTAGCGGCCGGACAGCCACAGGACCTTGCCGTCGGCGGAGACACCGCCCATGTCGGGGCTGCCGCCCTGAGGGAGCCGCCACTTCTTGGTGAGCCGGTTCTGGGTGAAGTCGAAGACGGAGACGGTCCCCTCACCTCGGTTGGAGACGTACATCTCGCGGGAGTCGCGGCTGACGTAGAGGCCGTGGGTGCCCTTGCCGGTGGGCAGCAGGGTCGGCTTGCCGAAGGTGTCGCCGTCCAGGACCCACATCCCGTCGGCCATCATGTCCGCGACGTAGAAGCGCTTCCCGTCGGGCGAGACCTTGACGTCCTGCGGCATGGCCCCGCGGAAGGGGAGCTTCTGCTGTCCGATCACCTTCATCTTCTCGGTGTCGACCTTCAGCAGCTCTCCGCTGAACTCGCAGGACACGATGAAGTACCGGCCGTCCAGGGAGAAGTCGGCGTGGTTGACGCCGTAGCAGCTCACCGGGACCGTCTTCCTGCGCTCCATGGTGTGCGGGTCGCGGAAGACGAGTTCGCGGTCGAGGGAGGCCATCACGACGGCGTACCTGCCGTTCGGCGTGAAATAGAGGTTGTACGGGTCGTGCACCTCGACGGGTTTGCCGGCCTTGCCGGTCCTCGGGTCGATCGGGGTGAGGGTGTGTCCCCGGTTGTTGTTGACCCAGAGGGTCTTCAGGTCCCAGGAGGGCACGACGTGCTGGGGCTGCCGTCCGACCCGGATCGTCTCGATGATCCCGTACGTCTTCGGGTCGATCACGGAGACGGTGTCGGACTCGGTGTTGGGCACGTAGACCCGTGACGGGAAGTCCTTGACCACCGGGGACAGCCGGTTGGGCCGGTCGGCGGCGTAGACGTCCCGCGGGTCGAGGACCGGCGGCATCCCGGGCAGCCCGTCGACCGGCTTGTGCACCGGTTTCACCGGCTTCACGGGGGCGGGGGCGGCCGCCTCGGTACCGCGGTGCGCGGAGGCGGACGGGTCGTGGTGCCCGGTACCGCAGGCGGCGAGGGCGACGAACGCGGCGCCCGCGATCAGGGCGCGCTGGGCAAGGGTGCGGTGCATCAGCTGAACAGCTCCGTGGTGGTCACGGCGGCCAGGCCGCGGCGGTCGAGTTCTTCCAGTACGGCGGGGAGGGCGGCGACCGTGTCGTCGTAGCCGAAGTGCAGGCTGACCACGGACCCGGCGCGGGCTTCACCGAGCACCGTGCGGGTGACGGCCGCGGCACCGGGCGAGGTGAAGTCGAGGGAGTCGACGTCGTAGGACAGGACGTGCGGGTAGCCGCTCTCGCGGGCGAGGCGCTCGACGAGCGGGGAGGCCCGGGGGGCTCTGGAGGGACGGAACCAGCCTCCGATCGACCCGGTCAGCCGCCTCAGCCGCTGCGCGCAGCCGGCGATCTCCTGCCGGGCCTCGGCCTCGGACATCGCGTTGATGTCGAGGTGGCGCAGGGTGTGGTTGCCGAGTTCGTGTCCGCCGTCGAGGACGCGGCGGGCGATGTCGGGGTGCTCGTCGAGCCAGGTCCCGACGGCGAGCACGGTCACGCGCGCGCCGTGCCGTTCGGCTTCGGTGAGGAGGGTGCGCGCGGTGGCGGGATCGCCGCCGCCGTGGAAGGTGAGGGCGAGGCGGGGACGGTCGCGGGGGCCGTGGGCGAGCTGGGCGGGGAGGGGATCGGGACGGGAGCTTGCGGTGGCGCGGGCGGGGTGGGCGACGGCCCCGGTGGTGCCACATCCGGCGGTCAGCGCGAGACCGGCGGTGGCGAGCAGCAGGGCCCGACGATCGGTCGTAGTCACCCGCCCCATTTAAGGGGGTTCGTCGGCTCTTACCGGTCAGCCACCCGCATCTCGAACCAAGTCGTCTTCCCGCGGGGCAGCAGATCGACGCCCCACCGGTCCGACAGCTTGTCCACGAGGAACAGCCCCCGTCCGCTGACGTCCATCTCCTGCACCGGCATCAGACAGGGCAGTCCGCGCGACGGGTCACGGACCTCTATGCGGATCCATCCCCGCCGGCGCCGCATCCGCAGACCGAACACCCGCGCGCCGGTGTGCCGCACGGCGTTGCCGACCAGTTCGGACACGAGTAACACCGCGTCCTCGGTCATCTTCGGGGTGAGCCCCCAGTGGCGGAGGACGATCACCTGGGTCAGGCGCCGCGCGGCCGCCGCGGACTCCGGCCGGGAGGGCAGCGGGACTTCGGCCTCCGTGGGATTTCCGAACAGTTCGAGCGCCTTCTGTGCGTGCTCGTCCTCGACCGCCGGAGACCAGCGCGCCGCCGTCGTACGGCCGTCTCCCCGCGGCTGTTCGAAACCCTCCAGCCCCGCCATGCCCCCATCATGGCCGCCCACAGCGGCCTCCGGGGCCGTTCCTGACGAATACGCCCCCCGGAATGCGTCGTTCCGAGGGAGGCGATCGGCATATGCCCCAGGCACTTCGGCGCCTGTGGCAACCCTTCTGAGCTGCGGCGGAGGCTCACTGGGAGGCAATCGACGGACTCCCTCGACAAGGCAGGCTTAAGGTTGCGTTAAGGCTCCCATAAACCGCCCCATCGAGGGACCCGGATCAGACATCGCGTCAATTGCAAGTGGTTCAGAGGAATTTCGCCTTGCCGGGGCCCTCCTCGACGAAGCTCTTCATCCCCCGCTCACGGTCCTCCGTGGCGAACAGACCCGCGAACCAGTTCCGTTCCACCGCGAGCCCCGTCTCGATGTCGGTCTCCAGACCCGTGTCGATCGACTCCTTCGCGGCGCGCAGCGCGAGCGCCGGCCCCTGCGCGAGCCTCGCCGCCCAGGCGTGCGCCTCGGCGTACACCTCGTCGGCGGGCACGACCCGGTCCACGAGGCCCAGCGTCAGCGCCTCGTCGGCCTTGACCATACGGCCCGTGAAGATCAGGTCCTTCGCCTTGGACGGGCCGACCAGCCGGGCCAGCCGCTGGGTCCCGCCGGCGCCGGGGATCAGGCCGAGCAGGATCTCCGGCTGCCCCAGCTTGGCGTTCTCCGCGGCGATCCGGAAGTCCGCGCACAGTGCGAGTTCGCAACCGCCGCCCAGGGCGTACCCGGTGACGGCCGCGACGACCGGCTTGGGGATGCGGGCCACCGCCGTGAAGGAGTCCTGAAGGGCGCGGGCGCGCAGGACCATCGCGGTGTGGTCCATGGCCTGCATCTCCTTGATGTCCGCGCCGGCCGCGAACACCTTCTCCCCGCCGTACACGACCACCGCGCGCACGTCCTCGCGCCGGGTCGCCTCCTCGGCGAGCTCCTTCAGCCGGTCCTGGGTGGCCACGTCCAGCGCGTTCATGGGCGGGCGGTCGAGACGGATGGTGCCGACACCTTCGGCGACTTCGAGATTCACGGTCATGCAGGCAGGTTAACGGGCACTAACGGTGCGGGACCGGTGCGCTCGCTCACATCCGGCCCAGGCGGCGACGGACGACGACGGCCCCTGGTGCCGTACCTCGCACCAGGGGCCGTCGATCAGCGAAGCGTCACGCCTTCCACTTCTCCCACGACATGTTCCAGCCGTTGAGGCCGTTCTCCGGCGCGACCGTCGCGTCGTCGGAGTTCTTGACCACGACCACGTCGCCGATCATCGAGTGGTTGAAGAACCAGGCGGCCGGTACCCCGCTGTCGTAACCGCCCTTGACGTCCCGCAGGCCCACGCAGCCGTGGCTGGCGTTGTAGTTGCCGAAGGCGTCGCCGCCCCAGTAGTTGCCGTGGATGAACGTGCCGGAGTCGGTGAGGCGGGAGGCGTGCGGGACGTCCTTGATGTCGTACTCGCCGCCGTAGCCGACCGTTTCGCCGTTCATCCGGGTCACCGGGAGCATCTCGCTGATGACCATCTGGCCGTTCCAGGTCTCGTAGCCGGGCTTGCCGGTGGTGACCTTGAGGGTCTTGATGGTCTTGCCGTCCTGGGTGATCTTCATCGTGTGCTTCTTGGCGTCCACGACGGAGACCTGGTTGCGGCCGATGGTGAAGGAGACGGTCTTGTTCTGCTTGCCGTAGACGCCGTCGCGGCCCTCGACCCCGTTCAGGTTGAGGTCGACGGTGACCTTGGTGCCTTCCTTCCAGTACTGCTCGGGACGGAAGTCCAGGCGGTCGTTGCCGAACCAGTGGCCCTGGACGTCGACCGCCGGCGTGGTCTTGACGGTGATGGCCTTCTCGACGTCCTCGGGGCTGGTGATGCCCCGGGTGAAGCGGATGGAGAACGGCATTCCGACGCCGACCGTCGAGCCGTCCTCGGGCGTGAAGGTGCCGATGAAGGTGTTCTTCGGGGTCAGGGTGGTGAAGCTGGAGTCCTCGGCCGCCGTGCGGCCCTCGGAGTCCTTGGCGATCGCGTGCACCGAGTACTTGGTGCCGGAGGCGAGGTGGGTGGACGGCGTCCAGGAGGCACCGTCGGCGGCTATCTTGCCGGCTATCGCGGTGCCCTTGGCGTCCTTGACCTGGACCTCGGTCAACTTGCCCTTGCTGGCGGCGACCTTGAGGGCGCCGCTGGTGTCGACGGACTTGGCCCCGTCCTTCGGGGTGATCGAGACGACCGCCTCGGACTGCTTGGTGTCGGAGGCGGACGAGTCGCCCTTCTCCGCCTTGGCGTCGCCGGATCCGGAATCTCCCCCGCCGCAGGCGGTGACGGCCAGCAGCAGGACGCCGAGTATCAGCGCCAGCAGCCCCTTGGTCCCGCGCCCCCGCGCGTCAACCGACGCCCCCGATATCGGTCGCACGTTCAAGTCTGTTCTCCCCTCGAAGGGCCTGGTCAGGCCCGCTCCCCGACGCGTTCCACGAACACGTCGGCGAATATTAACCGCAGACTTTTGAGCAACGTGTCAGTCCAAGGTCACCATTCCGTCCCAACTTCGACGGAAAGTTGGGCCGACCCACCCCCCTGTCGGGTTACTTCACCGCACTGCCCGCTTTCCACTCCTTCCATCCCATGTTCCAGCCCCCGAGGCCATTGTCGGGAGCGACCTTTTTGTCATCGCTGTGGACGACCTCGACGACGTCCCCGACAAGGCTGCGGTCGAAGAACCAGCCCGCGGGCGTGTCCGAACTGCCGCCCTTCACGTCCCTGAGGCCCACGCAGCCGTGGCTGACATTGACCCTGCCGGGGGCGGTGGGCGCCCAGTAGTTGCCGTGCAGAAAGGTGCCGGAGTCGGTCAGCCGCAGGGCGTGCGGGACGTCAGGGATGTCGTACTCACCGCCGAAGCCGACCGTGCGGCTGTTCATGCGGGTCACTTCGAGCATCTCGGTGATGACCATCTTGCCGTTGTACGTGGTGGTCTTCGGGGCGCCGGCGGTGACCGGCACGGTGGCGAGCAGTGCGCCGTCCCGTCTGACCTGCATGGTGTGCTGTGCCGCGTCGACGAGGGAGACCTGGCTGCGGCCGACGGTGAAGGAGAAGGTCTTGTACTGGAGGCCGTAGACGCCGGGCGCGCCTTCGACGTCACGCAGCCGCAGGGCGACCGTCACGCGGGTGCCCGGCGTCCAGTAGTGCTCGGGGCGGAAGTCGAGGCGGCCCTTGCCGAACCAGTGCGGGCGGATCTCGACGGGCGGCTTCGCGGTGACGCGCACGGCGCGTTCGACGGCGGCGCGGTCCTCGATCTCCCGGTTGAACTCCAGGGACACGATCATCCCGGTGCCGACGGTGGAGCGGTTCTCCGGGCTGACGTACCCGATGAAGCGCTCCTCGGGGACGTAGGTGGTGAAGGTGGTGTGCCGGGCCGAGCGGCGGCCGTGGGCGTCGAGCGCGACCGCGTCGACGGTGTACTCGGCGGCCAGCGCGAGCCGTGCCTCGTCGGGCTCCCAGCGCAGTCCGTCGTCGGAGATGTGCCCGGGCACCGCGAACTCCTGCGCGTCCTGGGACTTGACGACGGTGACCGACTCCAGGCGCCCGCTGGGCACCCGGACCCGCAGCTTCTCCTCGGGCGGCACGCCCTTGGTGCCGTCGTCGGGAGCGACCCGGATGACGTCCTCGGGAGCGGGAGGCTTCCCGAACCCGCCGACGCCCCCGATCCCGCCACCCCCGTCCGCCGTGCAGCCGACGGCCCCGGCCAGCAGTCCTGCCCATGTCACTACGGCGGCCAAAGCGGCCCCCACGCGCCGAGCGCGCCCATGTCCATGCCTCACGAGGAGCTCAACGACGCGCCCCGCCAGGGGGAAACGTGACCTGTGGATCTACAACAAGGGGGACATACCGCCATTTCTTCTTCGGGTGCCCCGCCCAACCCGCCGGAACGAACCCGTGAGTGCGAGGCGAGCGGTGGGCAGAACAGTGGGGAGAACGACGTGCAGGGGTGCCGCGGCAGGGACGCCGTGCGCTCTTTTCCACCTCGTTCCACGAGCCGTGGGAGGCCGACCGGTGTCCAGCGCAGCCGAGCAGGAGGCGGTGACGGAAGCCGCCGAGGAGCGCCCCGCCGCGCTGGTGAACGGGGCGGCGCGGGCGGTACCCCCGGTGCCGGTGTGGCCCGGTGCGCCGACGCCGCTGGGCGCCCGGTTCCGGGTCGGCCCGGACGGGGTCGCGGGGACCAACTTCGCGCTGTGGGCGGGCGGTGCCGAGGCCATCGAGCTGTGTCTGTTCGACGCGGACGGCAAGGAGACCCGGGCCCGGCTCACCGAGCTCACGCACGAGATCTGGCACGGCTTCGTCCCCGGCGTCATGCCCGGCCAGCGCTACGGCTTCCGGGTGCACGGCCGCTGGGACCCGTGGACCGGCGGCCGCTGGAACCCGGCGAAGCTGCTCCTCGACCCGTACGCCCGCGCCGTGGACGGCGACTTCAGCCTGCCGCCCGAGGTGTACGGCCATGTCCGCGACTGGCCCCAGCAGCAGGTGGCGGACACCGTGCGGGACGACCGCGACTCGGCGCCGTACGTCCCGAAGGGCGTGGTCGTCCACGATGACGACGACTGGGCGGAGGACCGCAGGCCGAAGACCCCGTGGGCGGACTCGGTGATCTACGAGGTGCATGTGCGGGGGTTCACGGCCCTGCACCCGGACATTCCGGAGGAACTGCGGGGCACCTACGCCGGGTTGGCGCACCCGGCCGCGATCGAGCACCTCGTGCGACTCGGCGTCACGGCCGTGGAGTTGCTGCCGGTCCACCAGTTCGCGCACGAGGACCACCTGCTGCGCCGCGGCCTGAAGAACTACTGGGGCTACAACTCCATCGGCTACTTCGCGCCGCACGCGGCCTACGCCGCCTCCGGTACGACGGGCCAGCAGGTCGGCGAGTTCAAGCGCATGGTGCGCGCGCTGCACGCCGCGGGGATCGAGGTGATCCTCGACGTGGTCTACAACCACACGGCCGAAGCGGGTGAGTTGGGCCCCACGCTGTCGCTGAAGGGCATCGACAACCGGGGTTACTACCGCCTCCAGTCGGACGCGCGCAGGTACGCGGACTACACCGGCTGCGGGAACACCCTGCACGTGGTCCAGCCGCACGTCCTGCGGCTCATCACCGACTCGCTGCGCTACTGGGTGACGGAGATGGGCGTGGACGGCTTCCGCTTCGACCTGGCCGCCGCGCTGGCGCGTTCCATGCACGACGTCGACATGCTGTCGCCGTTCCTCGCGGTCATCGCCCAGGACCCGGTGCTCCGGCGCGTGAAGCTGATCGCCGAGCCGTGGGACGTGGGCTCCGGGGGCTACCAGGTGGGCGCCTTCCCGCCCCTGTGGACCGAGTGGAACGACCGCTACCGCAACGCCGTTCGGGACTTCTGGCGGGGCGCGCTGCCGGACGTACGGGACCTCGGTTACCGCCTGTCCGGCTCCAGCGACCTGTACGCGTGGGGCGGGCGGCGGCCGTACGCCTCGGTCAACTTCATCACCGCGCACGACGGTTTCACCCTGCGGGACCTGGTGTCGTACGAGAGGAAGCACAACGAGGCGAACGGCGAGGGCAACCGGGACGGCACGGACGACAACCGGGCCTGGAACTGCGGGGCGGAGGGGGAGACGGACGACGAGCGGGTACGGGCGCTCAGGCGGCGGCAGCTCAGGAACCTGCTCACCACGCTGCTGCTGTCGACGGGCGTGCCCATGCTGGTCGCGGGGGACGAGCTGGGCCGCACCCAGCGCGGCAACAACAACGCCTACTGCCAGGACAACGAGATCAGCTGGGTGGACTGGGGGCTGCTTGAGGACCCCGGCTGGAAGGCCCTGTTCGACCTGACCTCCCGGCTGATCGACCTGCGTCACCGGCATCCGGTGCTCAGGCGGCGGGCGTTCTTCTCGGGGCGGGCGCACTCGGCGGACGGGCTGCGCGACCTGGCCTGGTTCACCTCCCGCGGCACGGAGATGACGGAACGGGACTGGTACGCGCCGGCCGGCACGCTCGGCATGTACCTCTCGGGACGGGACATCCCCGGCCGCGACGAACGCGGGGCGCCGATCGTCGACGACAGCTTCCTCGCCGTCCTGCACGCCGGGGACCGCCCGGCGGCCTTCGTGCTGCCGGGGCCGCCGTGGGCGGAGCGGTACGAGGTGGTCGTCGACACGTCGAGGGAGGAACAGGGGGAGGCGCCCGGGGTGGTGCACCGGGCAGGGGGGTCGATCACCGTACCGGCACGGGCCGTGCTGCTGCTGAAGGTCGGCTGAGGCGGTCAGGCCTCCCCGAAGGTCCTAACCGAGGATCCCCCGCTGGTACGCCGTGGCGACCGCGGCCGCGCGGTCCTTGACGCCCAACTTGCCGTAGAGATGGGTGAGATGGGTCTTCACGGTCGCCTCGCTGATGAACAGCTCGCGGGCGATCTCCCGGTTGGACGTGCCCTTGGCGACCAGGGCCAGCACCTCGCGCTCGCGGGCGGAGAGGGGTTCGTTGCCGTGCGCACCGGGAGTGCGGACCGCGGAGACCAGGCGGGAGGCGACGGCCGGGGACAGGACCGTACGGCCCTCCGCGGCGGCCCGCACGGCCGTGAACAACTCGTCGCGGGGGGCGTCCTTGAGGAGGTAGCCGGTGGCTCCCGCCTCGATGGCCGGCAGGGTGTCGGAGTCCGTGTCGTACGTCGTCAGCACGAGGACCTTCGCCCGTGCACCGGCGCGGGTCAGCGCGCGGATGGCGTCCACCCCTCCCCCGCCCGGCATCCGCAGGTCCATCAGGATCACGTCGGGGTCGAGCGCGGCGGCCCGCTCGACGGCCTCGACGCCGTCGGACGCCTCGCCGAGGACGGCGAATCCGGGCGCGGACTCGAACATGCCGCGCAGACCGTCCCGTACGACGGGATGGTCGTCGACGATCAGCACCGAGATGTCACCGCTCATGGCGGACCAACGGTACGCGAGCCGACAGGGCGGTGCCGTGGCCCGGTTCGGACTCGACGGTGAGGGAGCCCGCGACGCGTTCGGCGCGGGCCCGCATGCCGTCGAGGCCGAAACCGCCGGTGCGGGTGCGGGCCGGGAGGGCGAGGGGGTCGAAGCCGACGCCGTCGTCGCGGATGTCGAGGATGACCTCGTCGCCCAGGAAGGTCAGGGTGACACCGAGGCGGCCGGCCCGGGCGTGCCGGGAGGCGTTGGAGAGGGCTTCCTGGGCGATGCGCAGGAGGGTGGCCGCGATCTCCTCGTGGAGCTGCTGCGCGGTGCCGGTGGCGGTGAACTCGGCGCGCACACCGGTGCGTTCGCCCCAGTCGGTGACGGTCTGCTTCAGGGCCTCGGGGAGCCCCGCGTCGGCCAGCGCGACGGGGGCCAGGTTGTGCACCGAGCGGCGCGCCTCGCCCAGGCTGTGGCGGGCGAGGTCCATGGCCCGGTGGACATGCTCGCGGGCCTGGTTCTCGTCGGGCGTGTTCGCGACGACCTGGAGCTGGGCGATGATGCCGGTCAGGCCCTGGGCGAGGGTGTCGTGGATCTCGGCGGCGAGCCGTCGGCGCTCGTCGGCGACGCCCGCTTCCCTTGCCTGGACGAGGAGTTGGGCGTGCAGGGCGGCGTTCTCGTCGAGCGCCTGCTGGAGGGCCTCGATGGTCGAGGCGCGCTCGCGGGAGCGCTGCTCCTCCTGCTCGGTGATGTGGGCGACCACCGACTGGAGGCCGAAGTTCGCGGCCAGGAGCGCGGCGAACCCGAGCCACTGGGCCGTGCTCGCCGGCATCAGCCCGCCGGCCTGCGCGCCCGCCACGGTGACCGCGCTGGCGAACAGTCCGAGCCGCCGCCACCGGCCCGGGATCAGCTCGTCGGCGTCCATGTAGCCGCTGGCGGCGTAGAACGCGAAGAACGGGTTGAGCCAGGTGAGGACGAAGGCGATGGCCCAGCGGACGGCGTAGTACACGGTCCCGGTCCGGGTGGGGACACGGCCCCGGCGGGGGCGGCGGTGCCGGGTGCCGTGCCACCACGACTGGAGCAGGATCGCGGCGCCGACCAGCGCTCCGACGAGGTACCAGTCGACGGGGCCGTCCATGATGCCCGCGGAGACGACCGCGAGGACGAGACCGGTGCCGAGCAGTCCGTACGGCCCCCAGACGTGCAGCCGCTCCCAGTACCTGTCGATCCTGGCGTCCGACGCGTTCATCTCCCCAGTCTGCACGGCGCCTTCCTCACTCCCAGCGGAACCAGCGCGACGCGGCCGCGGTGAGCAGCACCGTCCAGGCGACCAGCACGCCCAGGTGGGTCCAGCCCGGCCAGTGCCCGGCCGCGGCCCGGTTCAGAGCCTCGGCGGCCGCGCCGAACGGCGTGTACCCGACGATCCGGGCGAGGACGTCCGGCATGGTCTGCACCGGCGCCCACACGCCCGCGCAGAACATCGCCGGGAAGAACACCGCGGATCCGATCGCGCCCGCCATCTTCGTGGTCCGGGACAGCGCGGAGACCACCGCGCCCAGCGCGAGGGCGGCCAGTACGGCCAGGACCAGCGCGAGCAGGTATCCGAGGACCTGCTCGGGCAGTCGTACGGCGAAGGCGAACCTGCCGACGGCGAGGGCGAGCAGCGCGGACGCCAGGGCGGCACCGCCGTAGACGGTCATCTGCGCGGTGAGCAGGGCGGTCGGGCGCACCGGGTTGGTGGACATGCGGCGCAGGATGCCGCGTTCGCGGTAGCCGGTGAGGGTCTGCGGCATCGACTGGAGGCCGCCGACGATCAGGCCGAGGAGCACGGCGACGGGGACGTAGACGTCGATCGTCCTGAGGCCGCCGAGGTCGGGGTCGTGGTTCCGGAAGGACGGGATCGAGCCGAGGATCACCAGGAGCAGGGTCGGGAACAGCAGGATCCAGAACAGGGCGCCGGGTTCGCGGCGGAAGAGCCGGACCTCGGTCCGCAGTACGGCGGTGTTCATGCCGTGGCCTCCTGGGTGTCGGTCCTCGTGAGGTCGAGGAACGCGTCGTCGAGGGTGGCGTCGACCACGCGGAGCTGGTGGGCGGTGAGGTGCCGGCGGGCGAGCAGGGTGATCACGGCGTTCACGGTCTCGTCGGTGCCGGACAGGGTGAGACGGCCGTCCCGGTCCTCGATCGAGGCGAGCGCGGGCAGGGTGTTGAGCTCGTGCGCGTCGAGCGGGGCGGACGGGGTGAAGCTGATGACGGTGGCGCCCGCCGAGCGCCGGATGAGCCCGGCCGGGGTGTCCAGGGCGGCGACCCGGCCCTGGTCGATCACGGCGATCCGGTCGCAGAGCCGCTGCGCCTCCTCCATGAAGTGGGTGACGAGCAGGACGGTCACGCCGTTCGCGCGGACGTCCTCGATCAGCTCCCAGGTGTCGCGGCGGGCGCGCGGATCGAGGCCGGTGGTCAGCTCGTCCAGGACCACGATCCGGGGGTTGCCGACGAGGGCGAGCGCGATGAACAGGCGCTGTTTCTGGCCACCGGAGAGCTTGCCGAACCGGGTGGTGAGCTTCTGGGCCAGCCCCAGCCGCTCGGCGAGCGGGCGCCAGTCGAGGGGCCTGTCGTAGAACGTGGAGTAGAGCTCCAGGGCCTCCCGGACGGTGAGCTTGGCCTGGAGTTCGCTCTCCTGGAGCTGGGCGCCCAGGACCCGGGCCACGCGCGCGTGGTCGGCGACGGGGTCGAGGCCGGTGACCCGGACGCGGCCCGCGTCGGGAATCCGCAGACCCTCGACGCACTCGACGGTGGTGGTCTTGCCGGCGCCGTTCGGGCCGAGGATCCCGAAGATCTCGCCCTCCTCGACGGCGAAGGAGACACCGTCGACGACGGCCCGGCCGCCGTAGGACTTGCGCAGTTCGCTGACTTCGATGACGGACATGGCCTCAGCGTCCCGGGCCGGGCCCCGCCGCCGCATCGCCCGTCGCGCTCGACCCGGCATCAACCGATCGGTGGATGCGGCCGTACGACCCCGCCGCCCGCCCCGGAACGGCCACCGCTTCCTGCTGTACGACCCCTCGAACACGCAGGTCGTAGGTCCATCGGCCGATTCCGGTCCGGCCAAAACTCGGTGGGCGTTGTCAGTGCCGATCCGTAGGCTCGCTGCTGATGTCCACGACACGTGCAACCACCAAGGACCGATCGGCCGTCAAGACCCTGCTGCGCCTGTGGCCGTATGTCCGGCCGGTCCGCGCGCGGCTGTTCACCGCCGCGTTCGTGGCGATCCTGGCCTCCTGTACGGGGCTGGTGATCCCACTCGTGCTGAAGTGGATGGTGGACGGCCCGATCGCCGACGGGGACACGGCGGGCGTGTGGCTCGGGGCGCTGTACCTGCTGCTGCTCGGGTTCGCGGAAGCGCTGCTGTTCGGGCTGCGGCGGTGGCTGGTGGCGCGGCCGCTCTCCCATGTCGAGGCGGAGATGCGGGCGGGCCTGTACCAGCACCTCCAGCGGCTCCCGGTGGCCTTCCACGACCGCTGGGCGTCCGGCCAGTTGCTGTCCCGGGCCACCACGGACCTCATGCTGCTGCGCATGTTCCTCGCCTTCCCGCTGACCTTCCTGCTGGTCAACAGCGTGACGATCCTGGTCGGCGTGATCATCATGCTGCTCCAGGACTGGACCTTGGGCCTGGTGATCCTCGGCCCCGCGATCCCCGTCGTCGTGACCTGCGTGATCTTCGAGAAGCGGTACCACCATGTGGCGCGACTCGCCCAGGACCAGGTCGGCGACCTCACGACGGTCGTCGAGGAGAGCGTGCTCGGCATCCGCATCATCAAGGGGTTCGGCCGGCACCGGTCGCAGGCGAGGGCCTTTCGCGACCTGTCCGGGAAGCTGCGCGGAACCGAGCTGCACAAGGCGCGGCTGCTGGCCACGATCTGGGGCGTGATCACCACCCTCCCGGAGGTGGCCATCGGAGCGGCGCTGGTCCTGGGCTGCGTGCAGGTGGCGGACGGGGAGTTGTCGGCGGGAACGCTCGTGGCCTTCCTGTCGACGGCCCTCGCGCTCAGGTGGCCGGTGGACTCGATCGGCTTCCTGCTGGCGATGAGCCAGGAGGCGGCGACGGCCACGGAGCGCTATTTCGAGGCGATGGACGAGGTACCGGAGCAGGAGAACGCGCCCTTCAGGGGCGCGGAGAACGGCGCGACCAGCCCCCACCGGCCCGCAGACGGCCTCCGGTTCCACGACGTCCGGTTCCGCTACCCCGACGCCCCCGAAGGCTCCCCACCCATCCTCGACCTGATCGACCTCCACATCCGCCCGGGCGAATCCATGGCCCTGGTCGGCGCGACCGGCAGCGGCAAGACCACCCTCACCGCCCTCATCCCCCGCCTGCACGAACTGACATCGGGCCGGATCACGCTCGACGGCGAGGACATCACCGCGATGTCCCGAAAAGAGCTGCGCTCGAAAGTCGCCGTCGCCTTCGAGGACCCCACCCTCTTCTCCACCAGCGTCGCCGACAACGTCCTCATGGGCGCCGACGAACAGGAGCTCGACCGCGCCCTCTCCGTCGCCCAGGCCGACTTCGTGCACGCCCTCCCCCAGGGCACCGGGACCCAGGTCGGCGAACAGGGCCTCAGCCTCTCCGGCGGCCAGCGCCAGCGCATCGCTCTCGCGCGGGCCGTCGTGGGCAAGCCGAGGTTCCTCGTCCTGGACGACCCGCTGTCCGCCCTGGACGTCCACACGGAGGCCGCGGTGGAGGCGGCGCTGCGGGACGTCCTGGCGGACACCACCGCCCTGATCGTCGCCCACCGCCCCTCCACCGTGCAGCTCGCCGACCGGGTCGCCCTGCTGTCGGACGGCCGCATCACGGCGGTCGGTACCCACCACGAACTCCTGCGCACGAACGCCGAGTACGCCCATCTGATGTCCGGGTCCGGGAATTCAGGGGACTCCGGGGAAGGGGAGGACGCCCGATGACGGCCCCCACGACGTCCGCGCCCACCGCGGACGAGGAACCCGGCCGGCCCGGGCCGCAGGGCACCGACGACGCCTTCGACCACGACCGCCTGCCCGCTCCCCCGGGCGCCACCGCCCTCCTGCTGCGCTCCCTGCTCGCCCCCATGAAGGCACGGGTCACGGTGACGACCCTTCTGCTGCTGCTCCAGCAGGCGGCCGTGCAGGCGGGTCCGCTGCTGGTGGCGTACGCCATCGACCACGCGGTGCCCGCGTTCCGGGACCACGACCACGGCCCGCTGATCGCGGTGGGTGCCGGCTACCTGCTGTGCGCGCTGGCCTCCGGCGGGCTCCAGTACGCGTTCATCCTGGCCTCCGCGCGCGTCAACCAGGACGTGCTGCTCGACCTGCGCGGCCGGATCTTCCGCCACGCGCAGGCGCTGAGCATCGACTTCCACGAGCGCTACACCTCGGGCCGGCTGATCTCGCGTTCGACGACGGACGTGGAGTCGCTGCGCGAACTGCTCGACGAGGGCCTGCAGGAACTCGTCACCGTCATCCTGTCGTTCCTCTACATCTCCGCCCTGCTGCTCTGGCTGGACCTCGGGCTCGGCGCGGTCGCGGTGGCGTCCCTGGTCCCGCTGTACCTGCTCGTGCGGGTCTACCGGCGGCGCGCGGGCCGGGTCTACCGGAAGCGGTCGACCGCGATCGCCGCCGTGATCGTCAAGTTCGTGGAGACGATGAACGGCATCCGCCCGGTGCGCGCGTTCCGCCGCGAGGCCGCCAACGACGCCGACTTCGCCGTGCTGAACAAGCGGCACGAGCGGGTCAACGGCGACGCGCTCCTGGAGATGGCCCGCTATGTCGTCGGGTCCCGGCTGGTCGCCAACACGGCCGTCGCGGGGATCGTGCTGTGGGGCGCCTACCGGGTGGCTGAGGGCTCGCTGGAGTTGGGGGTGCTGGCGGCCGCGGTGCTGTACCTGCGGCGGCTGTACGACCCGATCGACCGGCTCGGGATGTTCCTGAACTCCTACCAGTCGGCGGCGGCCTCCCTGGAGAAGATCGCGGGCCTGCTCGCCCAGACCCCGACCGTGCCGGAGCCGTCGGTTCCACGGCAACTCCCGGCGCTCGGGTCCTCGGACCGTCCCGGCCGCGAGGTCGTCTTCGAGGGTGTCTCGTTCGGCTACCGCACCGGCGGCGAGGTGCTCCCCCGTTTCGACCTCACCCTGCCCGCCGGGCAGACGGTCGCGGTGGTCGGCTCGACCGGCGCCGGGAAGTCCACCCTGGCCAAGCTGCTGGCCCGCTTCTACGACCCCTCCGGCGGCCGGGTCCTGCTCGACGGCGTCGACCTGCGCGAGCTCGCGATGCCCGAACTGCGGCGCGGGGTGGTCATGGTGACGCAGGAGGCGTTCCTGTTCTCCGGCACGGTCGCCGAGAACATCGCGATCGGCCGCCCGGACGCCGGCCGCGAGGAGATCGAGCGGGCCGCGAAGGCGATCGGGGCGCACGACTTCATCAGCGCGCTGCCCGACGGCTACGACACGGACGTACGCAAACGCGGCGGCCGCATCTCGGCGGGCCAGCGTCAACTGGTCGCCTTCGCACGGGCGTTGCTCGCCGATCCGGCGGTGCTGATCCTGGACGAGGCGACCAGTTCGCTCGACGTCCCGGGCGAGCGGGCCGTGCAGCGCGCGATGGCGACGGTCCTGAAGGGCCGTACGGCCGTGGTGATCGCGCACCGCCTGTCGACCGTGGAGATCGCCGACCGGGTCCTCGTCATGGAGCACGGCAGGATCGTCGAGGACGGCACACCGGCCGAACTCGTCGCGGGCACGGGCCGGTTCGCGGATCTGCACCGGGCGTGGCGGGACAGTCTCGCGTGAACGAGCGGGGGGACGTGTGATCGACGCGTACGAGGATCCCGGCACGCCGGACGTCCGCGGTGGCTGGCGTTATCTGTGGTGGCTGGTGCGCTGCCAGCCGGGGCGGTCCGTGGCCGGTGCGCTGCTGGGCAGCTCCTGGATGGTGCTGCTGGCGGCGACGCCGTACCTGATGGCGAAGGCGATCGACGAGGGTCTGGAGCCGGGCGACTGGGCGGCGCTGGCCGGCTGGAGCTTCGCGCTGTTCGCGGTCGGTTCGTTCAACGCCTGGCTGAGCATCATGCGGCACCGCACGATGACCCGGGTGCGGATGGACGCCAACTTCCGCACGGTCAAGGTGGTCGTCGGGCAGGCGGTCCGTCTCGGTGCCGCGCTCTCGCGCCGGACCGGGGCCGGGGAGGTCGTCACGATCGGCGTGGGCGACGTGCAGACGATCGCCCAGGCCCTGACCGTCGTCGGCCCGGGCGTCGGCGCGTGCGTCGCCTATCTGACGGTGGCCGCCCTGCTGGTGTCGGTCTCCCCGGTCCTCGCGACCGTGGTCCTCCTCGGCATCCCGGCGATCGTCCTCCTCGTCGGCCCCTTTTTGTCCCGCCTCCAGGGCGCCGAGACGGAGTACCGCGACCGGCAGGGCGTCCTCACCGCCCGCATCGCCGACCTCGCGGGCGGCCTGCGCGTCCTCAACGGCCTGGGCGGCAAGAGCCTGGTCGCCGACGCCTTCCACCGCGACAGCCGGCACCTGCGGGCCCAGGGCTACCGGGTCGGCGCGGTCACCAGCTGGGTCCAGGCCCTCGGCGTGGGCCTGCCCACCCTGTTCCTCGCCGTGGTCACCTGGCTCGCGGCCCGCCTGGCCGCCCAGGGGGACATCAGCGTGGGCGAGTTGGTCGCGGTGTACGGCTATGTCGCGGTCCTGGTGGGCCCGGTGGCGTTCTGGGTGGAGTGCGGGTACCAGCTCAGCCGGGGTGTGGTCGCGGCGAGGCGGGTCGTACGGTTCCTGCGTCTGGAGCCCTTGGAGGACCGGGGCACACGAGACGCTCCCGCGGAGCCCTCGGTGCTGCACGACCCGGAGTCGGGGGTGAGCATTCTCCCGGGCCGCCTGACGGCACTGGCCTCGGCACACCCGGCGGACGCGGCGACGATCCTGGACCGCCTGGCCCGCTACACCCCGTCACGGGCGACCTGGGCCGGAGTCCCCCTGGACGAGATCAGGCTGCCGCAGGTCAGGGAGCACATCCTGCTGGCGGACCACGAGGCGGACCTGTTCGCGGGAAACCTACGTGAGGTAATCGCGCCCTTCAGGGGCGCGGGGAACTGCGCGATCAGCCACGACGAACTCGCAGCCGCCCTGCACGCAGCCGTGGCAGACGACATCGCGCAGGGTCTCCCGGACGGCCTCGACTCCCCCATCGACGCCCAGGCCCGCAACCTCTCCGGCGGCCAACGCCAACGCATCCGACTGGTACGGGCCCTCCTCGCGAACCCGGAAGTCCTCCTCGCCGTAGAACCCACCTCCGCCCTGGACGCCCACACAGAAGCCCTCGTGGCCGAACGCCTGCGTGAGGCAAGAGACGGCCGTACAACAGCCGTCACCACCACCTCCCCCCTCGTCCTGGACCACGCCGACACGGTCCTCTACCTGGTCGACGGCAAGCTCGCGGCGACCGGAACCCATCAGGAACTCCTCACCACGGAACCGGGATACCGCGCCCTTGTCGCCCGAGACGCGGAGGTCATGAAGTGAGCAGGAGCCATCTCCCGGTGGCCGACCAGGCCGCCGTACGGCGCGCCTCCGTCCGGCTGATCCGCAAGGACACCCGCGCCTTCACCGCCGTCCTCGCCCTGAACGCGCTCGCCGCCCTCACCGGACTGGCCGGCCCCTGGCTGCTGGGCCGGATCATCGACGAGGTGCGCGCCGGGAGCGGTGTCACCGCTGTGGACCGGCTCGCGGCCGTCCTCGTGGTGTGCGCGTGCACCCAGCTCCTCCTCGCCCGCTGGGCCCGCTATGTCGGCCACCGCTTCGGCGAACGCACCCTGGCCCGGGTCCGCGAGGAGTTCGTGGACCGCACGCTCGCCCTGCCCGCCTCCGTCGTGGAACGCGCCGGGACCGGTGACCTCACCGCCCGCGGCACCGCCGATGTCGCCACCGTCGGCACCACGCTCCGTGACGCCGGACCCGAACTGCTCATCAACTCCGTGCAGTTCCTGTTCCTGCTCGGCGCGGTGTTCTTCCTGGACCCGCTGCTGGGCGCGGTCGGCGTGTTCGGTCTGCTGCCGATCTGGTTCGTCCTGCGCTGGTACCTGCGCCGGGCGCGGGACGGCTATCTGGCCGAGGGCGAGGCCACCTCCGACGTCGCCGAGATCCTCGCGGCCACCGCGTCCGGCGCCCGCACGGTCGAGGCGCTGCGGCTCCAGGAGCGGCGCGTGAGGGCGAGCCGGGACGCCCTCGACACGGCCCGCCGCACCCGCCTGTACACCCTCTACCTGCGCAGTGTGTTCTTCCCGGTGGTGGAGGTGGCGTACATCCTGCCGGTGGCCGGCGTGCTCCTGGTCGGCGGAATGCTGCACGCGCGGGGCGTGATGAGCCTGGGTTCGGTCGTGGCGGCCGCCCTGTACCTCCAGCAACTGGTCAACCCGCTCGACCAGATCCTCGTGCGGGTCGAACAACTCCAGTCCAGTAGCGCCTCGTTCGCCCGGGTCGAGGGCCTCGCCGCGGCACCGCGGGCCGACTCCAAGGCCTCGCCCGTCCCCGCCGGAGACCGCATCGACGTGACCGGCGTGCGCTACTCCTACGGCCGCGGCGGCGAGGTCCTGCACGGCGTCGACCTGACCGTGCGCCCCGGCGAACGGCTCGCGGTGGTCGGCCCGTCGGGCGCGGGGAAGACCACGCTCAGCAGGCTGCTGGCCGGGGTCGACGCGCCCACGTCGGGCTCGGTGACCGTCGGGGGCGTGCCGGTCGTCGGCCTGGACCCCGAGCAGCTGCGCCGCCAGGTCGTCCTGGTCACCCAGGAGCACCACGTGTTCCTGGGGACGGTCCGCGACAACCTCCTCATCGCCGCACCCGGCGCCGGGGACGAAGAGTTGTGGTCCGCCTTGACCGCCGTAGGGGCCGACGGGTGGGTGCGGGAGCTGCCCGAGGGACTCGACACCCCGCTCGGCGAGGACGGTTGCCGCACGGACGGTTCTCAGGCGCAGCAACTCGCCCTGGCGCGCGTGGTGTTGGCGGACCCGCACACGCTGATCCTCGACGAGGCGACCGCGCTCCTCGATCCCACGACCGCCCGGCACACCGAGCGCGCCCTGGGTGCCGTGCTCGAAGGACGCACGGTCATCGCGATCGCGCACCGGCTGCACACCGCGCACGACGCCGACCGGGTGGCGGTGATGGAGAACGGCCTGCTGACCGAACTCGGCACGCACGAGGAGCTGGTGGCGGCGGACGGGGCGTACGCGGCGCTGTGGGGCTCGTGGCACGGGGACCGGCCCCCGGGTGTCCGACCCAGGTGGAAAGTCCGTATAACGAACATGAACTCCCGGACAACGAACGATTTCCGGCCAACTTTCTGACGCGCTCCTGACAGTACGGGCTTTCCGGTGCCACTCTTCCCACGGCCGCTTCACAGCAACCTCACAGATCTCTCGCTGTGTTCTGATCCGCGGCCACCTGCACCTCGTTCCGCGTACCGCCCGGACGGTCGACCCACCGTCCGGTCTCCCCTGGCCGCGTGATCCGCGGCCGCGCAGAAGGAGTCAGTGTTGAGAGACAGTTCCTCCCACAGACGCACCCCCCACACCCTGCACCGCAAGGCCGCCGCCGTGGCCCTCGTCGGTGTCTCGGCCCTGATCGCCGCGGCCGTCCAGTCGGGCGCCGCCACCGCAGCCCCGGAGAAGGCACCGTCGGCCGCGAGCAAGGCGATCCCGGGCGCCGAGTCCCTCAAGCTCACCCCCGCCCAGCGCGCCGAGCTGATCCGCGAGGCGAACGCCACCAAGGCGGACACCGCCGACAAGCTCGGCCTCGGCGCCAAGGAGAAGCTGGTCGTCCGTGACGTCGTCAAGGACGGCAACGGCACGGTCCACACCCGCTACGAGCGCACCTACGACGGCCTGCCCGTCCTCGGCGGCGACCTCGTCGTGGAGACCACGAAGTCCGGCGCGACCGAGGGCGTCGTCAAGGCGACGAACAAGACCATCAAGGTCGCCTCGGTGACACCGAAGGTCACCGCGGCCAAGGCGTCGGCGCAGGCGCTGAAGGCCGCAAAGGCGGCGGGCGCTGACAAGGCCGACACCAACCGCGCCCCCCGCAAGGTGATCTGGGCCGGCAACGGCACCCCGACCCTGGCGTACGAGACGGTCGTGGGCGGTCTCCAGGAGGACGGCACGCCGAACGAGCTGCACGTCATCACCGACGCGGCGACCGGCGCGAAGCTCTACGAGTACCAGGGCATCGAGACCGGCACCGGCAACACCATGTACAGCGGAACGGTCACCCTCGGCACCACCCAGTCCGGGTCGACGTACAACCTGACCGATGGGGCACGCGGCGGCCACAAGACGTACAACCTCAACCGCGGCACCTCCGGCACCGGCACCCTCTTCTCGGGCGCGGACGACATCTGGGGCAACGGCAGCGCCTCCAACACGGAGACGGCCGGCGCGGACGCGCACTACGGTGCCGCGCTCACGTGGGACTACTACAAGAACGTGCAGGGGCGTTCGGGCATCCGCGGTGACGGGGTCGGGGCGTACTCCCGGGTCCACTACGGCAACAACTACGTCAACGCGTTCTGGTCGGACAGCTGCTTCTGCATGACGTACGGCGACGGGTCGGGCAACACCCACCCGCTGACGTCGATCGACGTGGCCGGTCACGAGATGACCCACGGCGTCACGTCGAACACCGCGGGGCTCAACTACTCGGGCGAGTCCGGCGGTCTGAACGAGGCGACCTCCGACATCTTCGGCACGGCCGTCGAGTTCTACGCCAACAACTCCTCCGACGTCGGTGACTACCTCATCGGCGAGGAGATCGACATCAACGGCGACGGCACGCCGCTGCGCTACATGGACAAGCCGAGCAAGGACGGTTCGTCCAAGGACAGTTGGTACTCGGGGATCGGGTCGGTGGACGTCCACTACTCGTCCGGCCCGGCGAACCACTTCTTCTACCTCCTGTCGGAGGGCAGCGGCACCAAGACCATCAACGGTGTCACCTACAACTCCTCGACCTCGGACGGTCTTCCGGTCACCGGCATCGGCCGGGACAAGGCGGAGAAGATCTGGTTCCGCGCGCTGACCACGAAGTTCACGTCGACGACGAACTACGCGGGCGCCCGCACCGGCACCCTCGCGGCGGCGGGTGAGCTGTACGGCACGACGAGCGCCGAGTACACGGCCGTGGCGAACGCCTGGGCGGGCGTGGCGGTCGGCTCGCGTCCCGGCGGTGGCGGCGGTGGCGGCACCTCGTTCGAGTCGACCACCGACGTATCGATTCCGGACAACGGGGCGGCGGTCAACTCGCCGATCACCGTGACCGGGCGTACCGGCAACGCGCCCTCGAACCTCGCGGTCGCGGTCGACATCGTGCACACCTACATCGGTGACCTCCGGGTGCAGCTGATCGCCCCCGACGGCACGGCGTACACGCTGAAGGCCTACGGCACCGGCGGCAGCACGGACAACCTCAACACCACGTACACGGTGAACGCCTCGTCCGAGGTCGCCAACGGGACCTGGCAGTTGCGGGTCCAGGACAACGCGGCCCAGGACACCGGCTACATCAACAGCTGGAAGCTGACCTTCCCGTAGGTCGCTTCCGCTCGGTCAGGGCGCCGTCCCGGTGGTTCGACTCCCCGGGGCGGCGCCCTCTTTTTGCCAGCCCATGACCGATGCCTTGTTGGGCCTTTGCCCAGCTCAACTCGCTTTACACGGCGGCAATATTCACCTGCTCGTCGACTTTCGGCCAACATCACTTGAGGGTCATGACATGTACGCGCCTTGATGCCACGCTTCCTCACAACCGCCGCACAACTTCACAACCACCCCGGAAGGCACCCCACGCCGTCCGGGCTCCCCCACGAAGGAGCTTGTGTGACCCCCCTCTACGCGCGTCACAAGCGCACCACCCTGGCCATCGCCACCGCCGTCGCGGCCGGGGCCCTTCTCACCACCGGTCTGACCACCGGAAGTGCCGCCGCCGTGACCCCGGCCGAAGGCACCGGAAAGGTCACCCCCGCGGGCGCCCCGGTCCAGCTCTCCGCGGCCGCGCGCACCTCCCTCATCAAGGAGCAGCAGGCCGACGCCGGCACCACGGCCGAGCAGATAGGCCTCGGCGCCAAGGAGAAGCTGGTCGTCAAGGACGTCGTCAAGGACGCCGACGGCACCGTCCACACCCGCTACGAGCGCACCTACGACGGCCTGCCCGTCCTCGGCGGCGACCTGATCGTCCACGAGTCGAAGTCCGGTGCGACCGAGGGCGTCTCCAAGGCGACGAACAAGACCATCAAGGTCGCCTCCCTGACCCCGAAGCTCTCGGTCGCCAAGGCCGAGACGCAGGCGCTCACCGCCGCCAAGGCCGCGGGCTCGGACAGAGCCGCCGCCGACGGCGCGCGCAAGGTGATCTGGGCCGGCTCGGGCACCCCCGTCCTCGCCTACGAGACGATCGTCGGCGGCTTCCAGGACGACGGCACCCCGAACCAGCTGCACGTCATCACCGACGCGGCCACCGGCAAGAAGCTCTACGAGTACCAGGGCATCGAGAACGCGACGGGTACCGGCAAGAGCCTGTACTCGGGCACGGTCAGCCTCAGCACCACGCAGTCCGGCTCGACGTACAACCTCACCGACGCCACGCGCGGCAACCACAAGACGTACAACAAGGCGCACGGGACCAGCTCCTCCGCGGGCACCCTGTTCACGGACGCCGACAACGTCTGGGGCACCGGGGCCGCCTCCAGCTCCACGACCGACCAGACGGCGGCCGTGGACGCGGCCTACGGCGCGGCGGAGACCTGGGACTTCTACAAGTCCACGTTCGGCCGCAGCGGCATCAAGAACAACGGTGTCGCGGCCTACTCCCGGGTCCACTACGGCAACGCGTACGTCAACGCGTTCTGGGACGACAGCTGCTTCTGCATGACGTACGGCGACGGCGAGGGCAACGTCAACCCGCTCACCTCGCTGGACGTGGCCGGCCACGAGATGAGCCACGGCGTCACCTCGAACACGGCGGGCCTGAACTACTCGGGCGAGTCCGGCGGCCTCAACGAGGCGACCTCGGACATCTTCGGCACGGGTGTGGAGTTCTACGCGGCCAACTCCAACGACGTCGGTGACTACCTCATCGGCGAGGAGATCGACATCAACGGCGACGGCACCCCGCTGCGCTACATGGACAAGCCCAGCAAGGACGGCGGCTCGGCGGACTCCTGGTCCTCCTCCGTCGGCAGCAAGGACGTCCACTACTCGTCCGGCGTCGCGAACCACTTCTTCTACCTCCTCGCGGAGGGCAGCGGCGCGAAGACGATCAACGGCGTGTCCTACAACTCGCCCACGTCCAACGGCTCCACGGTCACCGGCATCGGCCGCGCCAAGGCGCTCCAGATCTGGTACAAGGCGCTGACGACGTACTTCACGTCGACGACCAACTACAAGGCGGCCCGCACCGGCACGCTCTCGGCGGCGTCGGCCCTGTACGGCTCCACCAGCGCCGAGTACAAGGCGGTGGCGGCGGCCTGGTCGGCGGTCAACGTCAGCTAGCGGTCCCCAGGGTCTGACGGGCGGTACCCGGAACGAAGGCATTTCCGGGTGCCGCCCTACTCTTGGGTCCCATGTCCTTCACGTACGACGACGTCGGCGCCACCCGGCGGAGCGGATTCTGCCCGCCCGGCTTCCACCCCCTGCACGTCCGCACGCGCATCGGCGAGGGCCACGACGTCTTCAGGAAGGCCTCCGAGGCGGTCCTGACCTGGGAGATGCACCGCGCGCTCGGCGTGGGCATAGACGCCACCGCGGACCGCGCGGCCCCCGACGTGGATGTCACCGTCACTCTCGCCGGAGTCATCAAGGCCCCCTGCCGGGTGGTCTGGACGGTCGAGGAACACCGCCGCGCCGGCTGGGCCTACGGCACCCTGACCGGCCACCCCGAATGCGGCGAGGAGTCCTTCGTCGTCGACCGCACCGGCGACGGCACGGTATGGCTGACGGTGTCGGCCTTCAGCCGCGGCGCCAAGTGGTACTCCCGGGCGGGGGGCCCGGCGACCCGGGGACTCCAGCACGCGTACGCACGCCGATGCGGGGCCGTCCTGCGCAAACTGACCGGCGAAGAGGACGCGGGCTGAGCCACGAGGCCTCGGCCCGCGCCCCCGTCGTTCACCGCATCAACACCCCCGCCCCCTCCGCCACGTCCTCCGAAGGCACCGCCACCACCCCCAACTCCGCGCCCGAAGCCAGCAGTCGATGGGACGGCAGGATGCGGACCGTGTAGCCGAAGGGCCCTGTGCGGTCCAGGGACAGCGGGCCCTCGTAGACCCAGCGGCCCTCCGGGTCCGGGCCGCCGACCGGCTTCAGCGGGACCGTCGACGCGTCCGCGATGCGGTCCTCCTCGTCCACGCGGCCGGAGACCGCCTGGACCTCCACGTCGTCGGGGCCGAGGGCGCCGAGGCCGACATGGACCCGGAGACCGAGCGTGGTGCCGAGTTCGGCCGTGGTCGTCGCGGCCGTGGTCTCCACGTGGTCGACCGTCACACCGTGCCACTCGTCCCGCACCCTGGCCTTCCACTCCGCCAGTTCACGTGCCGCGTCCGGGGCCATCGTGCGGTGGGCATGGGCCGCGGGGGCGTACAGGCGCTCGACGTACTCGCGGACCATCCGGCCGGCCAGGACCTTCGGACCGAGGAGGGTCAGGGTCTGGCGGACCATCTCGATCCAGCGGTCGGGCAGGCCGCCCTGGCCGCGCTCGTAGAAGCGGGGGGTCACCCGCTGTTCGAGGAGGTCGTAGAGGGCGTCGGCCTCTATGTCGTCACGGCGGTCGGGGTCGGTCCCCACGCCGTCGGCCGTCGGGATCGCCCAGCCGAAGTCCGGCTGGAACCACTCGTCCCACCAGCCGTCCAGGACGGAGAGGTTGAGGCAGCCGTTCAGGGCCGCCTTCATCCCGCTCGTCCCGCACGCCTCCAGCGGCCGCAGCGGGTTGTTGAGCCAGATGTCGCAGCCCGGGTACAGCTTCTGCGCCATCGCCATGCCGTAGTCGGGCAGGAAGACGATCCGGTGCCGGACCCGCGGGTCGTCCGCGAACCGCACCAGCTCCTGGACCAGCCGCTTGCCGCCGTCGTCCGCCGGGTGCGCCTTGCCCGCCACCACGATCTGGATCGGACGCTCGGGGTGCAGGAGCAGGTCCATCAGACGGTCGCGGTCCCGCAGCATGAGGGTGAGGCGCTTGTACGACGGGACGCGGCGCGCGAATCCGATCGTGAGGACGTCGGGGTCGAGGACGCCGTCGATCCAGCCCAACTCCGCCGTACCGGCCCCGCGTTGCCGCCAGGAGGCGCGCAGCCGGTCCCGCACCTCCTCCACCAGCTGCTCGCGCAGGGAGCGGCGCAGGTCCCAGATGTCCTGGTCGGGGATGTCCCCCACGGCGTCCCAGCGGTCCGAGCCGCCGACGGTCAATGCGTCCTCGGTGCGCTGGGCGCCGATCTGCCGGGCGCCTAGCCGGAACACCTCGGGCGCCACCCAGGTCGGGGCGTGCACCCCGTTGGTCACGGAGGTGATCGGCACCTCCTCCGGGTCGAATCCCGGCCAGAGTCCGGAGAACATCTCCCGGCTGACCTGCCCGTGCAACAGCGAGACCCCGTTGGCGCGTTGGGCCAGGCGCAGGCCCATCACGGCCATGTTGAAGAGGTTGGGCTCGCCCCCCGGGTAGGTCTCCATGCCGAGGGCGAGGATGCGGCCCACGTCCATGCGCGGGAGCTCGGCGTCGGGGCCGAAGTGCCGGGCGACCAGTTCGCGGTCGAAGCGGTCGATGCCGGCCGGGACGGGGGTGTGGGTGGTGAACACGGTCCCGGCGCGGACCGCCTCCAGGCCCGAGTCGAAGTCCAGCCCCTGGTCGCAGAGTTCGGCGATGCGCTCCAGACCGAGGAACCCGGCGTGCCCCTCGTTGGTGTGGAAGACCTCGGGCTCGGCGTGGCCGCTGAGCCGGCAGTACGTCCGTACGGCCCGGACGCCCCCTATGCCGAGGAGCATCTCCTGGAGGAGCCGGTGCTCGCTGCCGCCGCCGTACAACCGGTCGGTCACCCCGCGTTCGCCGAGGTCGTTCTCCTCGACGTCGGAGTCCAGCATCAGCAGGGGCACCCGGCCGACCTGGGCGAGCCAGATCCGGGCGTGCAGCTGCCTGCCGCCGGGCAGGGCCAGCGACACCTGGGCCGGGGTGCCGTCGGCCTCCCTCAGCAGCGCCACCGGCAGCTCGTTGGGGTCCAGGACCGGATAGTGCTCCTGCTGCCAGCCGTCCCGGGACAGGGACTGGCGGAAGTAGCCGTGGCGGTACAGCAGGCCCACACCGATCAGCGGGACGCCCAGGTCGCTGGCGGCTTTCAGATGGTCGCCCGCCAGGATGCCCAGCCCGCCGGAGTACTGCGGCAGGGCGGCCGTGACGCCGAACTCGGGCGAGAAGTAGGCGACGGCGGCGGGGAGTTCACCGGTGTGGGCCTGGTACCAGCGCTCACCGGTGACGTAGTCGTGGAGATCGTCGGCGACCGCGGTGAGCCGGCGCAGGAAGGGTTGGTCCTCGGCGAGTTCGGCGAGCCGGGCGGGGCGCACGCTGCCGAGCAGCCGTACGGGATCACCGCCCGAGGCGGCCCAGTGCTCGGGGTCGACGGACTGGAACAGATCACGGGTCTCCGCGTGCCAGGACCAGCGCAGATTGCGCGCCAGATCGCTCAGGGGCCGCAGGGCATCGGGGAGTACGGGTCGGACGGTGAATCGACGAATCGCCTTCACATTCCACCTCGGCGAGCGTGCGGAGTGGGACGCACGGCGGTGTGCGTCCCGGTTTCAGCCTCGAAGGTATCCGGGCGGAGGGCTCGTCACCACGGCGCAGTTCACGGCAGAAGGCCGTGTCGCCGCCAAGCCGTTCCGCATCGAACAGTCCGGAAATCGCCGCAACCTCCCTACGTCTCCCCTGGCCGATATGGCCGATTACACCCCCGTAGGCGTCCTTGTGGTACTTCACACCACACGAGAGGCTTCCCCATGGCGTACCCGCCGACGCCGGGTGCATCCCGGCGGGTCCCGGCCGGCGTACGCCGCGTCGAGGAGGGGATTCCAAGTCATGGCACGGACGCGAGATCGGCGTCTGCGCTGGGTGGGGGGCCTGACCGCGGTGAGCTGTGCCGCCGCGCTTTCGGCCATTTCCCCACCCGCGCACGCCGCACCGGAGGGGCGGATACTCGGCGCCGGAGAGGCCGGTTCCGTCAGCGGGAGTTACCTGGTGACACTCAAGGGGGGAACGACGGCCCGGTCGGCGGCCGGAAAAGACCTCGCCGAGAAGTACGGGGCGAGAATCAGCCATACCTACGGCACGGTACTCAACGGGTACGCGATCCGGGCCGACGAGAGACAGGCCCGGCGGCTCGCGGCGGACACCCGGGTCGCCTCGGTCGTCCAGGATTTCCGGGTGACCCTGGAGGGCACCCAGAAGAACCCGCCGTCGTGGGGTCTCGACCGCGTGGACCAGCCGAAGCCGGCGCTGGACAGGACCTACTCCTGGCCGCGGTCCGCGGGCGCCGGGACGACGGTGTACGTGATCGACACCGGCATCCGCATCTCCCACAAGGACTTCGGGGGCCGGGCGCGTTACGGCTGGGACTTCGTCGGGGACGACCGGTCGGCGGGGGACGGCAACGGCCACGGCACCCACGTGGCGGCCACTGTCGCAGGCACCGGTTACGGCGTCGCCAAGAAGGCCGAGGTGGTTGCCGTACGCGTCCTCGACAACGCCGGAGCGGGCACGACCGCCCAGGTCATCGCCGGTGTCGACTGGGTGACGAGGCACGCGCGGAAGCCGGCCGTCGCCAACCTCAGCCTGGGCGGCGCCCACAGTGCCCCGCTGGACGCCGCCGTGCGCACCTCCATCGCCTCCGGGGTGACGTACACGGTTGCCGCGGGCAACGACGGACTGCCGGCCGGGCTCTACTCGCCCGCCGGGGTGCCCCAGGCGATCACGGTCGGCGCGACCGACAGGAGCGACAGGCGGGCGGGCTTCTCGAACTACGGCTCGGCCGTCGACCTGTTCGCGCCGGGAGTCTCGGTCACCTCGGCGGGGATCACCGGCGACACCGCCAGGGCTACCTCCTCGGGCACGTCGATGGCGACCCCGCACGCGGCGGGCGCGGCCGCGCTGTACCTGGCCGACCATCCGAGGGCCACTCCGGCACAGGTCGGCAAAGCGCTGGTGAAACTGGCGGCCACCGGGAAGGTGTCCGGTCGGGGGGCCGGTTCACCGGACAAGCTCCTCCAGGTGCCCGGTTCCCAGGGGTGAGCGTCCGCTGTCCGGCCCCGTTCGGCCAGAACGGGGCCGGATTTGTGTAAAGACATACGCGTGAGTAGTTAGCAAAGTGCCGGATTGCCCACCCGAATAGGGTGGGAAGGCTCCTCCGGTACACGGCTCAGGTAGGTTCACTGGGACGCCACGCAGGACCCCCTCCCCACATCCATCCGCCCACCCGAAGTTGACGCGGACAGGAGCGGTCATGCCCGCCACGCACCACTCGTCAGCACCCCTGACGTCCAGCACCGAAGCAACCACCACGCGCCCCGCCGACCCCGGACCACCGCCCCGGGAGCGACCCTCCACGGAAGCGGTACCGGCTCCGGCCGTCGGGCGCATACCCGTCCTCGACGTCCGCCCGGTCGTCCAGCGCGGACGCCGGCCCGCCAAGGCGGTCACCGGCGAGACGTTCGAGATCTCGGCCACCGTGTTCCGTGAGGGTCATGACGCGGTCGCCGCCAATGTCGTACTGAAGGATCCGGAAGGCCGCGCCGGACCCTGGACCCCCCTGCGGGAACTGGCCCCGGGCACCGACCGCTGGGGCGCCACCGTCACCGCCGGCACCCCCGGCCTGTGGACCTTCACCGTCGAGGCCTGGGGTGATCCGATCACCACCTGGCGCCACCACGCTCAGATCAAGATCCCCGCCGGCATGGACACCGAACTGGTCCTGGAGGAGGGCGCCCGGCTCTACGAACGGGCCGCGGCCGGAGTCCCCGACGACGGGCGCAACGGCGTGATCCTGGCGGCCATCCGCGCCCTCCGCGACGAGACCCGGCCGGCCGCCTCCCGCCTCGCCGCCGCGCTGACGCCCGAGGTGGACGCGGTGCTGGCGCAGTTCCCGCTGCGGGAGTTGATCACGGCGTCGGAGTCGTTGCCGCTGCTGGTGGAGCGGGAGCGGGCGCTGTTCGGCTCGTGGTACGAGTTCTTCCCGCGCTCGGAGGGCACCCCGGAGCAGCCGCACGGCACGTTCCGCACGGCGGCGCGCCGGCTGCCGGCGATCGCCGCGATGGGTTTCGACGTGGTGTACCTGCCGCCGATCCACCCGATCGGGACCACGTTCCGCAAGGGCCGCAACAACACGCTGTCCGCCGGGCCGGACGACGTGGGCGTGCCGTGGGCGATCGGCTCGCCGGAGGGCGGCCATGACGCGGTCCACCCGGATCTGGGCACGATCGAGGACTTCGACTGGTTCGTGCGGGAAGCGAAGGGGCTGGGTCTGGAGATCGCGCTGGACTTCGCCCTGCAGTGCTCCCCGGACCATCCGTGGGTGCACAAGCATCCGGAGTGGTTCCATCACCG